>CASFJB010000046.1 GCA_949294945.1 uncultured Eubacteriales bacterium
TCTACCTCAACGAGTACAGCTCCACCGGCGACGTCATCGGCAACGTGGCCTCCAACCCCAACGCCATCGGCTACGCCAGCCTCTCCGCCGTGGATGACACTGTGGTGGCCGTAGCAGTCAACGGCGTGACCCTCACCGAAGAGACCGTAGCCGACGGCAGCTTCGCCATCCAGCGCCCCTTTGTGATAGTCACCGTTGATGGCACTGAGCTCAGCGCCGCCGCCCAGGCCTTCCTGGACTACGCCATGAGCGCCGAAGTGGCGGACATCATCGCCGCCGCCGGTGCCGTCAGCGCCAACGGCTGAGCCGCAGTACATAGGACAGCAGCAAGGGCCCCCGGATATACGGGGGCCTGAGCCCTGCCTGAGGCCGGGGCCCGGGATGTGCAAAACCCGGAGCTCTCCGGTACGGAAAGGAAAAGAGACTTGAACCAAGCAATGTGGCTGAAAGGGGAGAATAGACAGATGGCCGGACTTAGGGAGGCGGGAGAGAGAAGCCCCGTCGGGGAGGCCGCCGTGGCCCCAGCCCTAAAAAGGGCCAGGGCCCTGAGGGCTTTGAGAGAGGCCGGAGAGAAGGCCATGAACGCCCTCTTCCTGCTCTGCGGCCTGGTGGCCGTGGCCTTTGTGCTGATAATATCCGTATATCTCATAATCTCCGGCATCCCCGCCATAAGACAGGTGGGCTTTGCCAACTTCTTCTTCGGGACGGACTGGGACCCTGCCAACAAGAGCGGGAATCCGGCCTACGGCATTTTGCCCATGATACTCACCAGTATCTACGGCACCGCCGGGGCCATAGTCATCGGCGTGCCCATAGGCTTCCTTATGGCGGTGTTCCTCTCCAAGGTGGCCCGGCCAGGACCGGCGGCGGTCATCAGGGAGGTGGTGGACCTGCTGGCGGGCATACCCAGCGTGGTGTACGGCCTGGTGGGCATGATGGTGCTGGTGCCGGGGATACGCCAGCTCTTCGGCCTGCCGGCGGGAGACAGCCTGCTGGCGGCGGTGATAGTGCTGGCGGTGATGATACTGCCCAGTATAATCTCCGTGTCGGAAACGGCTCTGGATGCGGTGCCAAAGGAGTACGAGGAGGCCAGTCTGGCCCTGGGGGCCACGGAGCTGGAGACCTACTTCCGGGTGTCGGCCCCGGCGGCCAAAAGCGGCATAGCCGCTGCGGTGGTGCTGGGCGTGGGCCGGGCCATAGGCGAGGCCATGGCAATACTCATGGTAGCTGGGAACGTGGCAAATCTGCCGGGGCTATTGAAGAGCGTGAAGTTTCTCACCACTGCCATTGCCGGTGAGATGAGCTACGCCGGAGGGCTGCACCGCCAGGCCCTGTTTTCCATAGGCCTGGTGCTCTTCCTGTTCATAATGCTGATAAACGCCCTGCTCAGACTGTTTCTGAAAAAGAGCGGCAAGGAGGGAAACTGAGGTGGAGGAGAAAAACCTGTCTATAAGCCGGGGCCTGTCCTCCCGGCGCCGGGCCTATGACCTGGGCATGCGCGCCCTGCTGTATTCCTCGGCGCTCCTTGTGTGCGCCCTGCTGGTGCTGCTCATGGGCTATATCCTTTTCAAGGGCATACCCCATCTGAGCTGGCAGTTTCTCTCCAGTGAGGAGAGCGTCATCAAGGGCATAGAGGGCATACTTCCAGCCCTGATAAACACCCTGTATGTGGTGATAGCCACGCTGATAATCGTGCTGCCTCTGGGTGTGGGCAGCGCAATATACCTGACGGAGTATGCCGCAAATAAAAAGCTGGTCTCCGCAATAGAGTTTGCAACGGAGACCCTGTCGGGAATGCCCAGCATAATCTTTGCCCTGGTGGGCGTCATGGTTTTCTGCCAGTTCATGAGCCTGGGCACCAGCCTGCTGGCGGGGGCCTTTTCCCTGGTGATGATGACTCTTCCCACCATCATCCGCACCACCCAGGAATCTCTGAAAACGGTGCCCCAGAGCTACAGGGAGGGCTCCCTGGCCCTGGGCGGCGGCAAGTGGCACATGGTGCGCACTGTGGTCCTGCCCTCCAGCGTGGACGGAATAGTCACCGGCTGCATCCTGGCGGTAGGGCGTATAGTGGGGGAGAGCGCCGTGCTGATGTTCACGGCGGGCATGGGCATGCGCCTGGCCAAATACGGCGATACTCCCGTAGAGTTCTTTGAAAGCCTCTTCGACAGCTCCGGAGCCACCCTCACCGTGGCCCTGTACAACTACGCCAAGGAGCGGGCGGACTTCAACTCCGCTTTTGCCGTGGCGGTGGTGCTGCTGGTGATAGCTTTCCTTATAAATATTGCCGCCAAACTGACGGGGAAAAAGCTGAAAAAACGCTGAGAGCGGGAGAAACTGAAATGTGTGACAGCCATACCGAAAAGAGCGTGATACGCTCTGAGAAACTGAATCTGTACTACGGGGAGAACCATGCCCTGAAGGATGTCTCTCTGGACATCCCTGCCCACCGGATAAGCGCCCTTATAGGCCCCTCCGGCTGCGGCAAGAGCACCTTCCTCAAGACCCTTAACCGGATGAACGATCTTGTGCCCGGAGTAAGGATAGAGGGACAGGTGCTGTATAAGGGGCAGGATATCTACGGAAAGGACGTGGACGTGACCGGCCTGCGCAAGGAGATAGGCATGGTGTTCCAGAAGGCCAATCCCTTCCCCATGAGCATTTATGACAACATAGCCTACGGCCCCAGGACCCACGGCATAAGGAGCCGGGCCCGGCTGGACGAGATAGTGGAGCGCTCCCTGAGGGATGCGGCCATCTGGGACGAGGTGAAGGACCGGCTGAACAAAAGCGCCCTGGGCCTCTCCGGCGGCCAGCAGCAGCGCATATGCATAGCCCGGGCCCTGGCGGTGGAGCCCCAGGTGCTGCTCATGGACGAGAGCACCAGCGCCCTGGACCCCATCTCCACCTCAAAGATAGAGGAGCTGGCCATGGAGCTGAAAAACCGCTATACCGTTATCATGGTCACCCACAACATGCAGCAGGCCCTGCGCATATCCGACTATACCGCCTTTTTCCTCCTGGGGGAACTGGTGGAGTTCGGCGATACCCAGACCATATTCTCCAGGCCCGCCCACAAGCGGACGGAAGCCTACATCACAGGGAGGTTCGGCTGATGAGAACTGATTTTGACCGGCAGCTGCGGCTGCTGGGGGGCGAGATGAGGGAAATGGGCGTGCTATGTCAGGAGGCGATCGCCTTGGCGGCAAAGGCCCTGTCGGAAGACAGCAGGGAGCTGGCAGCCAGGGTGCCGCCCATATCCGCGGCCCTGGACCAAAAGGAGCGGGATGTGGAAAACATCTGCCTGAAGCTGCTGCTGCGCCAGCAGCCTGTGGCCGGGGACCTGCGGCAGATATCCGCCGCCCTGAAAATGATAACGGACATGGAGCGCATAGGGGACCAGGCGGAGGATATTGCCGAGATAGTTTCCTCCATGGCCCCGGGACCCAGGCCGGAGACGGAGCTGCTGGGCCACATGGCCAGAGCCGTCATCCAGATGGTAACGGACAGTGTTGACGCTTATCTGCGGCAGGACACTGAGCTGGCAGCTCAGGTCATAGCCCGGGACGAGCTGGTGGACGGCTATTTTGAAAAAGTGAAGAAAAGCCTTGTGGATATCATTGTTGCCGGACCGGACCTGGGCGGCTATGCCCTGGACATGCTGATGACCGGCAAATACTTTGAGCGCATAGGCGACCACGCCACCAACATCGCCGAGTGGGCGATCTACTCCGTCACCGGCGAGCACAGAAGCGAAGAGCTGACCAGTGGTTGAGCGTGCCGGATGTTTTGGATTGTGTAAAGCTATATGGCAAAAAATATCCCGCCGGGGTCTCCCGGCGGGACTTGTGTTGCTGAAACCGCTTTTATTGTATCTCCACCAGCTTGCCGATGACCACATAGCGGGCGTCGTCAAACTCATAAGTGCAGGTGGAGAGGACGACTATCTGATCCTCCAGGCTTACCTCTACGTCGCTTTCAAAGGTGGACTCGGCCTTGGCGCTTTCGATATAGGCCAGGAACTGCTCGTCGGCATCAAACTGGGTGGCGTAGACATAGGAGTCGGGCTCGGTCACCAGACCGGCAAAGAGGTCCAGACGGAAATTTTTCTGAGGGGTGCTTATGTAGAGGCAGGGATGCTCGGGGTAATACTCGGCATCGCGGTAATTGCGGAGGCTTGCGAACATGGAACCGTCGTTCATGTTGTGGCCATAGACGCGGGTGTTCTTGCCTGAGAAGTCCGGATTGTCCTGACAGTCAACGAATATGGTGCCGTTGGCGTTGTATTCACCGCTGAGCAGGTGATCCAGATAGGTGAAGTTGTCCTCGGTGTGGGCAATGGGGTAATTGATAACGGTGTTGGGGGAGTAGATCCAGCCCACGGCTTCGGGGTTTTCCGCCTGGAGAGCCGCAAAGTCCACGCTGATGGGGGAGACCTCCACCTCTTCCTCCTCAGTATCCTCCTCGCCTTCGGCGGGGGAGGGCTTGGGAGTGGTCTCGGTGGTGGTGACGTACTGCTGGCTCATTGCGTTATAATTTTCCTCGGCGACCTTGTAGCCGTTGAGGGTACTTATGATCTTATAGGCGCTGAATCCAAACACGCACAGGAAAACCAGGCACAGCAGGACCAGCACCAGCTTTATGTTCTTGCTAATGACAATCGCCATCCTTTATTACAGAGTGGCTACATTATAACCCAAGCCCGGGCAAAATAAAAGACATAATTGTAAATTAATACTTAAGATTAATTAAGCGGAGTTGGGGAAACGCCGGAAAAGCCTGCATTGCTTAAGCTTTGGAGCAGTTTTTCTTAAGAATATTACAGATCTTTCCAATATTCTTGTTAAGAACTGTTGACAAGGGGAAAATATATGGTATAATGTCTAAAAATTGCGGCTGACATTTGGCGTCGGCCTGTCAAAGGCAGTAGGATGGACGCGGCTGTGGCTGCGTCTGTTTCTGTGTGTTCAGACCCTTTGCAGTGCAGGGGGCTGGGGAGAGGATGCAGAATGAAGGACAACAAGCTTAGCTTCAAGCTGGATAAGTACAAGGCTCCCAAGGGACAGATGTTCTCTTTGGAGGGCCGTTCCTTTGGTTTTGACAATGACAGATACAGTATTTTTCCCGGTTTTTGTGATGTGCATGTGCATTTCAGAGAGCCGGGATTTTCTTATAAAGAGACCATGGCTACAGGCTGTGCCGCCGCCGCTGCCGGTGGCTTTACCGCCGTGTGCGCCATGCCCAACCTGAACCCGGTGCCGGACAGTATGGAGAACCTGGACAAGGAGCTGGAGCTCATAAACAGGGACGCCACGGTAAAGGTGCTGCCCTATGCCGCCATTACCGCCGGGGAGAAGGGAGAGCGGCTTTCGGACATGGAGGCCCTGGCCCCCTATGTGGCGGGCTTTTCCGACGACGGCCGGGGCGTCCAGAGCCAGGAGCTCATGGAGCAGGCCATGCTCAAGGCTAAGGCTCTGGGCAAGCTCATCGTGGCCCACTGCGAGCTCAACTCTCTGCTGAAGGGCGGCTGCATCCACGACGGGGACTACGCCAGAGCCCACGGCCACAAGGGCATCTGCTCCGAGAGCGAATACGCCCAGGTGGAGCGGGATCTGAAGCTGGTGGAAAAGACCGGCTGCGCTTACCATGTGTGCCATGTGTCCACCAAGGAGAGCGTGGAGCTCATCCGCCGGGCCAAGGCCAAGGGCCTGGATGTGAGCTGCGAGACCGCCCCCCACTATCTGCTGCTGGACGAGAGCATGCTCCAGGAGGACGGCCGCTTTAAAATGAATCCGCCGGTGCGCAGCCGGGAGGACAGGCTGGCTCTCATAGAGGGCGTCAAAGACGGCACCATTGAGATCATCGCCACCGACCACGCCCCCCACTCTGAGGAGGAGAAATCCCGGGGCCTGGATAACAGCGCCTTCGGCATCGTGGGATTGGAGACCGCCTTCCCCCTGCTGTACACCAACCTGGTGCTCACCGGGGATATAAGCCTGCAAAAGCTGCTGGAGCTGATGTGCTGGAATCCCAGGCGGCGCTTCAACATCCCCATGGGTGAGGAGTTCTCCCTGTGGGATCTGGGGGACAGCTACCGGATAGACCCGGCGGAGTTTGAATCTCTGGGCCGGGCAACCCCCTTCCAGGGTTGGCACGTGCGGGGACGCTGCCACATGACCGTTTATAACGGCAAAGCCGTTTATAATAGATAAGATACACAGACACACAAGAGCAAACAAGCGAGAATGTTTTTACGGAGGAACTGAAATGGCAAAGAGAACAGACATCAAGAAGATACTCATCATCGGCTCCGGCCCCATAGTCATCGGCCAGGCGGCGGAATTCGACTATGCCGGCACCCAGGCCTGCCTGGCTCTGAAGGAAGAGGGCTATGAGGTGGTACTCTGCAACTCCAACCCTGCCACCATCATGACCGACACCACCATTGCCGACAAGGTTTATATGGAGCCCCTGACCCTGGAGTACATTGCCAAGATCCTCCGTTACGAGCGGCCCGACGCAATAGTCCCCGGCATCGGCGGCCAGACCGGTCTGAACCTGGCCATGCAGCTGGAGAAGAAGGGCGTATTGAAGGAATGCCGGGTGGAGCTGCTGGGCACCAGCAGCGAGAGCATAGAGAAAGCCGAGGACAGGGAGCTGTTCAAGGAGCTGTGCCAGTCCATAGGCGAGCCCACCATACCCTCTCAGATAACCTACAGCCTGGAGGAGGCCAGAGCCGCCGCCAGAGAGATAGGCTATCCTGTTGTGCTGCGTCCCGCCTTCACCCTGGGCGGCACCGGCGGCGGCTTTGCCAACAATGAGGAGGAGCTGGAGGATATCGGCAACAACGCCTTCAAGCTCTCTCCCGTGCACCAGGTGCTCATTGAAAAGAGCGTCAAGGGCTACAAGGAGATAGAGTTTGAAGTCATGCGTGACTCCAACGACCATGCCATAACCATCTGCGGCATGGAGAACGTGGACCCCGTGGGCGTGCACACCGGCGACTCCATAGTGGTGGCCCCCATCATGAGCCTGAATGACCACGATCTGAAGATGCTCAACGACAGCGCCATCAAGATAATCCGCGCCCTGAAGATCGAGGGCGGCTGCAACGTGCAGTTCGCTCTCAACCCCAATTCCAGCGAATACTACCTTATCGAGGTCAACCCCAGAGTTTCCCGCTCCTCCGCTCTGGCCTCCAAGGCCAGCGGCTACCCCATAGCCAGAGTAACCGCCAAGATAGCCGTGGGCATGGCCCTGGAGGATATTGCCATAGCCAACACCAACGCCGCCTTCGAGCCCAGCCTGGACTATGTGGTGGCCAAGATGCCCCGCTTCCCCTTCGATAAGTTTGCTACCGCTCCCAATGTGCTGGGCACCCAGATGAAAGCCACCGGCGAGGTCATGGGCATAGGCGCAAACCTGGAGGAGTGCCTGCTGAAATCCGTGCGCTCCCTGGAGATAGGAGTCTGCCACTTCCACCTGGCCAAGTTCGACACCATGGATACGGAGGAGATCCTGGAATACCTGGGCCAGTTCAGGGACGACGGCATCTTTGCCGCAGCGGAGCTGCTGCGCCGTGGCGTGAGCATAGATAAACTCTATGAAGTGACCATGATAACCCCCCTGTTCCTGGAGTCTATAAAGAAGATAGTGGACATGGAAAAGACCTTGGCGGCAAAGCCCGGCGACCGGGATATCCTCACCCAGGCCAAGAAGATGGGCTTCAGCGACAAGTACATTGCCCGGCTCTGGAAGGAGAAGGAGCTGGATGTGTTCAATCTCCGTCGTGAGATGGGACTCTTCCCCAGCTACCCCATGGTGGACACCTGCCACACCAACGCCTACATCCCCTACTTCTATTCCTCCTACGGCAGAGAGAATTCCTCCCGTCTGGAAGACAGAAAGAAGATAGTGGTGCTGGGCGCCGGCCCCATCCGTATAGGCCAGGGCGTGGAGTTCGACTACTCCACCGTCCACGCCGTCACCACCATTAAGAAATCCGGCTATGAGGCCATCATCATAAACAACAACCCGGAGACCGTCTCCACCGACTACACTACTGCCGACAAGCTCTACTTCGAGCCCCTCACCGCCGAGGACGTCATGAACATCATAGAGTTTGAAAAGCCGGAGGGCGTCATCGCCTCCCTGGGCGGCCAGACCGCCATCAACCTGGCCCAGCCCCTTATGGAGCGGGGAGTGAAGATAATCGGCACCGACTGCCAGGCCATAGAGCGGGCCGAGAACCGGGACAGCTTTGAGCATATCCTGGAACAGCTGGACATTCCTCAGCCGGAAGGCCGGGCCGTCACCAATATAGAGGACGGCGTAAAGGCCGCCGAGAGCATAGGCTATCCCGTGCTGGTGCGTCCCAGCTTCGTGCTGGGCGGCCGGGCCATGCAGATAGTTGCCAACGAGCAGCAGCTGCGCCAGTATCTCAAGACCGCCGTGGAGGTGGACGTGGACAAGCCGGTGCTGGTGGACAAGTACATCATCGGCAAGGAGATAGAGGTTGACGCCATCTGCGACGGCAGGGACGTGTTCGTCCCCGGCATAATGGAGCTGGTGGAGCGCACCGGCATCCACAGCGGCGACTCCATAAGCGTCTATCCCACCTTCTCCATCTCCCACAAGGTGAAGGGCGTGGTGCTCCAGTACGCCAAGAAGCTGGGCCTGGGCATAGGCATCGTGGGCCTCTATAATATCCAGTTCATCGTGGACAGAAGCGACAGAGTCTACATCATCGAGGTCAACCCCCGCTCCTCCCGCACCGTGCCCTTCCTGTCCAAGGCCACCGGCTACAGCCTGGCGGATATCGCCACCGAGGTCATCATGGGCAAGAGCCTGAAAGAACAGGGCATCTTCGATATATACCCCAAGGAGAAGGATCGCTGGTACGTGAAGGTCCCGGTGTTCTCCTTCAACAAGATACGTGGCCTGGATGCCTACCTGTCCCCGGAGATGAAGTCCACCGGCGAGGCCATAGGCTATGACGACAAGCTGAACCGGGCCCTGTACAAGGCCCTCCAGGCCTCCGGCACCCACCTGCAGAACTACGGCACGGTGTTTGCCACCGTGGCGGACAAGGACAAGGAGGAGGCCCTGCCCCTTATCCGCCGCTTCTATGACCTGGGCTTCAACATAGAGGCCACCGAGGGCACCGCCCGCTTCCTGAAGGAGAACGGCATCCGTACCCACGTGCTGAAAAAGATAAGGGACGGCAGCAACGAGATACTGGAGTCCCTGCGCCAGGGCCATATCGCCTATGTCATCAACACCCAGGACCTGGGCTCCATGGGCCAGCTGACCGACGGCTTCAAGATACGCAGCGCCGCAACGGAGAATAACGTCACCATGTTCACCGCCCTGGACACCGTGAGAGTGCTGCTGGATGTGCTGGAGGAGACCACCCTTCGTATCTCCACCATAGATTCCTGAGGAGAGCCATGAAACAGAGAAAGTTTGAGATAGTGGAAAACCTCCCCCTGGCAAGGGACATCATGTCCCTGCGCCTGGGGGGAGATACCGGGGCCATAGTGCGCCCGGGCCAGTTCGTGAATATACAGGTGGAGGGCTGCTTTCTCCGCCGCCCCCTCTCCGTCTGCGACTGGGACGGAAGCGGCTTCACCGTGGTGTACCGTATCCAGGGCCGGGGTACGGAGCTGCTGTCCAAAATGGAAAAGGGCAGCCTGGATGTGCTCACGGGCCTTGGCAACGGTTTCGATACCGCCCTGGCCGGAGACGCTCCGCTGCTCATTGGCGGCGGCATGGGCTTCACCCCTCTTTACGCCCTGGCAAAGACCCTGATAAAAGAGGGCAAGAGGGTCCGGGTCATCCTGGGCTTTGCCTCAAAGGAGCAGGCGGTGTATGTGGACAAGTTCAAGGCCTTGGGCTGTGAAGTCAGCGTCTGCACCGAGGACGGCAGTCTGGGCATAAAGGGCTATGTGACAAAGGCCATGGAAGGCCTTAGCTACAGCTACTTCTATACCTGCGGCCCGGAGGCAATGTTCAAGGCGGTCAGCGACTGCTCCACTACATCGGGGCAGTTCAGCTTTGAGCAGCGCATGGGCTGCGGCTTCGGCGCCTGCATGGGCTGCTCCTGCGAGACTCTGTATGGAGTAAAGCGTATATGCAGGGAGGGCCCGGTGCTTGTGAAGGAGGAGATAAAATGGCGGACATGAAAGTCTCCCTCTGCGGAATAGAGCTGGAAAATCCCGTCATCCCCGCCAGCGGAACTTTCGGATACGGCTATGAATTTGCGCAGCTTTATGATATAAATGTATTGGGCAGCTTTTCCTTCAAGGGCACTACCAGGGAGCCCCGCTTCGGAAACCCCACTCCCAGAATCGCCGAGTGTACCGCCGGCCTTATAAACTCCGTGGGACTTCAAAACCCGGGAGTGGATAAGGTCATAGAGGAGGAACTGCCGAAATTGGCCCGGGTCTTCCATAAGAAGGTCATGGCCAATGTCAGCGGTTTTTCCGTAGAGGATTATGTGTACAGCTGCGAGAAGCTGGACAAGTGTGAGCAGGTGGGCTGGCTGGAAGTGAACGTCAGCTGCCCCAATGTCCACGGCGGCGGCATGAGCTTCGGCACCTGCCCGGAGGCGGCGGCGGAGGTCACCAGAGCGGTGAAGGCCGTGTGCCGCAAGCCGGTGATAGTGAAGCTCAGCCCCAACGTCACCGACATCGTGTCAATTGCCCTGGCATGCCAGGAGGCGGGGGCCGATGGTATAAGCCTTATAAATACCCTCCTGGGTATGCGCATAGACCTTAAGACCCGGCGGCCCGTGGTGGCAAACCGCACCGGCGGCTTTTCCGGCCCGGCAATTTTCCCCGTGGCCCTGCGCATGGTGTACCAGGTGGCCCAGGCGGTAAAAGTGCCGGTCATCGGCGTAGGGGGAGTTTCCCGGGCCGAGGACGTGATAGAGATGATGCTGGCAGGGGCTACCGCCGTGGAAGTGGGGGCCGCAAACCTGGTGAATCCCTTCGTCTGCCGGGACATTATAAACCGGCTGCCCGCAGTAATGGAAAAGTACGATATAAGTTCACTGAGAGAAATAATAGGAGGAGCAATACATGGGTAAAGACGTTATCGTGGCCTGCGACTTCAGCAGCGCAGAGCAGGTGTTCACTTTCCTGGATAAGTTCAAAGAGCGCAAGCCCTTTGTGAAGATAGGCATGGAGCTCTACTATGCCGAGGGCCCGGAGATAGTCCGGCAGATAAAGGCCCGGGGCCATAAAATTTTCCTGGACCTGAAACTCCATGACATCCCCAACACCGTGAAAAAAGCCATGACCGTGCTCTCCGGCCTGGATGTGGACATGTGCAATGTCCATGCCGCCGGGACCTCCGCCATGATGAAGGCAGCTCTGGAGGGCCTGACCCGGCCCGACGGCAGCCGCCCCCTGCTCATAGCCGTCACCCAGCTCACCTCCACCGACCAGGAGAGCATGGAGAAGGAGCTGCTCATTGAAAAGCCCCTGGACCAGGTGGTCATGAGCTACGCACGCACCGCAATGGAGGCGGGGCTGGACGGCGTGGTCTGCTCCCCCCTGGAGGCGGGCAAGGTCCACGAGACCTGCGGCAAGAGCTTTGTCACCGTCACCCCCGGCGTCCGCTTTGCCGACGGGGACGCAGGAGACCAGAAGCGGGTGACCACCCCTGCAAAGGCCAGGGAACTGGGCTCCGACTATATCGTGGTGGGCCGTCCCATAACCGCCGCCGCCGACCCGGTGGAGGCGTACAACAGATGCGTAAAGGAGTTTGTAGGATGATGGAAAAGAAAATTGCAAAAGACCTGCTGAAGATCAAGGCGGTGTTCTTCCGCCCCGACGAGCCCTTCACCTGGGCCAGCGGCATCAAGAGCCCCGTGTACTGCGACAACCGCCTGACCCTCACCGCACCGGAAGTGCGCCTGGATGTGGAGCAGGGCCTGGCCCAACTGATAAAGGAGAATTACCCCGAGGCTGAGGTGCTCATGGGCACCTCCACCGCCGGCATTGCCCACGCAGCCATCACCGCCCATCTGCTGAATATGCCCATGGGCTATGTGCGCTCCGGGGCCAAGGACCACGGCCGCCAGAACCAGATAGAGGGCCGCCTGGAACCGGGCCAGAAAGTGGTTGTGGTGGAAGATCTCATTTCTACCGGTGGAAGCGTACTGGAAGTGGTGGATGTGCTTCGCGAAGCCGGGGCAGATGTGCTGGGAGTGGTGAGCATCTTCACCTACGGCATGAAGAAGGGCCTGGAGCGCCTGGCTGCCGCCAATGTGAAGAACATCTCCCTTACCAATTTTGATGTGGTGGCCGCCGCCGCCGCGGAGGAGGGCTATATAAGGCCCGAGGACGTGCAGCGCCTCATCGCCTTCCGCAACAATCCCTCCGACGAGAGCTGGATAGGGAAGTAAAAATCATCGCCCGAGGGAGTGACTGTAAATGAGTAAAGGATATATCAGACTTGGGCTTAAACTCTGCATACTTATAAGTGCACTGATATCTTTGGGCTTTATATTGCTTCTTGCGGTCTATTCCCTACCAACTGGACCTATGGAAGAAAATATTGCCGACTCGGTGGAGATCTTCCGCCGGGAGGGGAACTACTATACATATGGCAGTCCTATTGGTGTAGAGAGCCGCCTGGATAATTTTACGGATGCAATTATGCTCCTTACAGCTTCAAATCCCCGTGGAGACGATATAATTGACCGGACTATAAACGCACGTTACTATGACTATGGAACAAGCCCGGCAAAGACAATAGTAGACTTCTATGGAGACGGAAACATTGAACCATTTTCAAGCGGGTATGCAAAATATTGGCATGGTTATTTGCTTACGCTTAAACCGGCGCTGATGTTCCTGGATTATGGGCAGATTCGAATTATCAATACTGTCTTGATGCTTGTCAGCGCTTTGTCCCTTGTTTCAGTCATGTATTTCAAGGGAATGAAAAGATTGATCATCCCCTACATATTTGTTTGGGGGATGATTGATCCAACGGCAATAGCTCAGTCATTACAGTTCTCCACGGTATATTACATACTTAATGCAGCTTCTTTGATACTTCTTCTCAAGCGGGAGAGCTTTCTGCATTGTAGGCTGCGCTACCAGCTATTTTGACTTTCTGACATGGCCTCTGGCAACATTTGGTATTCCGGCTGCTTTGTGGCTATGTGGCAACACTGAAGGCCTAAAGCCAAAAATGGAAAAACTAAGCCTTATTTTCATTTCCTGGGCCGTGGGATATGGCGGTATGTGGGCAGGAAAATGGCTGGTGAGCGTTCTGTTTGGTTACAGTGACGTTATTACCTCCGTTATTGGCTCAATCATGACACGAACCTCAACTGTGGACGGATATGGTCGCGAATTTAAATATGCGGAGTTGTTCAAGGCTATATGTAGTCACTTTGATTCTCCACTGGCAAGGTTTGGAATAATATACGCATTCTTTGCAATTATTTACAGATTGGCATCGCCCGGACGGGACAAATATCCAAAGTCATATTGGCTGCCGCTTGCAGTCCAAGCCCTGCTGCCGTTCCTTTGGTATCTTGCTTTGAGCAACCACTCCTACGTCCACAATTTCTTTACATACCGTACCTTGTCTGTTTCCATCTTTTCGCTGCTGTGTATTGTCCCGGGCTGCTGTAAAGCAGATGTCAGCGGGGATATAAGACTGCTTAAGCAAGGCGGAAGGACGGCGGCGGTAGTGCTGTCCTCAATCGCAATCGGTTTTGCAGCCCTATTGGCTGTGTATGTAATTCCAACGGATAATATGGAAAAGCACTTGTCGGAATCTGTAGAGACTTTTCAAAGAGAAGGCAGCGGACCGGTAAGCGACATTATGGGCGTGGAAACCCGATTAGATAATTATACAGACGCATTAATGCTTCTCAGCGCGGCATATTCCGGGGACGAGAGCATAATCGACAAAAGCATAAATGTCTATAGATATTCCCTCTCCCCAGGAGAAGATACGGTTGTAAGCCTTATTTCCTGCTATGGAGAAGGGACGGCGGCGGTTACCGTTGCTTTTGAGAGATTCTGGCATGGATACCTGCTTTTTCTCAAACCGGCACTTTGGATGATGAATTATGGGCAGATAAGGCTCGTCAACGCTGCGCTTCTGGCGATATGTACAGGATTCCTGATAATAGCAATGATAAGAAAGGGGCTTCGTGGATATATCATACCATACATCCTTTCCATATTGCTCATTGACCCATTTGCCATTGCGCGTTCTATACAGTATTCTACGGTGTACTATGTAGCTACTCTGGCTTCACTGTACATGTTGATAAAATTGGATGCCTTTAATGATTCAAAATGCAAGCTGTATATGTTTTTCACAGCCGTAGGCTGCGCAACCAGTTTCTTCGATCTGCTTACCTGGCCGCTGGCTACTTTTGGCCTTCCGTCCATAATTATGATATGCACGGACAAAGCTGAGACAAAAGCAAAAATCCGTATGCTAATTCAGTCCCTGGCGTGGTGGTTTACAGGATATATAGGCGTGTGGGCCGGGAAATGGATACTGGCCACAATTATTGGCGGAAACAATATTGTTCTGGATGCGGTGAAAACAGCGTTATTCCGTTCACCAATAAAGGACAATGGAGGCTTTCCTCTTAGTTTGTTTGAGGTCATAGGCGATAATTTAAGGCATTTTATAGCTCCGGCGGGTGCAGCTTTCATCTTGTATATATTGTTCACCTTGTTTAAGAGATTTTCAAAAAATAAGGAAGATGAGTTGAAAGCAGATATAGCGTGCAATGGCCTTCCTCTAGTTTTCCTGGCGCTGATACCGTTCGTGTGGTATGGGTTCTTGGGAAACCACTCCTATGTCTACCACTGGTTTACCTACCGAGAAATGGCGGTAAGCGCTTTTGCACTGCTGTCCATTTTACCTGTGCCCTTAAGTATAAAGCCCAAGCAAAAAACTTGATTTTATCGCAGCCTTGTGATAAACTTTTAAAATGTATAGCGGCCCCGGTTCAGCGGAGGCTGCCTAAACTATTGTCACAGAATGGAGATATAACTATGGAAAGAATCAAGACTCTTGAGACCCGCGACCTGTGCCAGAGCGCCAAGAACGGCGGCTGCGGCGAGTGCCAGACCTCCTGCCAGTCTGCCTGCAAGACCAGCTGCGGCGTTGCCAACCAGAAGTGCGAGAACGAGAAGGCCTGAGTGAAAGGCTGACTCTGGAAAAATAAAAAGCTGCCGCCTGTTCAGGGGCTGCCGGAATGGGGAGCTGAGCTTCCCGCTTCCAACAGCGCTCCCGGGGCGGCGCTTTTTATCTTTGAATATACATATAGGGAGGGTGCCCTGAATGGTACACCAATATAAACTCAACGGCTACAATATCGTCCTGGACAGCTGCTCCGGCTCCATCCACTCCGTGGACGAGGTGGCTTACGATATAATAGCCATGTATAAGGAGAAGAGCCCGGAGGAGATAGTAGGGGAGCTGCTGGAAAAGTACGCCCACCGCAGCGACGTGACGGAGGAGGAGCTCTACGCCTGCATAGCCGATGTGGCGGCTCTGGAAAAGGCGGGCAAGCTCTACACTCCAGATAATTTTGCCGCAATGGCCGGTACCTTCAAGGAACGCTCCGGGGACGTGGTGAAGGCTCTGTGCCTCCACGTGGCCCACACCTGCAACCTCAACTGCTCCTACTGCTTTGCCAGCCAGGGCAAATACCACGGGGAGCGGGCTCTGATGAGCTTTGAGGTGGGCAAGCGGGCCCTGGACTTCCTTATCGAAAACTCCGGCCGCCGCACCAATCTGGAGGTGGACTTCTTCGGCGGAGAGCCCCTGATGAACTGGGATGTGGTAAAGCGGCTGGTGGAGTATGCCCGCACCCAGGAAGAACCCCACCACAAGAAATTCCGCTTTACCCTCACCACCAACGGCATGCTCATTGACGACGAGGTCATCGACTTTGCCAACCGGGAGATGAGCAATGTGGTATTGTCCCTGGACGGCCGCAAGGAGATACACGACGCCCTGCGGGTGGACTATGCCGGCAAGGGCAGCTATGACCGCATAGTGCCCAAGTTCCAGAAGCTGGTTAAGGCCAGAGGCGGAAAGAACTACTATATGCGGGGCACCTTCACCCATGCAAATCCAGACTTTACAAAGGACCTGTTCCATATGGCGGACCTGGGCTTCACGGAGCTGAGCATGGAGCCGGTGGTCTGCACCCCGGGAGACAGCGCCGCCCTCACCCCGGAGGATATAGAGGTCGTAAAGCGGCAGTACGAGCTGCTGGCGGTGGACATGCTCCGCCGTGAGAAGGAGGGCAAGCCCATAACCTTCTACCACTATATGCTGGACCTCACCGGGGGCCCCTGCATATATAAGCGCATCTCCGGCTGCGGCTCCGGCACCGAGTACATGGCCGTCACCCCCTGGGGCGACCTCTACCCCTGCCACCAGTTCGTAGGCGAGGAGAAGTACAAGCTGGGCAATATCTGGGACGGAGTCACCAACACCGCCTTGAGAGATGAGTTTCGCTCCTGCAACGCCTACGCCCGGAAGGAGTGCGACGGCTGCTGGGCCCGGCTCTACTGCTCCGGCGGCTGCGCTGCCAACGCCTACCACGCCACCGGCAGCATAAAGGGTGTTTACGAGGCGGGCTGCGAGCTGTTCAAAAAGCGCATCGAGTGCGCCATAATGATGAAAGTGGCGGAGAGCCAGGGGCAGGACTGATGGATACCCCCATAGCCGACTTTGTGAGAAGCTATGCCGCCTCCGGCACCGCCCGCTTCCATATGCCCGGCCACAAGGGGACAGGGCCCCTGGGCTGCGAAGCCCTGGACATCACGGAGATTGCCGGGGCGGACTCCCTCTATGAAGCGGAGGGCATCATAGCCCAAAGCGAGGAGAATGCCCGCCGCCTTTTCGGTACCGGGCGCACTCTCTATTCCACCGAGGGCTCCAGCCAGTGCATAAGGGCCATGCTCCAGCTGATACTGCAAAACCGGAAGCCGGGCATGGCCCCGGTCATCCTGGCGGCCAGGAATGTCCACAAGGCCTTCATATACGCCGCCGCCCTGCTGGATTTTCAGCCGGACTGGCTCTGGCCGGAGGGGGACAGCAGCTCCCTGCTGGGCTGTCCCATATGCGCCGAAGGTGTGGCCCGGGCCATGGACGCTCTGCCGGAGCCCCCTGCGGCGGTTTACATAACCAGCCCGGACTATCTGGGGAACCTGGCGGACATAGAGGCCATTGCCCAAGCTGTCCATGAGCGGGGCAGCCTGCTGGCGGTGGACAACGCCCACGGGGCCTACCTGCATTTTCTGGAGTCCCCGCTGCACCCCATGGACTTGGGGGCGGACATCTGCTGCGACTCCGCCCATAAGACTTTGCCGGTGCTCACCGGCGGGGCTTATCTGCACATAAGCAAAAAGGCCCCGGCGGCTTTTGCCCGGAACGCCCGGCAGGCCATGGCGCTGTTTGGCTCCACCAGCCCGTCTTATCTCACCATGGCCTCCCTGGACCTGTGCAATGCCTATCTGGCCGGGGACTGCCGGAAAGAACTGGCTGGGACGGTGGAGAAGATTGAAGAGCTGAAAGCCCGGCTCAGGAGCCGGAGCTGGAAGGTGGAGCCCTCCGACCCCCTGAGGCTCAGCCTCAGGGCCCCCGGGGGCTGCACCGGCAGGGAGCTGGCCGGGAGGCTGAGAGAGAAGGGCATTGAGTGCGAGCACGCCGACAGGGACTATCTGGTGCTGATGTTCACTCCGGCAAACAGCCGAGAGGAGCTGGAGCGGCTGGAAAGGGCCCTGGGCAGCGCACCGGCGCCATGCGCCGCAGCGGAGCCGCTGCCCCTGGCAAAGGGAGAGCAGGTGATGTCGGTGCGCCGGGCCATGCTCTCTCCCCAGGAGACCGTCCCTGTTAGGGAGGCCCTGGGGCGTGTATGCGGAGCGCCTGCTGTGGCCTGCCCGCCGGCTGTGCCCATCGCCGTATCAGGAGAGCGCATAGGCCGTGAAGCCGTGGAGCTCTTTATGCATTACGGCATGGAAAGCGTGGATGTGGTAAAAGAATAAGAAAATTTTTTCTGGGAAAAAAGACTTTCGGATACCAAAGCGAAAGTCTTTTTTTACTGTTTGTAAACCGGTTTACGTCCATGACAATCTTTCCTAATGTATAAACACTCTGCGAAACGGGAGAATAAACTGGAAATTCGTGCCACTCATACGTAATTGACATCGGAAAAATACTGTGCTATACTTAGCCAAAAGTTGTGGAATATGCATGAATATAAGGGCCGTAAAGCTTTTGACATATGTCAGTTTTGCCGTTTTTCACAATTACGGGAAGTTCACCGGCATAAGCCGTGAATAAAAAATTTTATGGAGGAAATGAAATGAAAAAACTCATCGCACTGC
>CASFJB010000047.1 GCA_949294945.1 uncultured Eubacteriales bacterium
CGCGGCCGAAGCTGCGCTCCATCTCCGCCTTGTAGCCGGCAAAGCTGTCTATAGGCATCAGCGCCTGGACACAGCCGGCAAAGCCGCCGCCGTGGACACGCCAGGCTCCCACGCCCTCCAGCAGCTTACGGCTCAGCTCCAGGCCCTGCTGGAGCTTGGTATCCCCCGTGGCGGAGGTGATGATATTGTTCAGCAGCTCCTCGGAGGAGCGTCCGGACTCGTTCATCAGACGCATGTAGGTCTCCCCGTCTCCGGCCTTGAGAGCATCCCTCATTTTGGGCACCCGCTCGTTTTCCGCAAAGAAGTGCATGGCCCGGCGCACAGGCCGGTTGGAGGCATCCCAGCCCTTGGCCTTGAACTCCTCCGGGTCCACATCCGAGAGCACGCCCTTGTCAAAGAGATTTGCAATATACACCATGTCCGCCGGTATGCGGGCATAGGAGGTGTCCAGTCCTGCATGGCTGCCGCCGGTATCCGTGAGGCAGAGGACCAGGCCCATATCCGCAAAGTCTGCCTGTATAGGCTCTATCTCCCCGGTCTTGAAGTCCACATACACAGTATGTCCGTAGGCGCAGGTCAGCTGGCTCATAAGTCCGCAGGGCTTGCCGAAATACTGGTTTTCAGCCTGCTGGGCCGCCCTGGCCAGAACTATGGGCTCCACCTTGCCGTCGTTAAAGAGCTCGCTGAGTATCCTGCCCACCAGCACTGCAAAGGCGGCGGAGGAGCTCAGGCCTGAGCCCGCAGGCAGGCTGCTGCGCACCTGGGCCTCAAAGCCGCCTATATTCAGCCCCAGCTCCTGAAAGGCAGCCAGTACTCCCCGCACCAGTGCCATGGAAGTGCCGAATTCGGCGGGACGGACATTCAGTTGAGTGGTGCGTACATCGATCTCCGGGAAGCCCTCCGACTCGATATGACAGAGGTTGCTGCCGCTGGGCCAGAAGCCCGCAAACAGCCCCAGATCCACTGCCGAGGCCAATATCCTGCCTCTCTGATGGTCTGTATGATTACCGGCAAGCTCAGTCCTGCCGGGGACAAAAATATCTCTTTCCATATGGGACCTCCTCTGAAATCCGACCCTCAACACATATCAGGATATAATAATTTTTCGTTAAAGTCAACACACAAACTGGGCCATAATCAAAATAAAACTGCCCAAAAATACGCCTGAAATCAAGACAAGATTTTAACACTCCTTTTAGCCTATTGCCTTATTTTTGGACAGAATATATAATGGGTATACAATTTCTAACAGGGAGTGATCCTATGCAGAACAGCAGTGGTATAAATCTTACCATGCTATGCGATTTTTATGAACTCACCATGGGTAACGGCTATCTCGCCGAGGGCATGGACAGCCGCATAACCTATTTTGATATATTCTACCGCAGCATCCCCGACAGCGGCGGCTACGCCATAATGGCCGGGCTGGAGCAGATAGTGGACTATGTCAGGAATCTGCACTTCAGCCAGGAGGACATCAACTATCTGGCCGGGCGCAAGCTCTTCAAGCCGGAATTTCTGGACTACCTCCGTTCCTTCCGCTTTACCGGCGATATCTGGGCCGTGCCCGAGGGCACGCCTATTTTCCCCGGCGAGCCGGTGATAACCGTGCGGGCCCCCGCCATCCAGGCCCAGCTGCTGGAAACCTACATGCTGCTGGAGTTCAACCACCAGAGCCTCATAGCCACCAAGGCCAACCGCATCTGCCGCTCCGCCGAGGGGCGCACCGTGCTGGAGTTCGGCTCCCGCCGGGCCCAGGGCATTGCAGGAGCCGTCACCGGGGCCCGGGCCGCCTTTATCGGCGGCTGCGGCGGCACCGCCTGTACCGTCTCCGACCAGCTCTACGGCGTCCCCGCCGCAGGGACCATGGCCCACTCCTGGGTCCAGATGTTTGACTCGGAATACGAAGCTTTCGTCAGCTACTGCCGCACCTACCCCCACAATGCCGTGCTGCTGGTGGACACCTTCAACACTCTCCGCTCCGGCGTGCCCAACGCCATCCGGGCCTTCAACGAGGTCCTCAAGCCCCTGGGCATCACCAAGTGCGGCATCCGTCTTGATTCCGGTGACATGGCCTATCTCACCCAGCAGGCCAGAAAAATGCTGGACGAGGCGGGCTGGACCGAGTGCAGCATCACCGTGTCCAACTCCCTGGACGAGCGGCTCATCGCCGAGCTCATCCGCCAGGGAGCCAAGATAGACTCCTTCGGCGTGGGCGAGCGGCTCATCACCGCCAAGAGCGACCCCGTCTTTGGAGGGGTTTACAAGCTCTGTGCCGTGGAAGACGACAGCGGGAACATCATTCCCAAGATAAAAGTCAGCGAAAACGTGGGCAAGATAACGAACCCCGGCTTCAAGAAGGTCTATCGTTTCTTCAACCGGGACACCGGCATGGCCGAGGCGGACTACATCTGCCTCCACAACGAGACCGTGGACGACACCCAGCCTCTGGAGATCTGCCATCCCCACGACCGCTGGAAACGCAAGACCATGAAAAACTTCCGGGCCGTAGAGCTGCTGGTGCCCATATTCAAAAACGGCGAGCTGGTCTATGAACTGCCCGACCTGAGGGATATAAGGACCTCCTGTGCCTACAATGTCAGCACCCTGTGGCCGGAAGTGAAGCGCTTTGACTTTCCCCACCAGTACTACGTGGACCTCTCCCCCCAGCTCATGGAGCTGAAGGACCGTATGCTGGCCAGCTACGGCCACGACAGGGCCTGAGCCCTCCGCCTTAAACGCAAACCTGAAACAAAAAAAGGAAGTATTCGCAGGCGAATACTTCCTTTTTTTGCCTCAACAGCCCTTTTCTCCCGGGCCTGCCTCTGCCGCTTTTTCATCCTGGCAAGGAGGAACATACTCCAGCAGTTCCCCTATGCCGCAGTTGAGCGCAGTGCACAGCCTGGCCAGCACATCCACATCCAGACGGGTAACGGTATTACTGCAATAGCGGTTTATCTGGCTGCGCTGCATCTCCGCCCGGTGGCTCAGCTTGTTCTTGCTCATCCCTCTGTCCTTGATGAGCCGGTCCAGCTTTATCTTTATCGTCCCATACTGCTCCATAGGCTGTCTATCCTCCCACATTTTCGTACTGTGGGTAGTCTAGCTTTAATAGCTTTGTTTTATAAGTTCTAGAATGTCTTGTCTAATTAGTTGCACAGTGGTATAATACCATATAAAGATTTTGCTGTACGAATTTTCGGGTACGCCAGGGACCGGCTGACCTAACAACAAAGGAAAAGGAGTTATATAAATGGATATCAAAGCAGAACTGTCCGGCATGAGAGAGATTATGTTCAATGACCGCTTGCTGGATTGTCTACTGACGGCCTATGAGCAGGAAATGAAGGCTGCGGATTGCACAATGATACGGGAAGATTATATAGAGGGGAAAACCGCGCTGAAACCTTTTATGAGTCAAGAGCAGCTGGCTGAGCTGGAAACAATAGAAGCTCTTTACCGGGATAATATGAAGTACGCCTTTGAGTTCGTTTTCTTCCAAGGCTGTCATGCTTTCTATGTGCAGCTGTTTTCCCCTGGAGCAGTGGAGCAGCCTTTCCGGCAGCTGGTGGTGGAGAAGATAATGACCCTGCCCGGCATGGCGGAACATCAGACTTATTACATCAGGCAGCAGACGATAAACAGCAGCTTTGAGTCTATGGCTGCTCAGCTGCCAAGAAGCTGCCGGGAAAGCCTTACCTCGGTGGAATCCTGTTGGGACGAACAGCTCTACAGCGTTTTACGCCACAGCTTCTATCTGGGTTATCTTCAAGCCATGGGTTCGGCTGGAGCTCCGGACAGTTCTCAGGCCTCCGACACCCGCCGCTCCATGCTCTCCAAACTGGAATCTGAACTGGGCTTTTCCTCACAGCGCTGAGTTGAAAGCTCCATATCAAAGCTCACGGCGGCCCTATTTTGGACCGCCGTGAGCTTTATTTTAAATTCATTTTGCCTGTCTCCAATTAGGCCGGGGCTCCCAGCCCGGCAGGGGCAGACGCTGCATGGCTCCAAAGACCTTGGACTTCATGTCCGGGTAGTCCCCGCCCAGGGTCTTCAGCAGCTGCTTTATCTCGTAGCGCTTGCTGCCCTTGTCCTGAGGGCAGGGGTTCTCCACCACCGGCACCTGGAGGCTCTCCGCCAGATTGGCTATCTTCTGCTCCCCGGCATAGATGAGAGGCCGTATCTGGGTCACCCCGGAGCGGTCCAGATAGGTCACCGGGCGAAAACAGCTTATCCGCCCCTCAAACAGCAGGCTCATCATGAAGGTCTCCACCGCATCGTCAAAGTGATGGCCCAGAGCCAGCTTGTTGATTCCCTTTTGCTTTATGGCGTCGTTGAGCGCGCCCCGGCGCATTTTGGCGCAGAGCGAGCAGGGGTTCTCCTCCCGGCGCACGTCAAAGACTATCTCCTTGATGTCCGTTTTCAGGCAGGTATAGGGAATCTCCCAGTTCCGGCAGAGCTCTGCCACCGGAGCAAAATCCATCCCCTCAAAGCCCAGCTCCAGTGTTATGGCCTCCAGCTGGAAAGCCTTGGGATAAAAGCTTTGCAGATGCTTCAGGGCCAGCAGGAGTATCAGGCTGTCCTTCCCTCCGGATACGCCTACCGCAATTTTGTCCCCTTCCTGTATCATATCGTAGTCGTCCACCGCCCGGCGTACGGTACCGGTAAACTCGTTCAAAGCCTTGTCCATATTTTTTCCTCGCAATGTTAAAAAATGAAATTTAGTTTTAGGGCGTTTTTGAGAGCATAAGTGAGCATTTGGGAGTATTTAAAATCAAAATTAAAATTGTTGTTGACACTGGGACATGCCCGTGGTATAAATATAAAGCACGCTTGAGCTACGGGCTATATTGTAGCGGCAAGCGCCTGAAATGTCAAAACATTTAATTCTTATATGGAGGCAAGACTATGTCTACTACAATGGTAACCAAGGAGACCGTTACCCGCAAGTGGTACATCCTTGATGCAGCCGGCAAGCCCCTGGGCAAGACCGCTGCCCTGGCCGCCGACCTGCTCCGCGGCAAGCTGAAGACCGACTACACTCCCCACGTGGACTGCGGCGACTACGTCATCATCATCAACGCTCAGGATGCCGTTCTCACCGGCAAAAAGCTGGAGCAGAAGTACTACCGCACCCACTCCGGTTATCCCGGCGGTCTGAAAGAGACCCAGTACAAGACCCTGATGCACAACAAGCCCGAGCTGGCCATGCGTCTGGCCGTCCGCGGCATGCTTCAGAAGAACACCATCGCCCAGTGGCAGCTCAAGCGCCTGAGAGTCTTCCGCGGCGCCGAGCACACCCATGCCGCCCAGAAGCCCGAAGTCTGGGACCGCTAAAAGGAGGTAAAGAAATATGGCAACCTATAAGTGCAAGAAGCCCTATATGTACGGCACCGGACGCAGAAAGTCCTCCGTTGCCCGTGTTCACCTCATCCCCAACGGAACCGGCGCTATCACCATCAACGGCCGTGATATCGACGACTACTTCGGTCTGGACACTCTGAAGCTCATCGTCCGTCAGCCCCTGGTCACCACCGGCACCGTAGGCAAGGTGGACATTGAGGCCACCGTCACCGGCGGCGGCGTCTCCGGCCAGGCCGGCGCCATCCGTCACGGCATCGCCCGTGCCCTGCTTCTGGTAGACGAGAGCTACCGTGCCGCCCTGAAGGGCGCCGGCTTCCTCACCCGCGACCCCAGAATGAAAGAGCGCAAAAAGTACGGCCTCAAGGCTGCCCGCCGCGCTCCGCAGTTCAGCAAGCGCTAAACCGTATACCGAACTTATCGAAAGCGTCGCCTCTTGGCGGCGCTTTCTTTTTTGCGCTCCTTTCGCAGTTTTCCACAGTGGATATTTATTTCGGGTCATACCGGGCACAAAAAGCGGCCGCCCTGGATTCAGTCCAAGGCGGCCTTAATTTTACTTTGTTTTTCCGGGGTTTACTTGAGGCGCTCCAGGTACTCCACGATGGCGCCTACGGTACCCAGCTTTGCTGCATCTTCATCGCTGATGGTTATGCCGAAGCTGTCCTCCAGAGACATGATGAGCTCCACAACGTCCAGGGAATCGGCGCCCAGGTCATCCACCAGATTGGTCTCCATGGTTATGGTCTCCGGGTCAATCTCAAACTGCTGGGCCAGATTTTCCTTAACAGTCTCAAAAAGCATGTTTATCTCCTCCTAAAACTTCTCATGCCCATTCGCGGCTTTTGGGCTTATTGTCCGGCTGCTCCGGCTTTACGTAGGACACCACCACGCGGCGGTTGGGCTCAACTCCTGTTGAGCTGGTGGTGACACCCTTATAGTTTTGCAGGGCAGTGTGGATAACATGGCGCTCATAGGAATTCATGGGCTCCAGGGCCATGCTGCGCTTATACTTGATGGCTTTCTCGGCCATCTTCTCCGCCAGGCGGGTGAGGGATTCCTCCCGCTTACTACGGTAGCACTCGGCGTCCACACTGATATGCATATGCTTCTCGCTGCCGCGGTTTACCACATAATTTGTCAGGTGCTGAATGGCGTCCAGAGTCTCTCCCCGGCGGCCGATTATTGCGCCCATGCCGCTGCCGGACAGGCTCACGTTCACGCCTCCGTTATCCCGGGGGCTGAACTCCATCTGGGCCTTCACGCCCATGCGGTCCAGAAGTCCGGTGAGGAACTGGCGTATCTGGGCGTACTCTGCCGGCTCGTCGGCCGGAACCGCAGGAACATCCTCAGCTGCGGCGGCCTTGGCTGCCGCCTTTACAG
Organism: uncultured Eubacteriales bacterium; assembly: GCA_949294945.1. Taxonomy (GTDB): domain Bacteria; phylum Bacillota; class Clostridia; order Oscillospirales; family Oscillospiraceae; genus Limivicinus. The sequence goes on from CASFJB010000047.1 coordinate 6,742, forward strand.
GCTTGGCCTCCTTCACCGGCTCCTCATCCGCCACCTCATAGCTGACGCGGATGACTGCCGGGGCGGCGCCTATGCCCAGGAATCCGGACTTGGCCCGCTCCAGGATCTCCACGGAGACCTCGTCCCTGTCCAGGCCCAGTTCGCTGAGGGCCAGAGCTATGGCCTCGTCCTCAGTGCGAGCGGACTTTTCCAAAGTTTTTATCATAATTTCAAAATCTCCAATTATCAGTCAAGGTTTTCGTTCCGGGTCTCTTCAGCGCTGAGGGCAGCCTCCTGGACTTCGGTCTCGGGGGCGGAGCTCAGCACTTCGCTCTCCACGCTCTCATCGATGGAAGGGGCGTTCTCGCTCTCGGCGGCGGCCAGAGCGGTGGCCTCCTCGGCCATCTCAGGGTTGGTGAAGCGGTCGGGCACATAGGCGCGGCCTCTGGCGTAGCGGCGGTCACCCACCTGAGAGGCGGGCTTCTCATACTCCTTTATGCCCAGGCGCTCCCGGCGGGCAGCTCGCTCGGCCCGGTCAAGGGCGGCCTTGCGCTCGTCGGCCTTCTGCTTCTCGTTGGCCTGTATCTTCTTCTTACTGGTATTGACGTTCTTCTCGGTCTTGCCCTCGGCCTTCAGGCGCTCGGTCTCCAGGCGCTTGGCCTCCAGCTCCTTCTCCCGCTCGCTGCGCTGGGCGGCACGGACGGCGTCCTCCTTATCCAGCTGCTTTTTGAAGATCTTGGTGAGGAAGAAGTCCCTGGCAATGCCGAACACGGAGTTGGCTATCCAGTAGATACCCATGGCGGCAGGCATGATAAAGCAGATCCAGACGCTCATAAGGGGCATCATTATGGTCATGCTTTTCATGGAAGCCTGAGTCTGGGGATTGTCCTGCTGGGGATTGGTGAGGTTGCTTATCTTCATGGAGCCCCAGGACAGGAAGGCGGAAATGAAGGGGATAAGGAACAGGCCCAGAGCGGGCAGCCAGACGCTGCTGTCGCTCCAGTCGGTGTGCATGAAGAAATTCCACTCCGGCTGCTGGCCCATGTTCAGGCCAAGGAAGCTGAAGTCGATATTCATCAGGCCGTCTATCTTGCCGGCCAGGGCGGTCTGTATCTCGTCCCAGTGCTGGTGGGCGATGTCCGCCAGCTTGATCTCAAAGTAAGCGTCGGTCTTGGCGGGGACGGTATACCAGCCCTGGGTCACAAAATAGTCCTGCAAAGTGGTGACCACTTCCTGGGCTACGAACATCATGCGGGTCAGGGGCTGGCGGATAACGCTGTAGAGCGCTATCAGGATGGGGAAGGGGATGAGAGACCAGAGGCAGCCAGACATGGGGTTGACCCCCTCTTCCCTGTACAGCTTCTGCATCTCCTGGTTCAGCTTCTGGGGGTTGCCCTCATGGCGGCGCTGCAGCTCCTGAATCTTGGGGGTGAGGCGGGTGGAACGCATCATGCTCTTCTTGCTCTTGGCCATGAAGGGGGTCATTATCAGGTTGACCATGAAGGCAAAGAGAATGATGGACACGCCGTAGTTGCCGGTAAATTCATAGAACTTTATCAGCGGCCAGGAAAAGATCTTGCAAATAAGTTCGCCCATTGGTTACTCCTTGTACAATTAAAAAGATGAGGCTTGTCCCCTCTCAGGGGACGGGGTCATAGAAGCCGCGCTTCCCCCGGTAAAAGGGATGGCAGCAGCAGATGCGTCTGAAGGCCAGCCAGCCGCCCTTCAGGGCGCCGTACTTTTCTATAGCCTCCAGGGCATACTGAGAGCAGGTGGGCGTAAATCGGCAGCAGGGCGGGCGCAGAGGGGAGATGTTCCTGCGGTAAAAGCGGATGAGCCACAGCAGCAGTTTTTTCACGGCTGCTCCTCCAAAAGCTCCAGCTTTTTAAAGGCCTCCATCACGGCGGCCTCCATCTTCTTATACTCCGCTCCCACGCAGCGCATCCTGGCTACTATCACAATATCGTAGCCGGACTTCAGCCGGGAAGCGTTGAGCCGGTATATCTCTCTCAAGCGGCGGCGCACCCGGTTGCGCACTACGGCATGGCCCAGCTTTGTGGACACCGTGTAGCCCAGCCGGTTATGCTTCTCCCGGTTGCGGCGGCAATACACCACCACGTAGGGATTCACCGCGCTTTTGCCCTTGGAGTACAGGCGGCGGAAATCGCTGTTCTTTTTTAAAGTACACCGTATATCCACCGGTCTCTCTCCTCGCCGTATTAATTTCCGGAAACACCTAAAGGGCGGATCGCTCCGCCCTAAAAATATTTTCCTTAAACCTGCTCACCGGCGGAGATCAGTAGCTGAGCTTTGCTCTGCCCTTGGCTCTGCGGCGTGCCAAAACCTTGCGGCCGTTGGCGGTCTTCATTCTCTTGCGGAAGCCGTGCTCTTTCTTGCGCTGGAGCTTCTTGGGCTGGTAGGTACGAAGCATTTCTGTGCACTCCTTTCAGGTTGATACTCAACATCGGCGGGGCCGGAGCCCGGCCGAAGTAGTTGACATTTTCAAGGTCAAACGACCACCCGACAGCATACGCCGTCGAGTGGTCATTATATACTAATTTATTACATCTTGTCAACAAAAACTTTCCGGGAGCCCCGGTCTCAGGCGGCTCTCAGGCCTGCTTCAGGTCCTCGCCCCTAAAGTACTTGCCCAGGGGCTTCCACAGCAGGGCGCCCACCACCAGGCACAGCAGCAGATCCAGCACCATGTAGCTGCCGTTATACAGGGCGGAATAGAACCAGGGGCTGGTCATGGTCATGCCGAAGAAGCTGTCCGGCATGGTCTCGCCCCAGACCACGGCGCCCACATACCAGGCCACCAGGAAGCGGGCCACGCAGCCCACCACGGTGCCGATGAAGAAGCCGTTCTTGTTCTTATAGAACAGGCCGGCCAGGCCAAGGACGGTAAAGGCCACTATATAGTCGCCCAGCATGGACTGCCAGCCCCAGGCATAGGCCCCGTCCAGCAGCAGCTGCAGGAGGCTGAAGGCAAAGCTGGCAAGCAGGCCTTTGCCAAAGCCCCAGCGGGCGCAGTAGATAAAGATGGGCAGCATGGACAGGCACACGGAACCGCCGTTGGGCAGCTCATAGAGCTTGATGTAGCCCAGGATCTGGGCCAGGGCCACCATGATTGCGCCCTCGGTAAGGGCACGGAGTTTCATGCGGGAATTGGTTTTCATTTTCTTTTCCTCCAATCGAAATAATTGGGAAGCAGAAAGAAAAAACCGCAGGTTCATTTTATGAACCTGCGGCAAAGCTTCACTCTCTGTTTCCTACGCCGGCATTATCCGGATCAGGTTCACGGGTCTCGAGATTTATGTTTATCTCGTCTCAGCCGGGCCTACCCAGCACCCCTTTTGGATTGTGAATAAATAGTAGCACTTTTATGCTTTTTTGTCAACGGCCGCTTCAGCCCTTCAGCTGTTCCGCCTTGTCTATGATGAACTGGCGCAGCCAGTCCCCGGCCTCCTGATTCTTCAGGGCAAAGTCGATGATGGATTCCAGATAGCCCTTCAGATTGCCGGTGTCATAGCGCTTGCCCTCAAAGTCCACGGCGCACATGGGCTCCACATGGCACAGCCGGCGCATGCCGTCGGTGAGCTGTATCTCGTTGTTACGGCCGGGAGCGGTATGCTCCAGGATATCGAAGATGGCGGGGGTGAGCACGTAGCGGCCCATGATGGCGTAATTGGAGAGTTTCTCGGCCATAGTGGGCTTTTCGTTCATGTCCCCTATCCTGTAGATGCGCTCCGTCAGCTGTTCCACCAACTGTACCGAGGAATACTTGCATATCTCCTCACCGGGAAACTCCCGGACGGCTATGGCGCTGCAGCTGTATTTCTCCGCCGCATCCACCAGCTGCTTGAGCACCGGGGTCTCGCTGAGCATGATATCGTCTCCCAGCAGTATGGCAAAGGGCTCGTTGCCAACGAAGCTCTTTGCCCGCCACACCGCATGGCCCAGGCCCTTGGTCTCCTTCTGGCGCACAAAATACACGTCCGCCATGTCCGCCACTTCCCGGATCACCCTCGCCTCCTTCTCCTTGCCGTCGGCTATAAGGCGGCTCTCCAGATCCGGGGCGTAGTCAAAGTAATCCTCTATGGGGGACTTGCCCCGGTTGGTGATTATAAGTATCTCCTCCACACCGGCAGACACCGCCTCCTCCACGATGTACTGGAGCACCGGCTTGTCCACCAGGGGCAGCATCTCCTTGGGGATGCTCTTGGTATTGGGCAGCAGTCTTGTCCCCAGACCTGCGGCGGGGATTATGGCTTTTCTCACTTTCATGGCTCGTACCTCCTTGTTCTTCCTGTGTACAAAGTCCGTCTATATCCCCCGGCCTTATTCCGGAGAGCTGTTTCCCATTTCCGCTTTCTCCGCCTCTTGGGCCCGCTCCTCCGCCACCTCCTGACGGCGGTGGAGAGAAAACTCGCAGCCGCAGTAGAGCTGCCGGTAGACCCCGTACTTCTCACACAGCTCCAGGGAGCGGTTCTCCCTGTCCCGTTTTTTGAAGTCCGAGGGCAGCCAGGCCACGCCGGTCATTCTCCCCAGCTCCTCTCCCAGAGCGTTTATCCGCACCGCATCCTTGTGGCGGGAGAGGGTGAGGGTGGAGCAGAAATAGTCATAGCCGTAGTGCTTGGCCAGCTTTGCCGTTTCCCTCAGGCGCAGGCGAAAGCATTCCGTACAGCGTTTTCCCCCTTCCGGCTCCTGCTCCAGGCCCTGGATGCTGCGGTAATAATCTCGGCTCTTCCAGGGCTCGGCCAGGATGTCCACCCTGTCCGCCAGGCCCATGTCCTCTATCAGCTTCACCAGGGCCTTGAAGCGCCGGTCAAATTCCTCCTGAGGATAGATGTTGGGGTTATACCACAGCAGCGTCACGTCAAAATATTCCGTCAGATATTCCAGCACCGAGCTGGAACAGGGGCCGCAGCAGCCGTGGAGCAAAAGCCGGGGCCGCTTTTTCCCCAGCTTCTGTATTATTCTGTCAAGTTCCTTCTGATAGTTTCTGTTCATGCCTGTAATATACCATGTTTCCTGCTAAAAAGCTACATTTAAATTCATTAATGTCGGCCCTCTGCCTTGACTGGGGCGGAAAGGCTGAGGTATAATTATTATATGTATATACCGGAGGTAAAAAAATGGACAGCAGGACCAGCAAACAGAATTATTATCTGGATATTGCCGACTCGGTGCTTGAGCGCTCCACCTGCCTGCGCAGGAAGTACGGCGCCATTATCGTGCGCAATGACGAGATCATATCCACCGGCTACAACGGCGCTCCCAGGGGCCGCCGCAACTGCTCCGACCTGGGCTGCTGCACCAGGGAAAGCCTGAAGATACCCTCCGGCGAGCGCTATGAGCTCTGCCGCTCCGTCCATGCCGAGGCCAACGCCATCATCTCCGCCTCCCGCCGGGATATGATAGGCGCCACCCTCTACCTGGTGGGCAGAGACGCCCGCACCAACGAGCTGCTCTCCGACGCCATGAGCTGCTCCATGTGCAAGCGCCAGATAATCAACGCCGGTATCGACCGGGTGGTCATCCGCGTCAGCCCCAGCGAGTACCGCACCATCCCCGTCAGCGACTGGGTGGAAAACGACGATTCCATTTTTGAGCTCTGAGCCCGGGTCCCGGCCGGGCAGAATGTACTAATATTTACGGAGGAACTGCCATGAGCAAAAACGTCATCTTCTGCTACTCCGGCAGCGGCAACTGCCTGGACATCTCCAGAAACATAGCCAAGCGCCTGGGGGATACGGACATCATCATGATGCGCTCCGCCCCTGCCGTCACCGACGTGAGGGAGGCCAAAAAGGTGGGCTTCGTTTTCCCCTGCTATGCAGGCGGCATGCCCGCCGGGGTGGCTGACTATGTGAAACAGATAAAGCTCTCCCCCTCCGCCTATACCTTCGGCATAGTCAGCTATGCCGGCTATCCCGGTATAGGCCTGAGCATCATCAACAGCATCGTTCCCCTGGATTACTGGGCCGGCATCAGCCATCAGTGCTCCTGCATCTGGCTCTTCCCCCACAACATGATGATGCCTCCCATGGACGCCGCCAAGGCCCAGGAGCGTTCGGAGAAACTGGCCGCCAAAATTGCCGAGGACATCTACCATGTCCACCGCAAAAACGGTGCCCCCCGCTCCAACCCCATCAATGCCTTTGAGGCTTCCATGATGCCCAAGCTCTCCGGGAAGAAGGCTGCCAAATTCCGGGCCGGCGACGACTGCATCGGCTGCGGCCAGTGCGAGAGACTCTGTCCCAAGGGCAACATCAGCCTCCTGGGCGGCAAGCCCAGCTTCGG
>CASFJB010000048.1 GCA_949294945.1 uncultured Eubacteriales bacterium
GTCCTTGGCGTCCTTGCCGAAGTAGGTCTGGGCCGCCATCTGAACGCCGTAGGCGCCTTGCCCGAAGTAGACAGCATTGAGATACCATTCCACTATTTCCTGTTTGTCGTAGCGTTTTTCCAGCTCAAGAGCTCCGAATATCTCGGAAAGCTTACGCTGGATAGTGACGTCATCCTTGCCGGTGAGGTTCTTTATCAGCTGCTGGGTGATGGTGGAACCGCCGTAGCTGGTGTCCATCTTTGCAAACATGGTTACGAAAGCGCCGGCGGTGCGGTACCAGTCCACACCCTTGTGCTCGTAAAAGCGTTTGTCCTCTATGGCTACCAGGGCTTTCTCCAGGTACCAGGGCAGATCTTCATAGTCCACCCACACACGTTTCTCCTTGCCGGAGAGGGTGGCCAGCTCCCGCCATTCTCCGCTGGCGTCCTGATACCAGAGGGTGCTGGACTCATTGAGCTTCATGTCCTCCAGGGACAGGTCAAAGCTGGGCACCAGGCAGGTCTTTACATAGTAGGCAAAGACGCAGGTGAACATCATTCCCGCCACCAGGCAGATGAGCAAAATGGTGCCGATAAGCTTCAAAACCGCGCCGATGGAGCCGGAGATGATATCGCCGGTGACATTGGCGGCTTTTTTTATCACATGCCTTTTCTTTTTAGGCGGCTGGGGTTCAGGTATCTTGTTTTCGGGCTCCTGAACATCAGGGCTCTTTTTGCTCATTAAAAAAAGGCGCCTCCTTTTCGGTAAACTGTGTTGAATGCGCAGGGCGCTTGTATGAAATCATATCAATACATTTTGCCATTATATCACAGCTTTCCGCCTATCGGTAGAGAAAATGTAAATTTTTTCTTTAGAAAGCTCCGGCATACCCATAGTATAGCCAGTATTTTGGGAATTTAGCGTATATTTTTCGAGGCCGGGAGAGATACTATTTTCAAAAACGAGAGACGATTCCAAGCCCTTGAAAGGGGGAGCTTAAATGGGACTTAAACTGAGAATAGCTCTGATGGGCTGCCTGGTGGCTGCTGCGGCCTATACTGCCGCTGAGGCCTATCGAAGCATAGCGCCGAAGGACGGCGACATTCCCCAGGAGGTCTACGCCCAGTTCCTGAGCCGGGAAGAGGAGGCGGAATATTTCCTGCGGCCCTGCCAGGGCTATGTGGCGGTATACGAGGGGAAGCGGGACAAGACCCCGGTGTCGGTGACGGAAATAGAGATATCCAACCTGAGGGGTACGGACAGGGCCCTGGTTCAGCAGGGCATACCGGTGGGAGACCGGCGGGAACTGCTGGCGCTGCTGGAGGATCTGGGCTCATAAAAGGGGAGCCTGGGAATCTGGAGGCGGTTAAAATAAGGTTTACAAATTTTATTGTTCACAGTGTTGATTTATCCTGCAATATGGTATACAATAAAGCCATCAAAGCAGAATGGAGAACATTATGAGCGAAGAATTTGGCAGCGACTTCATCACCATCGTGGACGACGACGGGACCGAGTTCGAGCTGGAAGTGCTGGACACCATGGATTACAAGGGCCAGACCTTCGTGGCCTTCCTCCCCGCGTATTTGTTTTAAAGCGACCCGGATTACGGTATCGTCATCCTCCGCTCCGTCCTGGATGAAAACGGCGATGAGCTCTTTGAATCCATAGATGACGACCAGGAGCTGCAGGACGTATACGAACATTTTTCACTTATACTCTTTGACGACGAGGAAGAGTAAAAAGTTTCCTGTAATCAAAAAGGCTTTCTCCGCATAGGATGAATTGCCCCCAGGGAAAAACAAAAATATAATTCCTGCTGTGTGCGTGTTGCCTTTCCAGGCTTTTTGGCCCATTAAACCCACATCTCTTATAAGGGATGCCGATTTGAATCTGCGGATTGCAGGCCTCCCGGCCTACAAAAGCTGGATGTTGGAAGCAGTGAAACAGAACTTAGGCGACCCACCTGCTCTTATGTGCAGGTTATAATTGGGCCGGCACGGCATTTGCGGGGTACTCTCCGGAGCTCAGCTCCGGGGAGTTTTTTGTTTTGATACCCCTCAGCTTACCGCACCGCACAGAGGCGGAGGCATGATTTTTCCCCGGCCCCTCCTGGGGCCGGGGAAAAGTGCATTCAGCCTGCTTGAGGCAGCTTTATGCTCTCCACGTCGTTGAAGCCGGTGATGTCCACGGTGGTGGGCAGAGTCTTTATCTTCAGCTGGGAGACCAGGGGAGCGTGGGAATTATCCAGAAGGTACTGGAGCAGGGAGGCCAGATCGGCGCTGAGCCGGACCGGGCTGCCTTCCTCCTCGGCTATCCATATGGTTAGCACCAGGTCCTCAACGGAGCTGCCGCCTTCAGGGTCGGCGGTACTCAGGGCATCAGTGAGCAGGGCGCCGGGGATCTTCAGGATGAAGGGGCGGCAAAGCACGCCGTTCACCGTCTCGCTGTCTCCTATGCTCAGGGCCTCAGGATCGTCCTGAAGCAGGGTCAGCACCGTTTCCACATCCACCGCTTTATCCTGGGACTTGCCATTGGACAGAGGAAGACTTGAGCTGAACCACAGGGCTTCCTCTTCACCCCCCAGACCGATGCGCAGCTGAAGGGCATCGTCCTGGGCAAAGAGATAGATGGGCAGTTCCAATTTCCCCAGCTTGCCCATGTCTATACTCATATCCATGTACAGGGTGCCGGGGTCGATAATGCAGCTGCAATCACCGTCCAGCCCTGCCCTTATGGGAACGGAGGCGAGCTGGGCGTCCAAATCGGCGTCCACAGTAAAGCTGAGACTGTCCATGTCGGCTACCTGGCGGTAGGCCCGCTTCACGATGAGCATTTCGTTCAGGCCCATGCTGCAAGCGCTGAGGCAGAGCGTCAGCAGGAGCGCACTGAGCAGGGCTGCGGTTTTGGCGAGATTTTTCTTCATAGGCATTTCCCTTTCCGTCCAAATTTTCCTTTGATTTTCAGACGTATGGGCAAGCCCTCTTGTTCCTGAGCCGGCAGCCCCGTCCGATTTCTTTACAGTATATTAAAACAGGCCGAGGAATTTTCCTCAGCCTGTAGGGTATCTTATGCTTTTTTTAGGGGAAGGAGGAGAGACTCACACCACGCCCTGGGCCATCATGGCCTCGGCCACCTTCAGGAAGCCGGCGATGTTGGCGCCCACCATCAGGTCGCCGGGCTTGCCGCACTTCACGGAGGCGTAATAGCAGGCCTGATAGATATTCTTCATGATGCCCTGGAGCTTCTCGTCCACTTCCTCAAAGCTCCAGCTCAGGCGCATGGAGTTCTGGCTCATCTCCAGACCGGAAGTGGCAACGCCGCCGGCGTTGGAGGCTTTGCCGGGGGAGTAGAGCAGACCGTTGCCCTGGATAAGAGCAATGGCCTCGGGAGTCAGAGGCATGTTGGCGCCTTCAAATACGCCTATGCAGCCGTTGGCGATAAGGGTCTTGGCGCCCTCGGCATCCATCTCATTCTGAGAGGCGCAGGGCAGAGCCACATCGCACTTCACATTCCAGATGTTCCGGCAGCCCTCTACGTACTGGGCGCCGGGGACCTCGTCGGCATAGACGCTTATCCGGGCCCGGCGTTTCTGCTTGATGTCAAAGAGCTTCTTCAGGTCGATGCCCTTGGGGTCGTAGACATAGCCCTGGGAGTCGCTCATGGCCACCACCTTGCCGCCCAGCTGGGTGCACTTCTCGGCGGCGTACTGGGCAACGTTGCCGGAGCCGGAGACCACAACGGTCTTGCCCTCAAAGCTGTCGTTCTTCAGGTGCTTGAGAGCCTCGGCAGCGTAATAGCACAGTCCGTAGCCGGTGGCCTGGGTGCGGGCCAGGGAGCCGCCGAAGGTGAGGCCCTTGCCGGTGATGACGCCGCCCTCGAAGCGGTCAACGATCCGTTTGTACTGGCCGAACATATAGGCCACCTCACGGCCGCCCACGCCGATGTCTCCGGCGGGAGTATCGGTAAACTGGCCGATATGACGGTAGAGCTCAGTCATGAAGCTCTGGCAGAAGCGCATGACCTCGCCGTCGGTCTTGCCTTTGGGGTCAAAGTCGGAGCCGCCCTTGCCGCCGCCCATGGGCAGGGTGGTGAGGGAGTTCTTCAGCACCTGCTCGAAGCCCAGGAATTTTATGACCGAAAGATTGACGGAGGGATGGAAGCGGAGACCGCCCTTGTAGGGACCGATGGCGGAGTTATACTGAACGCGGTAACCACGGTTGACCCGGGTCCTGCCGCTGTCATCCACCCAGGGGACCCGGAACTCGATCACACGCTCCGGCTCCACAAAACGCTCCAGCAGACCGGCAGCTTCCCATTCCGGGTGCTGATCCACCACCAGCTCCAGGGACTCGAACACTTCCCTGACAGCCTGGAGGAATTCCGGCTCGTGAGCGTCTCTGCGTTCCACTTCTGCGTAGACCCGATTCAGATACTCGCTTTTGAACATAACATGACCTCCTCTGAAATATTTATAGTTTCCCGAAGGATATTCCTGACGTTTTCAGGCCCCGGCGGTAAGGAGAAAAACTGAGCAAACCGCCGGGGCTGTGTTCATTTGAGCTTTTCCAGATCCTTTAAGAACAGGCTGTTCTCTGCGTCGGAAGGTATGAGGAAACCGCTGCGGGGAGAGACGGTAAAGGCCTCCACCGCCGGGCCGTCCATCAGGCAGGAGCGCTTGAACTGCTGGGAGAAGTAGCGCTTGCAATAGCTGGTGAGCCAGCGGATGAGCTCCTCGTCGCTGAAGTCCTTGCCGTAGGCCTGCTTTGCCAGACGGAAGGTCTTTTCCGGGGAGAAGCCCCGGATCATTATCATGTGGGTAAAGAAGTCCTGGAGACTGTAGGAGCCTACGGCCTCTTCGCTCTTCTGCTCTATCATATCGTCGTGGATGGGCAGCAGCTCCGGAGTCACCGGGCAGTCCAGCACGTCGTAGAGGGCGGCCTTCAGGACCTTGTCCTCAGTGCCGTCGGCCACGTAGCGGACATTGGCTCTCACCTGGGTCTTGGTAAGGCCCAGGTTAACGTCATACATGCTGGTGTGGTCTCCGTTGTAGGTGCACCAGCCGTCCACGAACTCGCTGAGATCCTCAGTGCCCACATCCAGACCGTTGACCTTGTTGGCGATGTCCATGAGCACCTGGGTGCGCTCCCTGGCCTGGGCGTTCTCATAGGCCACGGAGTAGTCGTCATGGGCATGGCCGATATCGTCAAAGTGCTGGTACACGGACTTGCTTATATCTATTACCCGCACCTGGCAGCCCAGCTGCTCGGCCACAACGATGGCGTTGGATTTGGTGCGGGAGGAGGTGCCGAAACAGGGCATGGTGCAGGCCACCACGTTCTGAGAGGGCAGGCCCATTTTCTTCACAGCCATGGAGCTGACTATCACCGCCAGGGTGGAGTCCACTCCGCCGGAGATGCCCACCACGCAGTGGTCAAGACCGGCATACTCCATACGCTTTACCAGGCCGGAGACCTGGATATCCAGCATGCGGCGGCAGTACTCAGGCAGCTTGGTCTTGTCCTCAGGGAGATGGGGGTGCCTGGGGAAGCTGCGGCTGAGCTGGGTCACTTCCTCCTTCACGCCCCAGGGGCAGACGATATGGGGATAGTCACCCAGATCGAACTGGCCGTCGCAGCGGCGCAGGTTCATGAGATATTCGATATCCAGCTCGCTGACGGCCAGGCTGTCCTCCCTCTCATCCTGAGCAAGGATCTGGCCGTTTTCCGCCACCAGGCAGAGTCCGGAGTAGACATTGTCGGTGCTGCTCTCTCCCTTGCCGGGGGCGGCCATGACCATGCCGCAGCGCAGGCGCCGGGACATGAAGCGGATGTTCAGCTCCGCCTCGTCGGTGGAGGAGACGGTCTCGGGGAAGGAGGCCATCTGAGCGATGACCGTTGCCCCGGAGAGGGCGTGGCACAGAGCGGGGGGAGTGACGCTGTCCATATCCGCGCCCAGCTCCACAGCTACGGAGAGGCCTGGGACAAGCTGGTTTTCAAAGAGCATATCGGTGAATACGGGGACGCTCTCTCCCCCAAGGATGACTTCCACTTCCTCCTCGTCGGGCAGGGCAAAGTGGCTGCCCTCCACGCTGCTGCGGGGAACCAGACCCAGCAGCTCCCCGCCGCATACTGCGGCGGCGCAGCTGTAGAGCCGGGAGCCCACGGCCAGGGGCAGGCCCACAAAGACCAGCATATTCATGCCGGCGGTGGCCTCAACTATCTTCAGCAGGGCGGCCTTTGCCCCCTCCAGTATCACACGGTGACCGATGAGGTCATAGCAGCTGACGCCGGTGATGCTCAGCTCCGGGAAAACCAGGATCTTCACGCCCTTTTCCCCGGCGGCCTTTATACATCCTATTATCTTGCCGGCATTATAGTCGGCGTCCGCCACTTTTATCACAGGGGATGCGGCGGCTACCTTAATAAAACCATGCTTCATTGCATTTCTCCCGAACCAATGTTCTTATCAGAATTTTATTCTCTGGCTGATGTAGTCTTTAACTTCGCTGATGGGGATACGCACCTGCTCCATGCTGTCCCTCTCCCGGACGGTGACGCAGTGGTCGGCCTGGTCGGTGTCGGTGCCCACGGTGTTGAAGTCGAAGGTGATGCAGAAGGGGGTGCCTATCTCGTCCTCACGGCGGTAGCGCTTGCCGATGGAGCCGGTCTCGTCATAGTCGCACATGAAGTCCTTACTCAGCTCGTTGTACAGCTCCATGGCGGGGCCGGTGAGTATCTCTTTCTTGGACAGGGGCAGAACGGCGCACTTGAAGGGGGCAAGAGCCGGGTGCAGGTGCAGCACGGTGCGCACATCGTCGTTGCCCTTCTTGTCCTGGCCCACCACCTGCTCGTCGTAGGCGTCGCAGAGGACGGAGAGGACGGTGCGCTCCACGCCCAGGGAGGGCTCGATGACATAGGGGATGTAGTGCTCGTTCTTCTCCTGGTCGTAGTAGGTCAGGTCCTGACCGGAAACGGTCTGGTGCTGGGTCAGGTCATAGTCGGTGCGGTCGGCCACGCCCCACAGCTCGCCCCAGCCGAAGGGGAAGAGGAACTCAAAGTCGGTGGTGGCCTTGGAGTAGAAGCACAGCTCCTCCGGGTCGTGGTCCCTCAGACGCAGGTTCTCGTCCTTCAGGCCGATGGACAGCAGGAAATTGTGGCAGAAGCTGCGCCAGTAATCGAACCACTCCAGGTCGGTGCCGGGCTTGCAGAAGAACTCCAGCTCCATCTGCTCAAACTCACGGACACGGAAGATGAAGTTGCCCGGGGTTATCTCGTTGCGGAAGCTCTTGCCTATCTGGCCGATGCCGAAGGGCAGCTTGCGCCGGGTGGTGCGCTGGACGTTGACAAAGTTGGTGAATATGCCCTGGGCGGTCTCGGGGCGGAGGTAGACGGTGTTCTTGGCATCCTCGGTGACGCCCTGGAAGGTCTTGAACATCAGGTTGAACTGGCGGATGTCGGTGAAATTGTGCTTGCCGCAGGTGGGGCAGGGTATATTGTGCTCCTCCACGAAGGCCTTCATCTCGCTTTGGGAGAAAGCGTCGATGGGCTTGGGAAGGGCAAAGCCGGTCTCGCTGCACCAGTCCTCGATGAGTTTATCGGCACGGAAACGCTCGTGACACTCCCGGCAGTCCATCAGGGGATCGGAGAAACCGCTGAGGTGGCCGGAGGCGACCCAGGTCTGGGGGTTCATGAGGATGGCGGCGTCCAGCCCCACGTTGTAGGGGTTCTCCTGGACGAACTTTTTCCACCAGGCTCTCTTGATGTTGTTCTTCAGCTCAACGCCAAGAGGGCCGTAGTCCCAGGTGTTGGCAAGGCCTCCGTATATCTCGGAACCGGCAAAAATAAATCCCCGGTTCTTGCACAGGGCCACGATCTTTTCCATTGTCTTTTCTGTGTTTTTCATTTTACTTCCTTTCCTCCGGCTGGCTGCCGGAGAGATGTGCTGAGTTTTTTTGCACACTCTTAACGCCTTAAATATACCAGAATTTTTCCAACATATCAACAGAAAATAGCCTTGTGGCCGTGACAAAGCTGTCACAAAGAGGGGCTTTCTTACGTCATATATATATGAGCTTTGCCGGGAGCCAAAATTTAAAATTTCTTAATTCATCAATTGTTTCTTCCATTCCCTGGGGAAAGGTGTATAATAGGCAAGGTTACATAATGCAAAAGAAGAGCAGATAGAGATATGAGAAGATTTATAAAAAAACTTAAAAAGATAATGCCCGGGAAAACCGGCCTTGTAGTGCTGGCCATATTGCTGGTATACGCCATGGGGGTGGCTGCGGCGGCGGTGATAATGGACGGGCGCCATGTGCGTTTTTACATGACCGGACCGGAGGAGCTGGAGCTGGAGTGCTTTGAACCCTATGAGGAGCCGGGCATCTATGCCGTCAGCGCAGGCTCCGTATTCGGCGAGGGGAAAAAGCACCTGCATGTGGAGACCTCCGGAGAGCTGGACAACACCAGGCTGGGGGAGTACACGATAAAGTACACCGTTCGCTATCTGTTTCAGGAGTACAGCACCCAGCGGAAGGTGAAGGTGGTGGACAAGATCTCCCCGGTGCTGGAGCTTAAATATCAGGCGGGCTATGAGGCCACCTGGATAAGCGGCTACCAGGAGGAAGGCTATACCGCCACCGACAACTATGACGGGGACCTGACGGACAAGGTGGAAAGCCGGCTGGAGGATAACCGCATGGTCTACACCGTCACCGACTCCTCAGGCAATACCACCACCATGGTGAGGGAGCCCCTGTACACCCAGGGCAAGCCGGAGATAGTCCTGGAGGGCGGCAACCAGATAGAACTCACCGCCAGCCTCAGCTTCACCGACCCGGGCTACAGCGCAAAGGACAGCCAGGGCAACGACATGACGGAGCTTGTGCAGGTGGAGGGAGAGGTCTGCCCCTATAAGGCCGGCAGCTATGAGCTTAACTACTTCATCCAGAGCCAGACCGGGGATGTGGTCAGCGCCAAGCGCACGGTGACCGTGCTGCCGGTGAACAACCCGGATATAGTCTCCCCCGACGTGAACACCATATACCTGACCTTTGACGACGGCCCGGGGCCCTATACGGGCAGGCTTCTGGATGTGCTGGCAAAGTACAACGTGAAGGCCACTTTCTTTGTCACCGGGGCAAACTCAAAGTACTTTGACCAGATAGGCCGGGCCTACAGGGAGGGGCACTCCATAGGGGTCCACACCTACTCCCACAACTATAAGAGCATATATTCCAGCGAGGACGCCTTCTTCCAGGACTTCAACGCCGTGGAGGAGCTGATATACAACCAGACCGGCAGCTATACCCAGCTCTGCCGCTTCCCGGGAGGGAGCTCCAATACGGTGAGCAATTTTAACCCCGGCATAATGACCAGCCTGGCTGCCTCCCTCACGGACATGGGATACCAGTATTTTGACTGGAACGTGTCCTCCGGGGACGCCGGGGAGACCACGGACACCGACACCGTGGCAAAGAACATCATCGACGGCTGCTCCGGCCGCCGGGCCTCGGTGGTGCTGCAGCACGATATAAAGGACTACAGCGTCAACGCCGTGGAGCAGGTGATAATCTGGGGACTGAACAACGGCTATGTGTTCAGGGCCCTGGATGTGAGCAGTCCCCATGCCCATCACGGCATCAATAATTGACATTGCCCGGGCAATGCAATATAATTGAAAAAAATATGGGGGTGAGAGTATGATACTGGCCATAGACGTGGGCAACACCAATATCGTCCTGGGCTGTATTGACAAGGGTGAGATACTCAACATCGTCCGCATACAGACAAACCACCGGGAGACTGCCGCCGAGTGCGCCGTAAAGCTCAAGCAGCTGCTGGAGTTTTATGATATAGATTGTCACGGCTTTGAGGGAGCCATAATCTCCTCCGTGGTGCCCCAGATGACCGGGGCGCTGAGGGAGGCAATAGAGCTCATATCCGGGGTGCGGGCTCTGGTGGTGGGGCCGGGAATGAAGACGGGGCTGAACATCCGCCTGGACGATCCCTCCACCCTGGCCGGAGATCTGGTGGCGGGCAGCGTGGCTGCAATGTCCTACTACGGCACCCCCGCAATAGTCATAGACATGGGCACCGCTACCACCATGGTGGTGGTGGACAAAAACAGGAGCTATCTGGGAGGAGCCATCATCCCCGGAGTGAACCTGGCTTACGGGGCCCTGGCCATGGGCACCAGCCTGCTGCCGGACATTGCCATCCGTCCGCCAAGGAAGGTCATAGCCAGCAACACCGTTGACTCCATGCGCTCCGGCGCCGTTTTCGGCACCGCCGCCATGCTGGACGGCATGATAGACAAAATGGAGGCGGAGCTGGGAGAAAAGTGCACCGTGGTGGCCACGGGCGGCCTGGCCCGCAGCATAGTTGCCTGCTGCCGCCATGAAATAATATTTGACGACGACCTGCTGCTCAAGGGCCTGTGGGTGCTGTACGAGAAGAACAAGTAAAAAAGGAAACATATAGCCCGGGCAAGTCCCGGGTTATTCCAATATTGATAATAACAGGAGAATGTTTATGGATACCTGCTTTTCCCCGGCGAACATACTGCTGCCCCGGGACGATGAGACCGCACGTTTCTGGCCTGTGGTGGCCTGCGACCAGTTCACCAGCCAGAGGGGGTATTGGGAGGAACTGGCAAAGCTGGTGGGGGACCGCCCGTCGGCCCTGAATATAGTTTTCCCGGAGGTGTATCTGGAGGAGGGCTTCGGCCGGATAGAGAGCATACAAAAGCACATTGAGGACTACCTGCGCCGGGGCGTGCTCACTGAGCGGGTCCATGAGGGCTTTGTCCTGGTGGAGCGCAGCACGGAGTCCGGAGTGCGCATAGGCCTGGTGGGCAAGGTGGATCTGGATTGCTACGACTATACCCCGGAGAGCCAGGCCCTTATCCGGGCCACCGAGGGCACCGTCACCTCCCGCATCCCCCCAAGGGTGAAGATACGCCAAGGGGCGGAGCTGGAGAGCCCCCATGTGATGCTCCTGTGCGACGACAGGGAGCGGGAGCTGATAGAGCCCTTGTACGCCCGGCGCCATGAGCTCCCCAAGCTCTACGACCTGGAGCTTATGATGGGGGGCGGCCACCTGAGGGGCTACGCCGTCACCGGGGTGGCGGCAAAAGAGGTGCAGGAGATAATCGCCCGGCAGCAGAGCCGCAGCGGCCTGTATCTGGCAGTGGGGGACGGGAACCACTCCCTGGCCACCGCCAAGACCTGCTGGGAGGAGATAAAGCCCGGCCTCACCAAGGCGGAGAGGGAGAGCCATCCCGCCCGCTATGCTCTGGCGGAGCTGGTGAATCTCCACTGTGAAGCGCTGAACTTCGAGCCCATCCACCGGGTGCTGTTCAATGTGGATGCCGGAAAACTTATAGATGATTTTACTTCTGCCGTGCCCTGGGCCGAGGGAGAAGATATCGTATTCATACATAAGGGAGGCCGCCGGGGCGTGAAGCTCACCGCCGCCGGGGACCGGCTGCCGGTAGACCTGCTCCAGGAATTTCTGGACAAGTGGCTGGAGGCGCATCCGGAGACTGAGATAGACTATGTCCACGGCAGCGCCGCCCTGGAGGAGCTGTCCCTTAAGGAGGGCAACTGCGGCATGGCTCTGAAGGCCATGGATAAAAACACCCTGTTCCCCGCCATCGTTGCGGGAGGCGTGCTGCCTCGCAAGACCTTCTCCCTGGGAGAGGCGGAGGAAAAGCGCTATTACATGGAGTGCAGGAAGATAAGATGAGAGAATACGGAAGCGAGCACCACTGGCAGTCCCGCAGGCTCTATGAGACCGGACGGCGTGCTGCGCTGACTGAGGGCTGGACCTTTTTCCGCAGCGGCCGGGACGCCATGAAACAGGTGGCGGAGCTGCGCCCCGGGACTAGGGTACTGCTGCCGGCGCTGTGCTGCGAATCCATGATACTGCCCTTTGAGAAAAACGGCTGCACGGTGGAATTTTATAAGCTGAGAGCAGACCTCACCGGAGACGGAGAGGATGTGCTGAAAAAGCTGAGCCCCGGCTGCATACTGCTGTACATGACTTATTTTGACGTCCGGCCCTTTACCCCGTCTTTTCTGGAAAGGCTCAGGGCCTCTGGGGCCTTCCTCCTTGAGGACAGGACCCAGGATATAATCGTTCCCCGTCGGGAGAGCTTCCGGCCGGAGGCCACCGTAGCCAGCCTGAGAAAGTGGGCGGCCATGCCCGAAGGCGGGCTGCTGAAAACTGAGCTGAGCCTGCCGGAGGCAAAAGCGGACAGCCGCTTTGCCCGGCTGCGCCTGGAGGCCATGGAGGAAAAGGGGGAGTACCTTGAAAAGGGTATCCCCGAGATGAAGGCGGAGTTTCTGGAAAAGCTCCATGAGGCAGATGAGCTGCTGGATGAGAGCGGCAAGCCTGTGGCCCTCTCTCCCGAGAACCTGGGATATATAGAAAAACTGGATTTTGAAAAGATATTGGAGCACCGCCGCCGCAACTGCGCCATCTTGAGGGAAGAGCTGAAGGACAGTGCAGAGGCGGGGAAGCTCCGTTTTATGGGCAGCGCCGGAAATCCCGCCGGGCTCTATCTGGGCCTGATGCTGGAAAACCGGGACGGGGTGCAGAAATACATGGCGGAGCGGAGCATATACTGCCCGGTGATATGGCCAATACCCCGGCAGGCGAGGGGCGTTTGCAAAAATTGCGAATACGTGGCCGGGCATATGCTGGCCCTGCCCTGCGACCAGAGGTACGGCCAAGAGGATATGAAGCACATAGCCGCGGTTCTGAAAGCGGCTTTGGAACTATGAATCATTGAGGAGAAAACAGATGGAGGAAAACAGCAGAGGCTGTCTCTACATAGTGGCGACGCCCATAGGCAATTCCCGGGACATGTCCCCCAGGGGCAGGCAGATACTCAGTGAGGTGGACATCATAGCCGCCGAGGACACCCGCCGCTCCATGGTGCTGCTCAACAAGCTGGAGATAAAAAACAAGCTGGTGTCCAACCACAAG
>CASFJB010000049.1 GCA_949294945.1 uncultured Eubacteriales bacterium
AACATCACCTACACCGGCAAGCGCAGCCCGGGCTTTATGAACATAAAACTTGCCGCCGACGAGAAAGGCAAGCTGCTGGCCCTCTGGGGCAACAACTACATCGACCACGGCCCCTACTCCGAGTTTGGCGACCTGCTGACCCACCGCCTCAGCCAGTTTGTGGGCGCAGGCTACCATATACCCACCATCCGCAACAAGTCCACCACCGTCTTCACCAACCACGCCTGGGGCTCCGCCTTCCGGGCCTACGGCTCGCCTCAGTCCTTCATGGGCTCTGAGATAGCCATAGACGTGCTGGCGGCAAAGATGGGCATGGACCCCTTCGATATAAGGGAGCTCAACTGCTACAAGGAGTCGGAGAACTCCACCATTCCCACCGGCTACGCCCCGGATGTCTATTGCCTGGAGAAGATGTACAAGGTGGCCCGTCCCCTGTACGAGGCGGGGAAGAAGAGAGTGGCCGAGAAGAACGCCGCCTCCGATGGCCGGTATAAATACGGCATCGGCGTGGCCTCCGGCGTGTACGGCTGCGGCCTTGACGGGGTAGATGCCTCCCAGGCCTATGCTGAGCTGAACCCCGACGGCACCGTCACCATGTACGCCTCCTGGGAGGACCACGGCCAGGGCGCCGACATGGGCATGCTGGTCTCCGCCCACGAGACTCTGCGCCAGGCCGGAATCAAGCCTGAGCAGATAAAACTGGTGATGAACGACACCAAGATAACCCCCAACTCCGGCCCTGCCGGCGGCTCCCGCAGCCAGGTCATGTCCGGCAATGCCTGCCGCCTTGCAGCGGAGAACCTGGTGGCCGCCATGAAGAAGCCGGACGGCAGCTTCCGCACTTATGACGAGATGGTAGCCGAGGGCATAGAGACCAAGGTCCAGGGCCAGTGGGTGACCACTTTCTGCGCCGAGCACCCGGTGGACCAGGCCACCTCCCAGGGCGAGCCCTTTGCCACTTATATGTATACCCTCTTCCTGCCGGAGGTACGTGTGGATACCCAGACCGGCAAAGTGAAGGTGGAAAAATTCACCTGTGTGGCGGACGTAGGCACCATCATGAACAGGCTTCTGGTGGAGGGCAACTTCTACGGCGGCCTGGCCCAGGGCATAGGCCTGGCCCTCACCGAGGACTTTGACGATCTCAGCAAGCACACCAGTCTGCTCAAATGCGGCATCCCCTATCCCAACGACGTGCCCGACGACATTGAGCTGCACTTCACCGAGACCTACCGCCCCAACGGCCCCTACGGCGCCGCCGGCTGCGGCGAGGCCCCGCTGGATGCTCCTCACCCGGCCATCCTCAACGCCATATACAACGCCACCGGCGCCCGCATCACCAAGGTGCCCGCCCTGCCGGAGGTGGTGCTGGCGGCCCTGAAGGAGCTGTAAAGCCGGTTTTCAAAAGCCCAGTATTCTGTTATACTTGAGAGGCGGGAAACCGCCTCTCAAGCTTTAAGAATACGGGAGCTTCAATAGCGGCCGGACTGAGGAAAGGAAGTGAGCGCCGTGAAGATAGAAGAACGCCGATCCACCCATGTGTACCGGCAAAAGCGCATGTTCACCAAGGAGGAGCTGGAAGAGCGGGAGAGCCTCTGCGTCCACGAGCAGCCGGCCTACTGCAATGCGGCCTGCCCGCTGAAGCTGGACGTGAAGGCCCTGGCCGCCGCCGTGGCCGCCGGGGACTTTGACAAGGCCCTGGCTCTATACGAAAAAATAACGCCCTTCCCCCACATCCTGGCCCTGGGCTGCGAGGCCCCCTGCGAAAACAGCTGCAAGCTGCGACAGCTGGGGGAGGGCATAGCTATCCGGGAGCTGGAGCGCTCCGCCCTGGCCTACGGCTCAAAGCCCAGGGGCGGGAGCCTGCTGCGGAAAAAGCAGCAGAACGCCGCCGTCTTCGGCGCAGACCTGTTCAGCCTTTTCCTGGCCGGGGAGCTGGTGAAAAAACGCTATCCGGTGAGCTTTTACTGCACCCAGGGGGATTGCCTCTCCCTGGTGAGAGACTGCGCTCCGGGGCTGCCTGAGGAGGCGGCGGAGGCTACGGCAAGACTTCTAAGCCAGCTGGATATTGAGTTCAGATGGGGCTGTGAGCCGGAGGCGGCCTATTGGGAGGAGCGGGAGAAATACGCCCTCATCGCCGCCGCCTGGGACACGGCCCAGAGCCTCTGCCCCGGACTGGAGACGGATGAGGCCGTGATGGTGTGCCGGGAGCACCGGCTCATCACCGGCAGTACCCGGGGTGTGCTGGACTCCGCCTTCGGGGCAAAGCGGGCCGCTCTCAGCGCCGACCGCCTGGCCCAGCGCCTGGACCCTGGCAATACCCGGGGGGAGGAGGGCAGCGTGGCCACCCGGCTGTACACCTCCCTGGAGGGGGTGGAGCCCTCCCGGCGCATCCCGGTAAAAGACCGGGACAGCGCAATGGCGGAGGCGGGCAGGTGCATCCAGTGCCACTGCGACGAATGCATAAAGGGCTGCGCCTATCTGCGCCACTATAAAAAATTCCCCAGGATACTCACCCGGGAGATATACAACAACGTCTCCATCATCATGGGCGACCATATGATGAACAAGCCCATAAACGCCTGCGCCCTCTGCGGCCAGTGCAGCGTCCTCTGCCCCAACGGCTACGATATGGCCGAGGTCTGCCACATAGCCCGGCAGAACATGGTCAGCACCGGCAAGATGCCCCTGGCCCCCCATGAGTTTGCCCTTATGGACATGCTCTTTTCCAACGGGGAGGCCTTTCTCAGCCGGAAGCAGCCGGGCTTTAAAAAGTGCAGCTATGTGTTCTTCCCCGGCTGCCAGGCTGCGGCCATAGCCCCCGCCACGGTGCGGGCGGCCTATCTGGACCTGTGCCGGAGGCTGGAGGGAGGCGTGGCATTGATGCTGGGCTGCTGCGGCGCCATAGGGGACTGGGCCGGCCGCTATGAGCTCTACGGGGAGACGGTGGACTTTCTCGGCAAGGAGATGGAGGAGCTGGGCTCACCGAAGATAATAGCCGGCTGCCCCAGCTGCAAAAAGCAGCTTTTGTCCCAGGGCCGGGAAAGCGTCCGGGGCATATGGGAGATACTGGAGGAGCTGGGCCTGCCGGAGACGGCGGAGCTCCGTCAGCGGCCCATGGCCTTACACGACGCCTGCGGAGCCCGGGGGGACGCCAAGACCCAGGAGAGCATACGGCGCATAGCGGCAAAGCTGGGCTGCGAGATACGGGACACCCCCTATTCCGGGGACCGGTCCCCCTGCTGCGGCTACGGGGGCCTGACCCAGTATACCAATCGGGAAGTGGCAAGGGAGATGACGGAGAGCTGCCTGGAGCGCTCGCCCCTGCCCTACCTGAGCTACTGCATGGCCTGCCGGGACCGCTTTGCCCGGGAGGGCAGGGAGTCGCTGCACCTGCTGGAGCTGGTGTACGGCGCCGCAGCGGACAACTGCCCGGATATAAGCGCAAAGAGATACAACAGGCTGGGCCTTAAACAGCAGCTTTTAAAGGAACTGTGGGGAGAAGAACTGAAAATGGAAGACTTGGGCTTTGAAGTGGAATATACCCCGGAGGCGGAGGAGAGGATGGACGACAGGATGATACTCAGATCCGACGTCATCCAGGTGCTTCAACACCTGCGGGAGAGCGGAGAGGCGGTGCTGGAGGAGGACAGCGGGCTCTTCGTCACCAGGGAACGCCTGGGCAACGTGACCTTCTGGGTCAAGTACAGCGAGACGGAGAAGGGCTATCTGGTGCACAGCGCCTACAGCCATAGAATGACGGTAGTGAACCGACTGTAAGCCAAGCCGCCGAAAGGAGCAGGATATGGCAGATAAAAATTACTATACCGTAGATCCGGAGGGCAAGCTGAGGTGCATGAAATGCCGCTGCAAGCTGCAAAAGGGCAAGGCAAAATTCATGTACCTGGACAACGGCTTTCCCGTAGAACTGCCGGTATGCCCACAGTGCGGCTTCGTCTATGTGCCGGAGGAGCTGGCCCTGGGCAAGGTGCTCTCCGTGGAGAAAGCCCTGGAGGACAAATGATGGACGGACATCCGGGAGGGGCGGAGCACAGCCGCTACCTGATAGAACTGGCCTTCCTGCCCCGGGGCAGCCGCTGGCTGGACATGGGGGCCGGGGACGGCTCGGCTTTGAGAATATTGGAGGAGCAGGGCCATACCGCCCTGGGCATAGATCTGGAGCCCCGGGGGCCGGGGGTGGAGAAAGGAAACTTTCTCCGCTGTCCCTATCCCTCCGGCAGCTTTGACGGGGTGATATCCCAGTGCAGTCTTTTCGTGAGCGGGGACGTGCCCGCCGCTTTGAAGGAGGCGGCAAGGCTGCTGAGGAAGGGCGGCAAGCTGGTGTTCTCCGACGTGACGGAGGACGTGACGGAGCTTTTAAGCCAAGTACGCCTTGCGGGCTTTGCTGTGCGCCACATAGAGGACTTGACGGAGAAGTGGCGGGAGTATTACCTGGAAGCCCTGTGGCGGGAGGAAGAGCCCTGCGGTATAAAGATGAAAAAATGCAGCTATGTGCTGTTTGCCTGCGAAAGGATGTGAGCCGATGGATTTGATGGACAGGATAATGGAGCTGTCCCGGTACGGATATTTTTGCTCCCAGATCCTGGGGCTGCTGCTGATGGAGACCCTGGGGGAGGATAATCCCAAGCTGGTGCAGGCCCTGGCCGGCTTAAACGGCGGCGTGGGCTATTCCGGGGGCGTCTGCGGCTGCATGACTGCCGGCTGCTGCCTTATATCCTATTTCACCGGCAAAAGCGCCCCCACGGAGTATGAGAGCCCCCACCACAAGGCCGCCCTGGGGGAATTCACCCGCTGGTTCACAGAGGAGATGGAACTGGAGCACTCCTCGGTGGAATGCAGGGACATTACCGGGGGAAATCCGGCAAAGCGTCTGGAATACTGCCCGGAGATAATCGCCTCCAGCTATGAAAAGTGTGTGGAGATACTGGAAGACAGAGGACTTATGTGATATGGAGATAGGCAGGACAATGAGCGTCTGCCCCGTGTGCCTGGGCAGGATAGCGGCAAAAAAGCTGCTGGAGGACGAGGGCATATACATGGAAAAGAAATGCCCCGACCACGGCAGCTTCAAGACCCTCATCTGGGAGGGAGATCTGGATTCCTACCTGGCCTGGGCTGAGGGTGACGCCGGGGGCAAGACCCAGCCCCCCAGGGCGAGACCTGCGGAGCGGGGCTGCCCTTATGACTGCGGGCTGTGCCAGAACCACGAACGGGAGGGCTGCTGCGTACTGCTGGAGCTCACCAACCGCTGCAATCTCAGCTGTCCGGTGTGCTTTGCCTCCGCCGGAGAGCAGGAGCCCAGAGATTTGAGCCTGGAGGAGATAGGCCGGCAGTACGACATGCTCATGGAGCGGGGCGGCCCCTTCAACATACAGCTATCCGGGGGCGAGCCCACGGTGAGGGACGACCTGGATAAGATAATTTCCCTGGGCCGGGAAAAGGGCTTCAGCTTTTTCCAGCTGAATACCAACGGCCTGCGCCTGGCTCAGGAGCCGGATTACTGTATGGAGCTCCGCCATGCCGGACTCAGCACCGTGTTTTTGCAGTTTGACGGTTTGGATGACGATATATATGTAAAACTCCGGGGCAGGCCCCTGAGGGACATCAAGCTCCGGGCCATAGATAACTGCCGCCGGGCGGAGCTGCCGGTGGTGCTGGTGCCCACGGTGGCCCCGGGGGTGAACGACCAAAGCCTGGGTGAGATACTCCGCTTTGCCCTGGACAGGGCGCCCCATGTGCGGGGAGTGCATTTCCAGCCCATATCCTACTTCGGCCGCTGCGGCCTGGAGCGGCCGGAAAAGCCCCTGACCATCCCCGCCGTACTGAGACGGATAGAGGAGCAGACAGGGGGACTGATGATGGCCTCCCACTTCGGGGGCGGCGGGGCGGAGAGCCCCTACTGCTCCTTCCACGCCAGCTACCTGCGAAAAGCCGACGGCAGCCTGAAAGCCCTGCCCCGGCGGCGCAGCCAGTGCTGCTGCGTAAAGAGCAGCGAGGCCCGGGACTTCGTATCCCGGCAGTGGAGCGGTAAGGCGGGGGAGGGCTGCTGCGACCCGGACACCGCCTCCCTGGACGAGTTCCTGGAGCAGACGGTGAGAAACACCTTCACTGTCTCAGGAATGCTGTTCCAGGATGCCTGGAACCTGGATCTGGACCGGCTTCGCCGCTGTTATATATGCGAGGTGGATTCAAAGCTGGGTATGGTGCCCTTCTGCGCCTACAATCTCACCGACAGCCGGGGCCGGGCCCTTTATAGAAAATGAGAAGAACCAGACTGGACAAGTGGATAAAAGACACCGAGGCCCTCCCGGAGCTGAGCAGGGAGGGCCTGGAGGTCTTGCAGCTGAAAAGACTGAACGAGACTTTGGAGAGGGCTGCGGCCAGGGGCGGCATGTATGCAGGATACCCCCGGCGCCTGGGGAGCCTGGAGGAGCTTTCCAGCCTGCCCTTCACCACGCCGGAACAGCTGTCGGAGCGCAGCGGGAGCTTCCTGCTCACATCCCAGAGCCAGGTGGAGCGGGTGATATCCGGGGCCACCTCCGGCACCACTGGGGCGGGAAAGCGGGTGTTTTACACCCTGGAGGACATGGAGGACACGGTGGGATTTTTCGCTGCCGGCATATCGGAGATGCTCCCGGCGGGGGAGCGCTGCCTGATTGCCTTCCCCTTTACCGGCCCCTTCGGCCTTGGTGACCTGATAGCCCGGGCGGTGGAAAAGCTGGGGGCGGAGCCGCTGAAGGCGGGCTACGGCCAAAGCTGGGGGGAGCTCTGCGCCCTGGTGAGGGACGCAAGGCCCCGGTGCTATATCGGCTTTCCCACCGCCCTGCTGGGCCTGGGCCGGATGTACGGGCCGGGCTTTCCCATAGCGCACGCTCTGGTGTCCGCCGACGCCTGTCCCCAGGGGCTGATGGCGGAAATCAAAAAGCTCACCCGCAGCGAGCCCTTTCCCCACTACGGCAGCCGGGAGTGCGGCCTGGGCGGGGCGGTGACCTGCCCGGCCCATGAGGGCATGCATCTGCGGGAGAACCACATCATAGCCGAGATAGTGGACGGGGAGGGGAACAGCCTTCCCCTCGGGGAATACGGGGAACTGGTCATCAGCACCGTGGGACTGCGGGCCATGCCCCTGCTGCGCTACCGCACCGGGGACTATACCCGCTTCCTGCCGCCCTGTCCCTGCGGCGGGGTGACCCGGCGCATAGACCGGGTGAGCCGGAAAACGGAGGGCCCTTCCATGGAAAAGCTGGACGAAGCCCTGTTCCGCCTCCCCGGCCTGGTGGACTGCCGGGTGGAGTTTGACGGGGTGTTGAAGATCAGCGCCCGGGTGCTGGAGCCGGGACTGGAAGGAGAGATAGAGAGGGCCGCCTGGGTCTGCTTCCCCACGCTGCCGGTACAGGTGAGCTGTGCCCTCTGCGCTATGGAGGACGGCCCAATGTATCCCGGAAAGCGGTATGTAATAAAAAGATAGGAAAATCAGCCGGTTTTCATCGGCTGCTTTTCTATGTCATTGCCTTATTTGCAGAGAGCCAGGCTGCCTTTCATATCCGGCAAAGGCAAGGAGGGGATGTGCGAACCCAGCTCCGCCTCATATTGCTCCAGGGCCTGGGCCACCCCCGGCAGCTCCGGATTGCCCCAGTCGTGGAGCAGCAGGCAGCCCCCGGCGTTCAGCCGGGGCCAGAACCAGCGCAGGCCCTCCAGGGTAGGCCGGGCAAAATCCACATCCAGGGATACCAGACAAAAGCGCTCCTCCAGCCCATTAAGGGAGGCCGGGAAGTAGCCGGGGTACAGCCTGACCATGTCCGGGTGGGGCATACGCTCCAGAACGGCCTGGGCTCCGGTGTTCTCATGGGCGGCCTGGAAGGCGGGCTCCGCTCCGTCACCGGGCTCAAAGCCGGAGAAGCTGTCAAACAGATAGAGCTTTCGCTCCGGCAGCAGACGGTTTATGCATCTGGCAAAATCTCCCCGATATACCCCCAGTTCCGCCGCCGCTCCCGGCACCTTTGAATCCAGCCTGCGGCAGATGAGCTCCAGGGCGGAGAGACGCACATAGTCCCCGGAAAGCTCCGACTCCGGCAGGGCACTGGAAGAGAGCAGCTCCGGAGTGCTGATTACCATTTGCCGGGGCAGCAGCCGCGCCAGCAGCTCTCCTCCCAGCAGTTTCTCCGCTGCGGTGCAGGAGGCGTTCATATCCTCCAGGCGGCAGTGGTTTTTCAGAAACAGTATCCGCTCCCGGGCAAGGCCCAGGCGGTTGCACTGCCCGGCGATCTCCCCGCTGTGTCTGCTGGAGACTATGAGGAGCTCACAGTTATTGACGGGCAGCTCCTCCGGCCGCAGCACCGGGCGGCCCAGAAAGTCCCTGCCCTGAGGGAAGCTGTCCACAAAGGCGCTGATGCGCCGTATCTCAAGGCCGCGGCTTATCAGTTCCGAAGCCCCGCAGCCTGTGCCCCAAACATAGATGCCCATGCTTTCACTACCCTTCCTTTCAAGGCCGGAAGAGCTCCGGCTCCTGGCTTCCATTATACCAGAGACAAGGGATAAATCAACTTTTCGGAGCGAAGGGGAGAGAAGGCAAAAAGAAAGTGCAGCGCACTGCGCCGCACTTTGGGCTTTATATTCAGTAATTGATTATCCTCTGGCGGATCTGGCTGAAGGTGAGTATCCTGGTGTCCACATATTCGTCTATAAGCACCAGGGGTTCATCCTGCTCGTCGTAGTTTGTGCCCCGGAGAAAGAGCAGGGGTTTGTCTCCAAAGACGGCCAGCTCCTTTTTTAGACCGGTGCTGACGGCGGAAATGTCCACCTTGTCCCAGCAGACCTTGCGCCCGGTTATATCGTAGAGATAGTGGAACACGGACAGCCCTGCCGTGTTCAGTTCTTTAAGCTCCATGTCCCCGATCAGGCTGCGGGCAAAATGGTCCTCGCAGTAGGCGCAGAGCACATCGTCGGCATAAAAGTATTTTTTGTCCCTGATGACTTCCTCCCCCGGGGCAATGCCCAGGGCGGCGGCCAGCTTTTCGTCGGCGGGGATGATCTCCGTCGTCAGAGGCCGGAGCCGGGGAGTGAAACCGGCGGCGGAGATGACGTCGGAAAAATGGCCCACGGGACTGAAACTCAGTTTCATGTTCCGCCGGGTGATGTTTACAAAGGTGCCCTTGCCCTGACGGCGGTGGACCAGACCCTCCATTTCCAGTTCATTGAGGGCGCTGCGCAGAGTGATGCGGCTGACGCCTACTATCCGGCACAGCTCCTCCTCCCGGGGCAGCTTGTTGCTCTTTTCCAAGTCGAGAGAGGCGATATATTCCTGGATCTTAAGTTTTGCCTGAGTCTTTAAATCAATGCGCCTTATCATCGGCTCCTTCATGTATACACCTCTTTAACTGAAACATGGGCTGGAACAGGGTTTAAAATGGGGTTTGGTATGAGAAGTATTACCTTATGAAAGTTACTTTAAAATAAATACCACATACGGGGACTTTTTTCGATTGACGATATCAACAAAATTATAATTCGCCTTTTATGCAATACGACAGATGGTATTAATGCAAAAAGATTCCGGATTCTTGTAGGATCCGGAACCTTTTTGATGAGATAGTTTCAGAAACGGGGCAGGGGCTCAGTCCAGCTGAGCTATGAGCTCCACCTCGCAGAGGACATTCTTGGGGAGCTCCTTCACAGCTACGCAGCTGCGGGCGGGCTTGCCGGTGAAGTACTGGGCGTAGACCGTGTTGAAGTCCCCGAAGTATTTCATGTCGGAGAGGAAGCAGGTGGTCTTCACCACGTCGCCGTAGCCTATGCCGTTGGCCTCCAGCACGGCGCCCAGGTTCTTCATCACTTGATGGGCCTGGCTGCTGATGTCCTCGCCCACCACGGCGCCGGTCTGGGGGTCCAGGGGTATCTGGCCGGAGGTGAAGAGGAGGTTCCCCACGGATATGGCCTGGGAATAGGGGCCGATGGCGGCGGGGGCGTTCTTGGTGTCGGTATATTTCATGTTTCTGTTCTCCCTTTATTTTTTAGCTTTTCTGTAGGGGGTGTTCTCCAGGGGCAGCTGCTGGCGGAACTGGCCGTCATAGCGGTAGTAGGCGTGGGCGCAGGCGGGGGCCGTGGGTATCATGCACAGCTCGCCGCAGCCCTTTGCGCCCAGAGAGTAGGGTAGCTTGTCCTCCTCGGCGGGACGGCAGAGTATGACCTCCAGCTCAGGAGCCTCGGTAGCGCGCATGAAGCCGATGGTGCCGAACTTGCTCTTGGGGTAGCCGTCCACGCACTCGAACTTCTCGGTGACGCCGTAGCCTATGCCCATGAGCATGCCGCCCTCTATCTGGCCCTCCACGGACTGAATGTTCACCGGAGTGCCCACGTCGAAGGCGGAGACGGCCTTGACAATCCTGCCCTCTTCATTGAGGACTATGGCCTGGGCGCCGTAGGAATAGGAGATATGGCTGATGGGATTTTCCTTTATGGCCCCCAGGGGGTCGGTGATGGCGGAGAACTCGCCGTAGAATTCCCGGCCTTCCAGCTCCACCAGGCTCTTGCCCTCGTCCAGGGCCAAGCGCAGCTTCTCGCCGGCCCGGCGGGCGGCTTCGCCGGTCATGACGGTCTGGCGGGAGGCGGTGGAGGTGCCGGAGTCGGGGGTGCGGACAGTGTCCGCATTTTCAAAGACGAAGCAGGCGGGGGACAGATCGGTGACATGGCAGATTTCCGTCAGGCACATCTGGCCTATGCCCTGGCCCATGCAGGAGGCGGAGGTGCGGATGTGCACCTTGCCCTGCTCTACGGACAGCAGCACCCGGCCTATATCCTGCTTGCCCATGCCGGTGCCGGAGTTTTTGAAGCCGCAGGCTATGCCCACATAGGGGCCGCCGGAGTAATACACGTCCTTCAGAGCGTCCAGGCAGGCGGCCATGTTGGTGTTCGGGTCGGCGGTCTGGCCGTTGGGGAGCACGTCGCCGGGCTTTATCACATTCCGACGCCTGAACTCCCAGGGGTCTATGCCCACCATCTCCGCCAGGAGGTTGATATTCATCTCCGTGGCAAAGCAGCTCTGAGTCACGCCGAAACCACGGAAGGCGCCGGAGACCACATTGTTGGTGTACACGGACATGCCGAAGATGTCTACGTTCTGGTAGTTGTAGGGACCGGCGGCGTGGGTACAGGCCCGGTGGAGCACCGGCCCGCCCAGAGAGGCGTAGGCACCGGTGTCGGCAATGATGATGCCCTTCATGCCGGTGAGCTTGCCATTCTCGTCGCAGGCGGTGGTGAACTCCATCTCCATGGGGTGGCGCTTCACGTGGTAGTCCAGGGACTCCTGGCGGGTGTACTTCACCTTAACAGGCTTCTTCAGCTTCCAGGCTGCCAGGGCTGCATACTGCTGCACAGACATGTCCTCCTTGCCGCCGAAGCCGCCGCCCACCAGGGGAGCCCGGCAGTGGACCTTCTCCCTGGGTATCTGGAGTATCTGGGCGCACTCCCGCTGCACGTCGTAGATGGACTGGCTGGTGGTGTAGATAAGCAGGCCGTCCTCCCCCTCGGGCATGGCCACGCAGCACTCCGGCTCCATGAAGCCGTGCTCCTGCCAGGAGGTCTTGTACTTGCGGGTGACCACGTACTTGGAGTTCTTTATTGCCTCGTCCGCATTGCCCCGGACCAGGTTTGCCCGGCTCATAATGTTGCCGTCCGGGTGGATGAGGGGGGCGTCCCCCTTGAGGGCGTCAAAGGGATTGGTGATGGGGGTGAGCTCGGTGTAATCCACCTCCACCAGGGAGCAGAGCTCTTCCAGCTTGCTCTTGTCGGCGGAGACCACCACGGCCAGCACATTGCCCACATAGCGGGTGATATCCCCCTCGCCCATGATCACGTCCCAGTCCTGCTTGATGTGGCCGGTCTTGTTGCAGGGCACGTCCTCCCTCAGCAGCACCGCCAGGCAGTCGGGGTGGGAGCGGGCCTTGGAGGCGTCCACCCGGTTTATCAGGGCCCGGGGATACTTGGAGTAGACGGGCTTGGCGTAGACCATGCCCTCTATCTGCAGGTCGTCGGCAAAGAGACCGCTGCCGTTGACCTTTTCCTTGGCGTCCAGGCGCTGGGCCTGCTGGTCCATGTGCAGCTTCTCCGGGGCGGCGGGGATGGGCTTGCCCTCCCGGAAAAATTCCGCGGCCATGAGTATGGCTTCCTCTATCTTCTTATAGCCGGTGCAGCGGCAGAGGTTGCCCTTTATGGCCTTTTTCACGTCCTCCCTGGTAGGGTTCAGATTCACGTCCAGCAGGCTCTTGGCGGAGATTATCATGCCCGGGATGCAGAAGCCGCACTGCACGGCTCCGGCCTGGGCAAAGCAGTGCTCGTATACGGCCATCTCCTCGGGAGCTATGCCCTCCACGGTGACTATGCTCTTGCCCTGGAGCTTGCTCAGGGGCATGACGCAGGCCTTGACCTTGGCCCCGTCCACCAGCACGGTGCAGGTGCCGCAGACGCCCTCGCTGCAGCCGTCCTTGGCAGCGGTGAGGTGCAGGTCGTCCCGCAGAAAGCTCAGCAGCTTTTTATCTTCGGCAGACTCGTATTCTCTGCCGTTTACCATTACTTTGTACATAAAGAGCTTCCTTTCAGTTTATTTTGTTTCAGCGCCCGCCTTGCCGGCGGCTTTTTCTTCGTCCTTGATTATCAGGTTCAGAGCCACTGCCACTATGGTGGCCAGCACCACGGGGGACTTGCCGAAGATCATGGTCACCCAGTCGGGGAAGGCGGAGAGAGTGGCGGGGGCCATGGTGATGCCCATGCCCAAAGCCACGGCCAGGCCCACGATGGCGGAGTTCCTGAAGTTCAGGTGAGCGGAGGATATGAGCTTGATGCCCGTCATGGCTATGGAGGC
>CASFJB010000050.1 GCA_949294945.1 uncultured Eubacteriales bacterium
GTGCGCAGCGTGGCGGCCCAGGCGGTGCACGAGTTCTTCCAGAGCCGGGGCTTTGTGTATGTCCAGACCCCAATCATCACTGGCTCCGACTGTGAGGGCGCCGGGGAGATGTTCCGGGTCACCACTCTGGACCTGAACAATCTGCCCCGTAAAGAGGACGGCACCGTGGACGACAGCAAGGACTTCTTCGGCAAGGTCACCAGCCTCACCGTCTCCGGCCAGCTGAATGCGGATAACTTCGCCCTGGCCTTCGGGGATGTGTATACCTTCGGGCCCACCTTCCGGGCCGAGGTGAGCTATACCCAGCGCCACGCCGCCGAGTTCTGGATGATAGAGCCGGAGATGGCCTTTGCAGACCTGAACGACTATATGAACACCGCCGAGGCCATGGTGAAGTATATCATCAACCGGGTGCTGGAGCGCTGCCCCATGGAGATGGAGTTCTTCAACTCCTTTGTGGACAAGGGCCTGCTGGAGCGGCTGCACAATGTGGTGAGCAACGACTTCGGCCGGGTGACTTACACTGAGGCCGTGGATATTCTGGAAAAATCTGGTAAGAAGTTCGACTACCCGGTGAAGTGGGGCATAGATCTTCAGACGGAGCATGAGCGCTACCTCACCGAGGAAGTGTTCAAAAAGCCCATCTTCGTCACCGATTATCCCAAGGATATCAAGGCCTTTTATATGCGCATGAACGACGACGGCAAGACCGTGGCGGCAGCGGACTGCCTGGTGCCCGGCGTAGGGGAGATAATCGGCGGCAGCCAGCGCGAGGAGCGTCTGGATGTGCTGACAAAGCGCATGGCGGAGCTGGGACTGAAGGAAGAGGACTACTGGTGGTATCTGGACCTGCGGCGCTACGGCAGCTGCCGCCACGCCGGCTACGGCCTGGGCTTTGAGCGCATGGTGATGTACCTCACCGGCGTGAGCAACATCCGTGACGTGGAGCTCCACCCCCGCACCACCGGCAACGCCGACTTCTGACACGGGGAACAAGGATTAAAGAAAAAACCAGGACTGAGAGTCTTTCTCAGTCCTGGTTTTTTGCATCTGCAAAGGGGGAGGATAAAGGCCCGGATTCAGCCCAGGGCCTCTCTCACATAGTCGGTGCTCAGCAGCTTGTCCACAGTTCCCTGCACATCCAGACGGGTGGTGTTGTGGCTGGTGTAGCTCTCGTCTGCCATGGTGTGTACCTGACCCTGGACCACGAACTTGTCGTAGTTCAAATCACGGTTGTCGGCGGAGACCCGGAAGTAATTGCCCATGTCCTCGCTGCGGACCCTCTCCTCGCAGGTCATCAGTGTCTCATAGAGTTTCTCACCGTGGCGGGTGCCGATGATATTGGTGCCGGTATCGCCGAAGAGCTGCTGCACCGCCTGGGCAAGGACGCCGATGGTGGAAGCCGGGGATTTCTGGATGAAGAGGTCTCCCGGCCGTCCGTGCTGAAAGGCGAACATCACCAGGTCCACGGCCTCGTCCAGGTTCATCAGGAAGCGGGTCATGTTGGGGTCGGTGATAGTGATGGGCTTGCCGGATTTGATCTGGTCAATAAACAGGGGGATGACGCTGCCCCGGCTGCACATGACGTTGCCGTAGCGGGTGCAGCATATGACGGTGCCGTTGCGCTCGGCGGAGACTCTGGCGTTGGCAAAGACCACGTGCTCCATCATAGCCTTGGAGATGCCCATGGCGTTGATGGGATAGGCGGCCTTATCGGTAGACAGGCAGACCACACGCTTGACGCCGGAGTCGATGGCGGCGTGGAGGACATTGTCTGTGCCGATGATATTGGTACGGACGGCTTCCATGGGGAAGAACTCACAGGAGGGCACCTGTTTGAGAGCGGCGGCATGGAAGATATAGTCCACGCCGGGCATGGCGTCCCGGACGGACTGGAGATTGCGCACGTCGCCGATATAGAACTTGACTTTCGCGGCGTGTTCCGGATGTCTGGCCTGGAGTTCATGGCGCATGTCGTCCTGTTTTTTTTCGTCTCTGGAGAAGATACGGATCTCCCTAAGGTCGGATTCGAGAAAATGCTTGAGGACGGTTGAGCCGAAAGAGCCGGTGCCTCCGGTTATCATGAGGGTGGCATTTGAAAATGTGGACATGATTTTATCCTCCAATTGATCAAAGAACTTTGTTATGGGGTTTTGTAAAGCCTTCCCCTATTACAAAGGACATGTTCAAAAAGCGCAGCAGATTTACAAGAAGGTATGAAACGGTGCCAAATAACAAAAAATTTATTGCAAGAATTAAAGCAGGATGAATATCCGGCAGGAAGGAAAAAGTAAGATAAACCAAAGGGGAATGGAAGAGGTACATGCCAAAACTGTTCTTTGCGACTGCGGAAAGAGCTAAGGAGTTTTTCCCAGGCATAAAGAAAAGAAACAGGGCGACCCATGCAAAGCTGGAGAAAAAGACGGCAAAAGCCATACCTGTTTTCAAAGCCAGAAGGTTAACAACGATCAGCAGCACAAAGACAAGAAAGAAAAATAAGATCTATTGTGGAAAGTATTAAAAGCTTCGGAATAAAAGGAAAAAAGATATCCCAGATAAAACCAGACGAAATTATTTTCAAACTGATACAATAGCGGGTGTAAAGAAGAAAAAGGCTTAAATATGGATAATAGGGATAAGACGAACAGGAAAAAGCATGCAGTAACAGCCCGGTTTAATTTCCTGAAAATAGCGCCAAATAGAAAAAAGATAAAAAGCACATACAAATACCAAAGATGCCCGTTGTCATATCCCAAAATCAGGTCGAAGAAAAGTATTTTCCATAATGCCTTGCCCTCCCAAGCAGGATATTCTGCTAAAAGTCTGATAGGGATCATGTAGAATGAACCTATCATCAGATAAGGAAGGATAAGTCTGGAAACTTTAGATTTGACAATTCGAGAAGGTTTTCTTTTCATCAAGGAGCTTTTGAACAGAAAACCGGAGATACTGAAAAAAACAGGCATCTGAATAATATTGATCAATCTTTTTAACCAGGCGAAAAAGTTGCAGCTGACGCTGGAAACATATATTCCCCATTCAGGGGAATATATTATGATACTATGTCCCAGCAGAACGATAAGTATTGCGATTGCTCTAATATTGTTTATCCTGTTATCAAAATAATCTTTCATAGGAAACCATAGATCTAAAAATTTTCAGAGGAAAACTGGGCTTTCCAGCGACGGATATTTTCCATTGGAAGCCTGATCCTGATCTCCTCAGGAAAAGAAATCCTCTTTTCCAGAGAAGAACCCAGCTCTTCTCTTTTGATGACCGGCAAAGCGGTGTCTCTGGAAATTTCTATTGCACGGTTGTCCACGGCCAAAATCAAAGCGCGGTGTTTGTAGTTCAAGGCCTGTATTCCGCCGTGAAGGCGGGTGCCGATATAGTCGGCGTCGGTTTCGCGAAGAAAAGCATTGTATTCTCTGAGGTTGGGCGGAATGATTTTCACCCTGTGAAAATACTGGCCTTGCTGCAGCTGACGAAAGTCCTCTATAGCCTGTAGCCATATATATACGGTCTTATATTTACTCAGCAAGATTTCCATCATCTGGCTGTCATACTCAGCATTTGGATTATAGTTTGTGAACGTAGTAACGACAGAGGAGGACTTCACCTCAGGCAAGGTCCTGCAAAAGTCTTCAGTGAGCTTCCACATAGTGGGGCAAGCTGTATTGATCACGTTCTCAAAGCCAGCCGAGCGCAGCATTTTTTCGGTATAGGAGTCTCTCACGGAATGAAGGTAATCTTTGCTCAGAAAGATTTTTAAAAGGGATCTGCTGTAAAAATCAGGAGCATCCTGATACTGCCACCAACCGGCACCTAGCAAAATTGCTCTTTTGCTGTTTTCACTCCGGATATGCTCTCTGAACTTGTGGATATCCAGCAATTTTTTCTTTGGGTAGCCGGAAAAAATAAAAGAAAAATAATCCAGCAAGGAAATATTCCATTGCTTATACTTTGCCATGTGGGAAGAGAGCAGGTTTGTTCCGCATACAAAGGCAAAATCGGCGGACAATATGTTTCCAATGCTCAAAGGGCTCAGCCTGTCATGGGTAGGAACATTTACAAAAAAAGCATTTTCAAACAGTTCATCCAGTATATTTTGACAATGTTCGTCAATGATGAAATCTCCCAAGTTTTGACTGGAGACAAGGGGAGACAGCTTGGTAATTTTTTTATAATCGCCCATAAACCCTCCTGACGGCAGAATCAGAGTTTTTTAAACTGCCGGAAAACGATGTAGATGTATCTGCGTTGTATAAGCAGAGACAGCAGGAAATATGCCAAGACACCTGCCAATATCTTCAAAACAAAAGAAAAAAGGGAAACGGTGCCCATAAGCTTGCCCAGAAGGAGGACAAAAAGACACATTAAGCTGCCGGTGATATAAGGCAGTATGACATCTTTAATCTGATCCTGAATGGAATATCCAACATCGGTTTTCAAAAAGATACTGACGCAAACCACATAGCAGAGTTCTGACAGGATCATTGAAGCCATGACGGCATACAAGTTGACAAAAATAGCGAAAACAAGCATGACAAGGGAAAAAACTGAATGTATGGAATTAATGATGAGGGCATGTTTTCCCTGACCTAAAGCCTTGATAGCCTGCAGTCTTATACGAAGGGGATAGAAGGCCAGCATGATGCAGGCCAGACTCATAAACATAATGGCATCTTTCCACTGTTTGCCCAAAACAAGCAAAATGAAATCCTCGGAAACAGCGCAAAGGCCAAGAGAAATAGGGACGATAAAAAAACAGGTCAAACCGGCTCCCTTTTTAAGGGTCTCTCTTACACCGGAGATATCATCCTGCATTTGAGACATAAGCGGCAGATAAACTGTGCTGCAGGCTGAGATAGTACCATTGATAACACTGGTAGGAATGGAAGTTCCCTTCTGATATGCGCCGAGACTGGCCGGGCTGTAAACCAGGCCGATTACCATGGGATTGATATTGGAAGAGCCAATGGTCATCAACTCAGCACCAAGCAAAGGCAAGCCAAGTTTCCAAATGCATTTGATGGAATACCAGGAAAACCTGAGCTTAGGAAACCAGTGGTTGCATTTTACATACAGGACGGCCACAAGAACATTGTAAATTATCTGAGACCAGACCAAACTCCACACACCGTAGCCGCAGTAAGCCAGAGCAATCCCTGAGCATCCCTGAACAACAAGAGCAAAGATACTGATTACCATGCTTTGCTTAAAACGAAAATTTCTGTATACCAGAGCCAGTTGCACCGAGTTCCATGAGCCGATGACCAGGACAATGCTCAAAGTCCTGATAACTCCAACAAGCTGGGGCATGTTGTATATTTTGGATATCCATGGGGCGGCAAAAAAGAGAATGGTATACAAGGTCAGGGAAATGGCCAGCATCATATAAAAGGACGAGCTGCTGTCTAGGTCGGAAAGTTCCTTTTTCTGAACCAGAGGCGTGTTAAAGCTGCTCTGCACCACCGAGGTAAGGATAGTGATCAAAGTAGAGGCAATGGCAACAATACCGTAGTCATCCGGCAGGAGCAGCCTTGCCAGAACAATGGATATCAAAAGCTGGATAAACTGCACGCCGAAGGTTTCCACTAATCTGTAACCGAAATTTTTAACCAATGAAGATGAGCTCATATTTGCGTTCCAATCATTAATCAGGGAAATCTACAATTTTATTTTTAGAAACCGAATTATACAGGTCCAGGTATTTCTTATAGCACTTTGCGTTGCTTAGACCTGAGGCTCTCAGCAGGCAGGCGGAGGAAGAAAAGGAGAGTTTGTTTTCTCCAAGACACACAATCGTCTCCATCATCCCCTCCACGTCGTCACAGTCCACAACGCAGCCGCAGCTGCCGTCGATGATCTCCGGGCTGCCTCCGGTGTTGAAGGTGATGACGGGAGTGCCGCAGGCCAGGGCCTCCATGTTTACTGTGGGATAGGTGTCCTCCCTTGTGGGGTTTACGAAAAGGTCGGCGGCGGAGTAGATCTCCGCCAGCTCCTGCTGGCTGCCGGTGCGGTGAATGGAGATGATGTTCTCCGGGAGCTTTTTGTCAACAGTCTCATCGGTGCCCACCAGGACTATCCGGTATTTCTCCGGCAGCTGCCGGGCCAGCCGGATGAAAACGTCCAGGCCCTTTTGTTCTCCCCAGCCGAAGGCCACGCCCAGGAGCATGTATTCATGGGGGCCTATGCCGTGGTCCCGGCGGAAGCTGCTCTCCACAGGCCTGAAAATGTTCAGGTCTATGCCGTTGTTTATCACCGTCACCGGGTAGTCCTTGAGAAAGGACTGCTTTACCAGGCCGGCCAGCCATTCCGAGGGGGTCACAAGGGTCAAATTTTCCACGCCGGTGAAGCACTTCCTTTTAAGTGTCCACATGAAAGAGCTTAGATCCAGGGAGAGGCGGGGATAACTGCGGATCCTGGGGCAGTGACGGCAGCCCTCTTTCCATTTATCACAGCGATCCATGACGAAATGGGGACAGTGCCCGGTGAAGGCCCAGCAGTCATGGAGGGTCCACACCACAGGTATGCGGTGCTTTTTTATATAGCGAAAGAGCATCGGAATATTAAGAAAGCTGCCGTGGAGGTTGTGGAGATGGATGACATCCG
Source organism: uncultured Eubacteriales bacterium (assembly GCA_949294945.1). Lineage (GTDB taxonomy): Bacteria > Bacillota > Clostridia > Oscillospirales > Oscillospiraceae > Limivicinus. The sequence continues at coordinate 6,616 of CASFJB010000050.1, forward strand.
GCTTATATACGGAAAGCTTGGAGAGAAACCTGGCCGTACAGATATGGGAGAAGCAGCCCTGCATATTGGTGTAGCGGACTATGCGGTTATGGATGTGGCAGTCCAGCCAGGTGCTTGTGGTGATGGTGTCCGGAAAAGCTCCGTCCTTGGGCTCTGCATATCTGTAGGCGCTTATGCATTCATGGCCCTGCTGTTTGCAGCAGTCGTGGATGCCCAGGGCGATCTTCCCGGTGCTGCCCTTGCCGTATACGGTATTGATTTGTAGAATTTTCATAGCATATCCCACCGGAAAGATGATTTGAATCAGACAGCGGGGAAAAGGCCGTCACTCTCAGAACAGCTGCCTGGCCATATCCAAAAGTTTTTTTGCCTGGCTGGATGGAGACTTGTGTTCCTGTACAAAAATTTTTGCTTGCTCACCAAAATCTTTGCGCTGCTCCTGGGACCAGGACAGGACCCTGTCCAGGGCTTCGGCCAGGGCCTGATAAGAATCGTCCTCCGCATATATCAGGTAGTCGCCGTATTCCCCGGGGATGCCGGGCAGGCGGTGCATCACCACAGGGGTGCCGGAGGCCATATATTCAATGGTCTTGGAGGGGAAGCTGTATTTTGTGTACTCCCCTTCCGAAATCCTAGGGTTGACCAGAACGGCGGCATTTGCCTGGAGCTGAAGAATTTTCGCCTTAGGCTGAAAGCCCAGATACTTTATTCTGGGGTTCTTTTTTGCCTGGGCCTTTATTTCCTCCTGCATTTCCCCGGAGCCGCAGATCCACAGCTCTGCTCCGGGGTCGGAAACCTTATTGAAGGCACGCAAGAGGTTTGATATATTGGCGGCTTTGGCCAGGGTCCCGGTGTAGAGGATATAGCGAGCCGGGGAAGGACAGCTCTTTGGGATTTGGGCATCAGAGGAAGCTTTGGTAATACCTTCAATAATAACATATGGCTTGTCTTTAATTTCAAGGGGAATACGCATCTCTTCGGTGAGCAACACATAACCGTGGAAATTTCTGGACAGCTTCATACCGGCGTATCCTACCAGAGACAGAATCTTTGCGTGTATATAATTACAATCTGTGGGAAGAATACCATATCTGCCCGGGAGATCGGGGACAACCACAACGGCTCTGAGATTTTTTTCTTCTTTTAATACCTTGGATACGGCCTGCATATAGGGCAGATAGATGGCATAGACGACAATTAGCTTTTTGTCATCAGAAGTCTCCCTGAGCCAGGCTTTGATCTGCCTGTAGCAGCTGTTAATCCGCTGGATCTGCTTGATTACAGGGAGATTGATACAGGCCATTTCCTCAATATGGACATTCCTGTAATCCCATTTTCTGTTTTCAAGAAGGAGCTTTTCATAATTTTTGGGATATGTGCCCATTGGAAGGGATGAAACTATCCTGACAGAGCTTCCCATATTGTCGATGAGTCCGTCACAAAGATTCCACTGAAACTCATTGGCAGCTGCATTCAATCCATGGCGGCTTATTTTTAAATATTCAACCTCACGGCTGCGGTCATATTGCAGGCCCAAAAATAAAACTTGCATTTAAATTTTTCTCCATAAAATATGTACTATGTAGACAGCGCCATCATTTGAATCTTATTTAGCAACGCTGCAAATACCTTCTGAAAAAGGCAAGGGGCCGTTCTGCAAAAGAGCATCAAACAGCTTTATAACACGTTTGGCGGCCACAGAAGCATTCCATTCGTCGGATATTGTATGGCATGCTTGAACCCCCATATTTCTTCGCATATCAGGCTGCACTATCAGGGAGGAAACTTTGCTAAAGAGCTCCTCCAAATTGCCGCTTTCGTAAATAAATCCATTATCTCCATCCCTGATAAGAAAAGCTGGAGCCCCAGCCGCACTGCTGGCTACTACGGCGCAGCCGCTGTTCATACTCTCATTAAGAACAGCTCCCCAGCCCTCGCCGGAATCTGAGGTAAACAGAAAAATATCCGCACGTTCCATGTGTTGGCGAACGGCCTGAGGCGGCATTGCTCCAAGCATCTCCACATGGGAAGACAGCGCTTTTTCCTCTATCATGCTTTTGACCTGTGGTTCCAGCTCTCCGGAGCCGAGAATTTTCATTTGGAAGTCCAGGCCACTGTGGCTTAGTCTTTCAGCCAGCAAAACAGGAACTTCAGGATGCTTAACGTCAATGAGTCTTCCTACCCATAGAATGGAGGTTTTTTTATTTTTTGCTTTACATGCAAATAACTCCTCAGGATTATAACTGACCAAAGGGGGAAAGTATCCCCACTTAAAGCAGCGGCCCCGGAACAGGGCTATTCTGTTATAATCCCCTGCGGCATAGGAAGAGGCACAGAGTAGAAAGTGATTTTTCTGATAAGGGGCGAGTTTAAGAAAGTATTTGATGGCCCGGCCCCAGAAAGGAACACCGGAGAATCCCTGCTTGAATATCCTTTCGGAATAGGCGAAAGTCAGCCTCCCGGCACGGAGCCGTCGCCGCAGCATGGAAAAGGGACAGGAGCCCCATATCACCACATCCGCCTGATATATAAGCTCCAGGCAGCGGCGTTTTTCCTCTCGGCTGTTGTATGACTGCAGCACATATGCAGGCTTTTCCTCACGGCCCCAGCCCATGGAGAGGCGTTCGGCGGAAATGAACCTTGTTTCAATAAAGGCATAGCTGTGACCTGTAAGCTCATACATTTCCTGGGCTACTGGTGCCTGATGGTGATTGTAATAGTTTGTAACAAAAACTAGCTTCATGTTTCTACCCTGCCCTGCCGTTTCCAAGTCCTGGGGAAAACGGCAGACAATTTAATTTTCATGGCTTTCAGAAGCCATGGACTCGTATAAAACTACATATTGCCGGAAGCGTTGCTCCTGCTCAAACTCCATAGCTCGCCTGAAACAGTCAGCGGAGCTGAAGTTCATGCTTTCGCAGGCCAGACGACATTTTTCGGCCAGCCCAGTTGTATCGCCCCGGTCCACCACGCAGCCGCAGCTGCCGTCGATGGTCTCCGGACTGCCGCCGGTGTTGAAGGTGATGACGGGGGTGCCGCAGGCCAGGGCCTCTGCGTTGACCATGCCAAAGACCTCTTCTCTGGTGGGGTTTACAAAGAGGTCTGCGGCGGAGTAGATCTCCGCCAGTTCCCTTTGACTGTTGGTGCGCCGGATGGAAATTATATTCTCTGGGAGAATTTTTTCTACGGCCTCATCGGTGCCAACCAGGACTATCCGGTATTTCTCCGGCAGCTGCCGGGCCAGCCGGATGAAAACGTCCAGGCCCTTTCGCTCCCCCCAGCCGAAGGCCACCCCCAGGAGCATGTATTCATGGGGGCCAATGCCGTGGTCCCGGCGGAAGCTGCTCTCCACGGGCCTGAAAATGTTAAGGTCTATGCCGTTGTTTATCACCGTCACCGGATAGTCCTTGAGAAAGGACTGCTTTACCAAGCCGGCCAGCCATTCTGAGGGGGTCACAAGGGTCAGCTTCTCCACGCCGTTAAAGCACTTTCTCTTCAGCTTCCACATAAAGCGGCTACGGTCCACGTAGCTTTTGGGATAAGAGCGGAGCTGAGGACAGTCATGGCAGCCGCTCTGCCATCTAGTACAGCCCGCCATGGTAAAATGGGGACAGTGCCCGGTGAAGGCCCAGCAGTCGTGGAGGGTCCAGACCACAGGTATGCGGTGCTTTTTTATATAGCGAAAGAGCAGGGGGAAATTCAGGTAACTGCCGTGGAGATTGTGGATATGGATGATGTCCGGCCGGAGCTTGTCCAGGCGTCTCAGCAGGCCAAGGGTGCCCAGGTTGGAGAAGAGGCCGTGAAGGCCGGTGAAGCGGCCCAGAAAGATGTGCAGGGCGCTCTCCGGCAGGGAGCTGAAGTAGCTGTGACCCGGGAGCTCCGGGAAGCTGAGACCGCCGTTGCGGCTCAGCTTTCTGGGGGAGAGGGTATGGACCTCATGGCCGGCCTGCCTGGCCACCTGGGCAATGCCCAGCATGATTTTACCGGTGCTCCCCCGGTGATAGGCGTTTATTTCAACGATCTTCAACATTGCATCACCACATGGCGGCCTCAGAGCCGGGACTCAAAAAGGTCCAGATATTTTTCCATAGCCTTTTCGTAGGCGTATTTTGAAAGGTAGAGCTTCTCTGCTCTAAGGCCCATTTCTGCTGCGGACTCAGGGTGGGCGGCCAGGCTGCATATATCTGCGGCCAGGCCCTTGCTGTCTCCCAGGGAGACGGCGCAGCCGATGCGCTCCTTTTCCACTTCCTGTGCCAGATAGCTGTCCTCCTCCACCACGGCCAGCACGGGCTTTCCGCCCTGGAGGTAGCTGTAGTATTTGCTGGGGGCGCAGGTGCCCTTCAAGCCCTTTTCCAGGCTGACCACGCAGCAGGAGGTCACGGCCACGGCATACTCAAAGTCCTCTCCCGTAAGGAAGCCAAAGACTTTTGCGTTGGAAATGCCCTCCTCCGCAATGAACTGCCGGACCCGGTTGATCTTGCTGCCGTGGCCGACGAAGAGGAACTGAATATCCTCCCGGCCCTTAAGCTCCTTCATGGCGCCCAGGAGGGTCTCCATTTCCTGGCAGACGCCCATGTTCCCGAAATAAGCCACGATGAACTGCCCCGGCCTGTAGCCGAAACGCTCATACGCCTGAGGACAGACAGGGGCCCTCCCCTCGTGGGCCCAGTTGGCAATAGCCGTGACCCGCTCCGGGCTCAGCTGGGGGCGGTTTTCCAGGAGGAAGTCCCTCATCTCGTCGGTGAGGGCCACCACCATGGAAGCCCGGCTGTACAGGCGGCGGTTGAGCCTTTTCATCACCCGGTCGATAAGGCTGCCGGGGCGCAGGGAGCCGGAGGCGTAGGCCACCTCCGGGTAAACGTCATAGGCCACGAAAACCAGCCTGGTGCCCAAGAGGCTGTTTGCCAGCACCGGTATCAGGGGCAGAACCGGCGGGTTGGAGTACACCATCACCCACTTGTAGTTTTTCAGCAAGGGCAGATGCAGCAGGGCGCTAAAGGTGAAAGAGAAGTAATTCACCAGACGGCCAAGCCTGCTGCTGCGCCTGAGCTGCATATAACGGATACGCCGTATACCGACTCCGCCGGCATTTTCTTTCAAGGGAGATCTCTCCCCAAAATTATACTCCTTTGGGTAGCCGCACAGGGCGTCCACAGAAAAGCCCCGGGCGGCGAGATACCTGGCAGTGTCAAAGGGCAGGGTGGCGGAGGAGTTTTGCTCGGGGTAAAAAAACTGGCAAAGGAAGAGAATATCTTTTTTCATCAGAAAAAGCTCCTGGCAGGGCAGATAGAGATGGAAGCTAAAAAAGCTTGAATCAAATTAATATTATACATCCCGGAGGGGCAGATTACAATAAATCTTTTTCTCTTGGCGGAAAAGCGGGGTGAAGAGCAGCCCGGCCCGGGACAGCTGCTCCGGCGGGAAAGGCTCCCGGAGCTCAGGTCTTTCTCCAGACCATTTTATTCACCACGCCGGTATAGCTCTGGATTATCCGCACCACCTTGTCTGAGACATTGGTGTCGGTATAATCCGGCACGGGTATGCCCAGATCTCCGTTTTTGTTCATCTCCACGGCGGTGTCCACCGCCTGGAGGAGACCGGTTTCGTCTATGCCGGCCAGGATGAAGCAGCCCTTGTCCAGGGCCTCAGGGCGTTCGGTGCTGGTGCGTATGCAGACGGCGGGAAAGGGGCTGCCCACGGAGGTGAAGAAGCTGCTCTCCTCCGGGAGAGTGCCGCTGTCGCTGACCACGGCAAAGGCATTCATCTGCAGGCAGTTGTAGTCGTGGAAGCCCAGGGGCTCGTGGCGGATGACCCTGGGGTCCAGCGCAAAGCCGCTCTCCTCCAGCCGCTTGCGGCTGCGGGGGTGGCAGGAATAGAGCACCGGCATATCGTATTTTTCCGCCATACGGTTGACGGCGGTGAACAGGGAGCGGAAATTTTTCTCCGTGTCGATGTTCTCCTCCCTGTGGGCGGAGAGCAGGATATAGCGGCCCTTCTCCAGACCCAGCCTCTCATGGATATCGCTGCCCCTGATTTTTTCCAGGTTGGCCTGGAGCACCTCCGCCATGGGGGAACCGGTGACATAGCTGCGCTCCTTGGGCAGCCCGCACTCCGCCAGGTAGCGGCGGGCGTGCTCGGAATAGGCCAGGTTCACGTCGGAGATGATATCCACGATGCGGCGGTTGGTCTCCTCCGGCAGGCACTCGTCCTTGCAGCGGTTGCC
>CASFJB010000051.1 GCA_949294945.1 uncultured Eubacteriales bacterium
TGCAAGCCCTTTTGTCAAAGAAGGTGTAGCCTTCTTTGACAAGATAGAAAACTCCCGTGCCCACGGCACGGGAGTTTCTTTGTCTTGACGGGATTTCACCCACTCAGACGGTATTATAGATTACTTCTTTTTGTTCTTGAGTATGCGCACTTCCCGCTTTGCAGCGTAGGGGAGTATGGCCTTCAGCTTGTCCTCCGCCTTGTACATCTTGCTGCAATCCGGCAGGTCGCGGCGGAGATGTATGGCGTCGAACTCACACTTGGTGGTGCACAATCCGCAGCCTATGCACTTGTTCTCGTCCACCACGGTGGCGCCGCAGCCCAAGCAGCGGGAGGCCTCTTTCCTGACCTGCTCCTCGGTAAAGGTGACCCGGTCGTTGGAGAAGCTCTTGGCCTTGGCCTTGTCGTGGGCCGGGACCTGGCGGGGTGCATTGTCAAAGCCGATGGGGATAAGGGCCTGGGATTTGTCCAGCTGGACAAATTTCCTGAGATTACGATGGATGCGCAGGTCCTGGCCGGGCTGCACGAAGCGATGGATGGACTCGGCTCCCACGCGTCCCGCAGCAATGGCGTCTATGGCGAACTTGGGACCGGTGACAAAGTCGCCGCCGGCAAAGATATCTTTCTGGCCGGTCTGGGCTGTGACCTCATCCACGATGACGGTGCCCTTCTTGGTGAAGTTCATGGCCTCGGGGGCTATGCCGCCCAGGTCTATGAGCTGGCCCACGGCGCCGATAACGCTGTCCACCTCTATGGTCTCGAACTTGCCGGTGCCCACAGGCTTGCGGCGGCCGTCGGGGCCGGCCTCGCCCAGCTCCATCAGCTCCGCCTTTACGGCGCTGACCTTGCCTTCGCTGCCGATTATCTCGGTGATATTGGTAAGGAAGCGGAACTGAACTCCCTCCTCCATGGCTTCGGCCAGCTCCTCCTCGTCGGCGGGCATCTCGCTCTGGCTGCGGCGGTAGAGCACATAGGTGCCCTCAGCTCCCAGGCGCAGGGCGGTGAGGCACACGTCCATGGCCACATTGCCGCCGCCTATTACGGCGCACTTTTTGCCGATCTCCGACTTTTCGCCCAGGTTCACCCGGCGCAGGAAATCCACACCTCCCAGCACGCCCTCCAGCTCCTCGCCGGGAACGCCGATGGGAGCGGACTTCTGGGCGCCGATGGCCAGATAAAAGGCCTTGTAACCCTGTTCTCTCAGCTGCTCAAGGCTCACATCCTTGCCCACGTCCACACCGCACTGGAACTTCACGCCCATCTTGCGCAGCACATCTATCTCGGCATTAACCACATCCTTCTCCAGACGGAAGGAGGGGATGCCCAGAGTGAGCATGCCGCCGGGTACGGCGTTGCGGTCAAAGACAGTGACATTCTCATAGCCCATCATGGCCAGATAATAGGCACAGCTCATACCGGCGGGACCTGCGCCGATTATGGCTATCTTCTCCGGGAACTTCTCCAGATTCGGGCGGAAATTCTTGAGAGGCGGTATGTAACGATTCTCTTCCTTCAGCTCCTGCTCGGCTATGAACTTCTTTATCTCGTCAATAGCCACGGCCCGGTCCAAATCGCCCCTGGTGCACTCCTCCTCACAGCGGCGGTTGCAGATGCTGCCGCAGACGGCAGGGAAGGGGTTGTCCTGCTTTATGAGCTTCAGAGCGTCCATGTACCGGCCCTGTGCCGCCATCTTGATATAGCCCTGGACGGCTATGTGGGCAGGGCAGGCGGTCTTGCAGGGGGCGGTGCCGGTATCATAGCAATTTATCTCGTTGTCCTCTTTGTAGTTGGGGCTCCACTTCTCCGGCCCCCATTTCACCGCATCAGGCAGCTCATGCTTGGGGTACTGGATGGGGCCGCTCTTGGTGCACAGCTTCTGGCCCAGCTTGGCGGCGCCAGCGGGACAGACCTCCACGCACTTGCCGCAGGCCACACAGTTTTCGGTATCTACATGGGCCACATAGGCGCTGCGGGACAGGTTGGGGGTATTGAAATACTGAGAAGTGCGCAGGGCATAGCACACTCCGGTAGCACAGTTGCATATACCGAAGATCTTGTTCTCGCCGTCAATATTGGTTATCTGGTGTACATAGCCCAGGTCCTCAGCCCGCTTCAGCAGTTCAAGGACTTCCTCCTTGGTGGCATACCTGCCTTTGCCTGTCTGAACGCAATAATCGGCAAATTCACCCACGCCAATGCACCACTCGTCGGGCACATCGCCGGAGCCACGGCCCTGGAGGGTCTCGCTTCGGCGGCAGGAGCACACTCCGACACCCAGGTGACCCTCGTATTTATCCAGCCAGTGGGACAAATGCTCGATGTTCAGGGACTGGGACTGGGCGGGTATAGCCTTTTCCACCGGGATGACGTGCATTCCTATGCCTGCTCCTCCGGGAGGTACCATTGGAGTGACGTGCTCCAGCGGCAGGAAGGACATGCGCTCAAAGAAACGGGTGACCTCCGGGTTGGTCTCCGGTATGGTCTTATGCATCAACATCATCTCAGCGGAACCGGGGACGTACATGCACAGCACATAACGCTTGTTCTCGTCGGTCATAGGCAGGCCTTTTTCGCCCCAGTGGAACTCTATAAGGCCGATGACCGCCATCTGTTGTAGCAAGTCCCGAAGATGGTCTTTGTCTTTGCCGGTGGCCTTTACCAGCTCATCCAGAGACATTGGCACCCGCTTTTTCATCTTCAGGGCCACTTCCACAATCTCATCGTTGAGTACGTTTGCAAAGCCCCAGTACTCCGGATCTTCCTCAGTTATCTTTGCAAGACCCAGCTGCTGAGGTATCCTGTCGGTTATTTTCTTTCCCAGCTTAAAAAGATTTTCTTTGTTGGTGACCATTGTTTTCCCCCTTTATATAAATTCCGCATTCTATATCCTATACCAAGAAGAGCATAGCACATTATGTGCATATTGTCACGCAAAATTGTTGAATTACCGGTAAAGTTTTACACTTATGCACAATTTGTCAAAATAATATCTTTCAGGAAAATACACTTGTATTTTTGAGGTGGACGGATTATCATATATTTGAAATAGAATGTGCGTAAAGAGGTAAGCAGAATGCTGGATAATTATCTCATAATCCATAAGAGTATTTTGCCGGAGTACTATGAAAAGGTGCTCCAGGCCCGGAGACTGCTGGAGGACGGAAAGGTGCACGAAGTGAGCCAGGCCGTCAAGCAGGTGGGGATATCCCGCAGCACTTATTACAAGTATAAGGACTTTATTCTGGAACCTACAGATATCGTCGGGGGACGCAAGGCGGTGCTGTCCATGATGCTCACCCACGAACAGGGTGTTCTCAGCTCCCTGCTGCTGGAGATCTCCCGGGTGGGCTGCAGTGTTCTAACCATTACTCAGAGCCTGCCCATACGAGGCAAGGCCAGCGTCACCATGTCCCTGGATATCAGCAGCATGGCCACTACGCTGACTCAGCTGCTGCAAAAAATCGAGCACACAGCCGGGGTGGAGCAGGCCAGACTGGTGGCTGTGGAGTGAGGAAGGGACAGAACACATCAGGTACAAAGGAGGATAATTATGAACAGAAGCGACAGAGAATACAAAAATTATGTATCTATCCTGAATGAGGAGCTTCTGCCCGCCATGGGCTGTACCGAGCCTGTGGCCGTGGCCTATGCCGCGGCCAAGGCCAGGGAGGTGCTGGGCTGCTTCCCGGAGAGCTGCCGCCTGTACGTCAGCGGCAATATCATCAAAAATGTGAAAAGCGTGGTGGTGCCCAACACCGGCGGGCTCAAGGGTCTGAAGGCTGCTGCCGCTGCCGGCATTGTGGCGGGCAAGGCGGAGCTGCAAATGAGCGTCATTGCCGAGACCGAAGCCGAAGAGATCCCTAGAATTCAGGAATACATCGACAGCCACGAGATACTCATAGAGCGCAAGGAGGGGGAGAGCGCCCTCTATGTCGAGGTCATCCTGGAAGGTGAGGGCCACAGCAGCAAGGCCGTCATCAGCGATTATCACACAAATATCGTCCTCCTGGAAAAGGACGGGGAAATAGTGTTTCAGAAAGAGCCGGAGCTGCGTTCCAGCTTCGCCTCAGACCACAGCCTTATGAGCCTTGAGGGAATGTGGGACTTTATCAATACCGTGGAGATAGAGGACATCAGCGGCGTGCTGGACAGCCAGATAAACTGCAACAGTGCCATCTCCCGGGAGGGACTGGAAAAGCCTTGGGGAGCCCAAATAGGCCGCATACTTCTCAGCAATGCAAACGATACCAAAACCAGGGCCATGGCCAGAGCCGCCGCCGGCTCCGATGCCCGTATGAGCGGCTGCGAAAAACCGGTGGTCATAGTGGGCGGAAGCGGAAACCAGGGACTCACCGTCACCATGCCTGTGCTGGAATATGCCGAGCGCCTGGGCAGCAGCCGTGACCAGGTGTACCGGGCCTTGGCTTTGGCAAACCTCATGGCCGTATATCTGAAGAAGGATATTGGCCGCCTGTCCGCCTATTGCACAGCCGTAACCGCTGGCGTGGGCGCCGGATGCGCCGTGGCCTATCTGGACGGAGGCAGCCTGGAGGCGGTGCGCCAGACCATAGTCAACGACCTGGCGGTTCTCTCCGGCATGTTCTGTGACGGTGCAAAGCCCTCCTGCGCTGCCAAGGTGGCCAACTCTGTGGGGGCCGGTATTATGGGATATGAGATGTACAAAAACGGCCAGAGCTTCAACGGCGGCGACGGTTTCCTTCAATCCTCCGCAGATGACACCATTGACGCCGTGGCGGAGATCGCCCGGGAAGCAATGACAGAAACCGATAAGAAGATACTGGATATTATGGTCTCCAGCTCCAATAAGGAGCAGTGAGCCGCAACTCGGCCGCCCGGAAGAGCGCTGCTCATGACGAAGTTTCTAAACAGATTCCCCGGCGCAAAGGGCTTGCGGCCCTGCGCCGGGGAATTTTTATGTCCGTAATTTAAAATTATGTAAACCTACAAAAAGAAATTTGAATATCATTTCTTTGCCTTGGTATTGGAATATATCACCGCCGCAACGACGGCAAGGAAAATGACGGCAGAGGAAGCCAGGGCGTAAGGCAGCATTTGCTCCTGGGTAATTGCCCCGGTCTCCACCCGATAGCCCAGCCAGGCGAGCACGCACATCAGCAATGCGCACAGAAGGCATACCAGCCCCGTGGCCCGGCACAGCTTCTTCTCATCGTACTTGTCCCTCTCTTTCTGGGAGGCGGTATTGTAACCGGCAATGAGCCAGGAGCCCTTGCCCATGAGAAGAAAGACGGACATTATTAGAAAAACAATAGCCATTACAAGCAGAACTATTACTCCGGACATGGTGTTGGTACCTCCTCTTTGCGTGCTGTGATATGCATATTTATTATACTACAGGGTATAAGGGCACGCAAGAACTAAGATGCAAAAGCCCCAGACAGCAGATAAAAACTTGCTGTCTGGGGACCTTTGTGTTCATTTGACAGGGCACTGGCGGCCGGTGTTGTCTATCATGGTTTTTCCGCTGAGAAGTATCTGCGATATGGGGACTATCTTGTAACCGTCGGCTATAAGAGACTCGATTATCCCGGGAAGGGCCTCCGGGGTGTTGTCGGCTGCGTTGTGGAAGAGAACAATACTGCCGGGCTGCACTTTATCCAGCACCCGGCCCTGGATCTCCTGAGCGGATATACCCTTCCAGTCAAGACTGTCCACATCCCACTGCACTGCCGTCATACCCATGGAGGTGACAGAGCTTATAACATGGTCGTCATACTCTCCGTATGGACAGCGGAAGAGCGTGGGGGTGACCCCGGTGACGGCAGCAATCTTCTCGTTGCAGGCTGTGATGTCCGCCACTATCTCCTCACTGCTGAGCTGGGAGAAATGGGCGTGAGTAGAGGAGTGGTTCATCACCTCATTGCCGTTGTCCGCCAGGGCTTTCACCGACTCCGGGTATTTGTCCACCCAATCGCCCACTACAAAAAAGGTGGCGTTTATCTGGTATTTGTTCAGTATGTCGATCAGCGTCTGAGTGTCCTCATTGCCCCAGGCGGCGTCGAAGGAAAGGGCCACCACCTTTTCATCCCGCTGCACGGAATAGACCGGCAGCTGGCGGGAGGAGGCAGAGGCCCCAACCAGGGCCGGGTTGTTCACCGTCCAGAAAATCAGCACCACCGCCAATATCATACCTATGCCCGAAAGGGCGCCTCTGTGTCTTCCTACGAATCCTTTCAAGTCCAACAAGCGCATCACTCCTTTTTGTACATCCTATGACAAGCAAGCGCCGGATATTATTGGGAGCAGGGAAATGATGTAATACAAAAAAGCGATGATCCTTGACCGGTGAAAAATATAGGACTGGAATGGAGAGTAAATGGGCATTGACTTATTGTTCTCTTACAATCACAGGTATCCATTAAACCCGCTACAGCGGTATATGACTCCATGACATTTAATACTTAAGTGAAAGATGACTGCCGATTTGAAATTCCCATGGCATTCTCCATTTAGTTTGTAAGTATATGCTTTATGTATCGGTGTCATCTTTTTGCCTCTCTTGAGTCTAGCTGCTAATGACGTGTGAGAGTACTATGATGATAATTTATGAAGTTGACAGTGCCGATTAGAGAATATTATAATAAAAAATAATCTACGTAATTGTCTGAGGATGCTGCTGTACAAAAGGAGTAGATATGGATAAGCAGACCATATGCATACTGGCGGATGAGCTTACCGCCGGATTGGAATTTAACAGAATAGCGGCGGAAGAGGCCATTGCCCCGGAACTGGCAGGAGAAGCGATTTTTGATCCGCCGCTTGTGGGTATTTCGGCTGCGGACGATCCAGTATACATGGAAATGAAAATGCCGGAGGCAGTGGGCAAACTGTTTCGTTTTCCTGGTGAATGGCTTGCCGGAGCCAAGAGTGTGGTCAGCTTTTTCTTCCCCTTTTCTGAGGCGGTGAGGAGCAGCAACCGAATTGGGGAGATGCCTTCGCCGCTCTGGCTCCACGGACGCATAGAGGGACAGCGTTTTCTCGCTGAATTTGCCCGTCAACTTGCATCCAGACTTGAAAAGGCCGGCTATTGTGCTGTGATACCGGTGCTGTCGCCCGACTTCAGCGTTGCAGCAGTGGATGAAAGCCTGCAATTTTCAAGCGCCTGGAGCGAGCGGCACATTGCTTTCATAAGCGGCCTTGGCACTTTTGGACTTTCACAGGGACTTATCACGGAGCGGGGTATGGCAGGACGCTTAATAAGCCTGGTGACCACGTTGGATTTGGAACCAACTCCCAGAAAATACACAGGGATATACCAATATTGTATACGATGCGGAGCCTGTGCGCACCGCTGCCCTGCCAAAGCCATAAGCCTGGAGCGGGGGAAAGATAATCTCTTCTGTGCCGGGTATGTACAAAGTATGGGCAAGATATTTTCCCCTAGATACGGCTGCGGCAAATGCCAGACAGCTGTACCCTGCGAATTCAGGAACCCCTCTGCCCGGTGACGATGGGAATCTAAAATTTTTGCCTGGCTCACCGTCATTGTCTTTGAACTCCAGGAATCGGAATACTATAACCTTGCAGTTAGTTTGTTCCCCGGTAGTCTTATCCTTCGGCAGTTGTACGCGCGGTTTCCGAAGCCAGGCCATGAGTAAATTTTAGGAGGTGTATATATGAAATAAGCGCCCGCGTCAAGTGTTGTTCGCAAAAAGGGTTCCTGAAAAATAAAAAGTTAAGCTGCTGGTCGCAGCATGGCTTGAACAGACTGCTCGCTGAGGTACGCTCTGGAGGCAGACCAATCCTCCGCGTATTCCATGAGATATGTGGTTACTAATCTGGTGTAGGCGTCTGCGCTGGGGAATATCCCTACCACACCGGTACGGCGGCGGATCTCCCGGATCAAACGTTCAAGCACATTGGTGGAAGAAATCTTTCTTGCATCCAACTGCGGGAAGGCATAAAACGCCAGCGAATCCTCCAAGCCGTCTTCCAGGCAACGGATGGCTTTGGGAAAACGGTGCTCGTACTGCCTGCGAATTTCTTCGGCCAGTCTGTGGGCCTGCTCTCTGGTGGGGGCCAGCCAGATGGTCTTGAGATTCTGGCCAAAGCTCTCTTTGTCCTTGTGAGGTATATGCGCCAGAATATTGCGTATGAAATGGACCTTGCACCGTTGCCAGCTTGCCCCCGGGAAGCCTTTGCGGATCGCCGCAACAAGCCCGGCGTGTGCATCGGAAACAACCAGTCGGGGCGTACAAAGTCCTCGTTCCTGCAATCCTCGAAAAAGCTGAAGATAGGATTCTTCTGACTCTTCCAACATGGGCTCTATCGCTAAGATGTCTCGCTGTCCATGTTCATCCACACCGCAGACCACAAGCACCGCCATGCTTACAATTCTGCCGTCCATACGAACTTTTTCGTACAAGGCATCCACCCATAAAATGGGATAACTGCTTTGGGAAAGAGAGCGGCTGCGGAAAGCGTTTACCTGTTCGTTCAGCCCCTTTGTCATCTCACTGACCTGGCTGCGGGACAGGCTTTCAATTCCCAGACTCTTGGCCAGCTTTTCCATCTTACGAGTGGATACGCCCTGTACAAAAGCCTCCTGCACCACCTGGATCAACGCTGCTTCACTGCGTTTGCGCTCGGTAACAAAGAACGGGATGTAGCCGCCGTGCCGCACCTTCGGCACCATGAGGTACATGGTGCCCATTCGGGTATCCAACCTGCGAGGTCGGTAGCCACAGCGATATCCACTGCGGCTTTCGGCACGTTCGCTTTTCTCCGCTCCCAGCTGCTGGCTTACTTCAGCTTCCATGAGCTGACTGCACAGCCATTCCAGCATGCTCAGCATGGGATCCGGCTGCGCTACACATTGCAGTAGCAATTCGGTCAGATTTGTGGTATGATTCTTTTGAGCCATTAGGGGTTTCTCCTTTGTATTGTGATTGTCTAGGCAACTTTCATTTTACAGGAGCCCTAATGGCTTGTCTATTTCTTATTTCCTAATGGCTTGTCTATTTCTTATTTACTTTTGCGAACTCGATTATACGTTATCTGCAAAAACATCCTTCCAAGTATGAAAAAAGTTGCAGTTTGATATATACTTTGATAAAGGATAGTATTCAAATTTCGAATGATTAGAGATAAAAGATAAGCATTAGACATTTTGTAAGATTGACTATATAATAAAAATCAAATAATTAAAGTCATTGCCCAAAAGCATGGCCTGTATTATTTTTCCAGAAGAAGCGCATTAAAAAAAGTATTATGCCGGTCAGGACCCGTGATGGGACAGTTTTGCCGGCAGATGAACTAGAGATAAGCTTTACGACGACGTATTTAGAAGGAGGAACACAACATGACGGCTAAAACACTGATAGCATTTTTTTCTGCAAGCGGTACGACGGCGAGAGCAGCGTCCGCCCTTGCTGCGGCAGTAGGCGGAGACATCTATGAAATAAGGCCCGCCGTGCCCTATTCCGGCAGAGACCTGAACTGGCAGGACAAGGGTTCCCGCAGCAGTCTGGAAATGAACGACTCATCCTACCGCCCGGGCCTGGCCGACCATGACGCCAACATTGCGTCTTACGACAGAATATTCCTCGGCTTCCCCATATGGTGGTACACCGCGCCCCGGATCATTCAGACCTTTCTGGAAAGCTATGATTTCAATGGGAAAACTATTATACTGTTTGCGACTTCAGGGGGAAGCGGCCTTGGGAAAACCGCAAAGACTCTGGCGTCCTCCTGTCCCGGAGCCATGATAAAGGACGGGCGTGTTCTGAACGGCGGACTGAGCAGAGATTCCCTGAAGTCCTGGGCGGATAAGCTTTGAAACGGCCATTAAGGCCAAAAGCGTAGGAACAGGCAAGAGAAAAGGAGAAAATTACTGTGAACAGGAAAGAACGTACAGAACAAAAGATGCAGGAACTTTTTCACAGCCACGCCGCAGGCAGCGAGGGCACCGACGGAGGCTTCATGCAGATTTTACAGGGATACATTTTCGGAGATGTATGCTACACCGGCAGCATGGACAACCGTATGCGGGAGCTGGTGACCATAACCGTGCTGACTACTTTAAGCACTTTGCCCCAGCTTAAAGCCCACGTACAGGCCGGACTGAACGCAGGCTGTACGCCGGTGGAGATACGGGAGGCAATATATCAGTGCGCCCCTTTTATCGGCTTTCCAAAAACTCTCAATGCAATCTCCACCATGAATGAGGTTTTCTTGGAAAATGGTATCTCTCTGCCTCTGCCGGAGCAGAGGACCCTGGAATCAGATAGACAGCGCTATGAGAAGGGCCTTGAAATTCAGGCACCTATCTATGGTGAAGAGATAGAAAAATGTTATACCTGGCTGCCTGGAGATTTTGCCCAGGCCGTGCCCCGCTTCCTCACCGAGCTCTGCTTTGGGGATTTCAACACCCGCAGCGGCCTGGACTCCAGGACCAGGGAGCTGCTTACCGTGGTGCTCCTTGCCGCCCTTGGCGGCGCTGAGATGCAGGTGAAGAGCCACGCGGAGGGAGCTTTAAAGGCAGGCAATACCAAGGAGGAAGTGGTTTGTGCGCTGGTCCATGCCAGCGGATATATGGGATTCCCGCGCCTGTTCAATGCATTGAACACATGCAAAGAGCTTTTGCAGCATGACTGAGGTCTGCGGTTTACTTAAACCACAGTAGACATATTCAGTGCATTCAGCAGCCCTGCCGTCCAGGCATATGAAGCCAGCCTTTCCTACAGCGGTCCGGCATAGACACAGTCAACAAGTAGCTGGAAAGGGTAGGCGGCCATGTTAATGCCGGGCCGGAATGATTTTGATTCCCCGACAAATTTGAAATAAGACAGCTACATGCAAACTTTATTATGGAGTGGGATGCTTTCTATATTTATTGAAAGCATCCCCTCAGTGCGCCGGTGGGTTTGGGACAAGTCCAGACCCACCGGCCTTTTATATACCAGGCTTTTATACCGACAGCCACATTTTTAAGAATTTTGTTCTTGACTTTGTATTTTAGAATGAATATAATAATTTTAGATTAATTCTAATTTGGAGCGGCGCAAATGACGAAATATGAAAAAATGATCTATGAAATAGTGAATGCATCCCGCGAGCACATGACTGCCGATCAGGTTTACGGAGAGCTGCAAAAATTTTATCCTGCCGTTTCCCGCGCCACCGTATACAACAATTTGAACAAGCTGTCTGATCTAAGGCTAATAAGACGGCTTAGTCTTGAGGACTCATCGGACCGCTATGACAGGATTGAGAAGCACGATCATCTTGCCTGCCAAAAATGCGGCAAAATATCCGACATTTGTTTTGACGACTTGACCCGGCCCTTGAAAGAGCAGCTGGGAGATGAATTCCTGTACTATGACCTCAAGGTATTTTATCTCTGCCCGGACTGCCGGAAAGCCCAGGAGAAAGGATCGGACATTTAATCTGCATAGAGTAAAACTTATAATAAATCATTCTGAAAGGAGACCAAGCTATGAAATATGTCTGTTCCATCTGCGGATATGTTTATGACGAAGCCAGGGAAGGAAAGCCATTTTCCCAACTGACCGACTCGTGGACATGTCCTCTATGTGGAGCTGCCAAATCTGCATTCAGTCCCCAGCAAAAGGCCGAAGCCACAAAGGCGCCGGCGGTCCCTGTCCACATTGATGAGGACATGAAAAAACTCTCCGCCGGAGAGCTGGCCGCCCTCTGCTCAAATCTGGCGCGAGGCTGTGAGAAGCAGTACAAGGCCAGAGAGTCGCAGCTGTTTCATGAAATTGCCGACTACTTTTCCGCCGCAGCTCCGGCCGTTCCGGATGCCGATATCGCTCAGCTTGTCCGGCTGCTGGAAAAGGATCTGGGGGAAGGCTATCCCTCTCTGCATTCCGCGGCAGTTTCCGATTCCGACCGGGGAACCCAGCGTATCTGCGTTTGGGGAGAAAAGGTTACGACCATCCTGAACACTTTGCTGCAGCGCTGGGAAAGGGAAGGGGACGCCTTCTTGCAGGATACACAGGTATGGGTGTGTACAGTCTGCGGCTTTATGTATATTGGGGACTCTGCTCCGGAGCTTTGTCCTGTCTGCAAAGTGCCTTCATGGAAATTTGAAAAAATAGAAGGGAGGGCTTCGGCATGAAACGGGTCGCCGTCAGGAACCTTCGTCTCTGCACAAAGGACTGCCTGTGCCTGTATGTATGTCCCACAGGTGCAACAGATACCGAGAACAGCATAATCGACGTGGACAAATGCATAGGCTGCGGAGTCTGTGCGGCTGCCTGCCCCAGCGGCGCAATTTCCATGGTCCCCACCGAATATCCCCCTCAGCAGAAAAAAACCGAAGGGCTTACCGCTCTCGCCTTCTCTCTTGCAAAGAGCAAGTCCAAGCAGGAGAGGATAGCTCTTCAAATTGCAAAGGGAACCGACAATGACAATCTGTACAGGCTGATGACCGCTGTTTCAAAATCTGTACGGTTGGTAAACGAAGACTTACTGCGGGAAGCCGGGTATATGCTGCCGCAAAGCGGGAACACTCACAAGCTGCTGCGCAGTTGGATCGAAGATCCGCCTTCTCGGGAATTCCCAATTGAGGCGGCCAAAGAACTTCTTAAGCTTATTCTCTGCAACGAAATAGAAAAAGGAGTAGAAAAGAAAATGAGTAAATGGAAATGCAAAGTATGCGGTTACATCTATGAGGGAGAGGAGCTGCCTGCCGATTTCAGCTGCCCTGTCTGCAAACAGCCGGCCTCCGCTTTTGAGAAGATAGAGGAGACCCCCAAGGCAAATAAATATGCCGGTACCCAAACCGAGAAAAACCTGGAAGCGGCTTTTGCCGGAGAGTCCCAGGCAAGAAATAAATACACCTATTTCTCCTCGGTCGCAAAGAAAGAGGGCTATGAGCAGATCGCAGCCCTGTTTCTCAAAACTGCGGACAATGAGAAAGAGCATGCCAAGATGTGGTTCAAAGAGCTCAACGGCATCGGCAACACCGCCGAAAACCTGCTCCATGCAGCCCAGGGTGAGAACTACGAGTGGACAGATATGTATGACGGCTTTGCAAAGACTGCCGAGGAAGAGGGCTTCCCGGAGCTGGCCGCAAAGTTCCGCCTGGTTGCGGCCATAGAAAAACATCACGAGGATAGGTATCGGGCGCTGCTGCACAATGTGGAAATGGCAGAGGTTTTTGCAAAGAGCGAGGTCAAGGTCTGGGAATGCCGCAACTGCGGACATATTGTTGTGGGCACCTCCGCCCCGGAAGTATGCCCCACCTGCAATCATCCTCAGAGCTACTTTGAGCTGAACTGCGAAAACTATTGAGCCTCAAGCCCTGGCATAGTTTATTATTGAGCGCCTTTAACTTAAACTCACGGCAAAAAAATTACAGGACAGCGTAAGCTGACCTGTAATTTTTTATTAGCACAAAGCTTACTTCATGCCGTTTTCGTAGGACTCGATCATCTTCTTGACCATCTGGCCGCCGACGGAGCCTGCCTGACGGCTTGTCAGATCGCCGTTATAACCGTTCTTCAGGTTAACGCCGACCTCAGAAGCGGCTTCCATCTTGAACTTATCCATAGCCTCACGGGCAGAGGGGTTCACAAGACGATTACTGGAATTGCTAGCCATAGTTTACATCTCCTTTTCATCAATTCGGGTTTTGTTTCCCACGCTTATCTTTTGCCGAGATGAAAAAGTTATTCATCCGATTTCAGGCAATTTCTGCATTTTCGTCTATTGACAAATCTGTGCCTCGGTTCTATCATGTTCATATGAGCAGATAAACATATTTGAGGTGAGTGTGTATGGAACGCAAGCTCAGCAGCGGTGCCGCACCGGATAAGGACAGACTGTCCGGCTTGGCGGAGTTCTTCCGTGTCTTTGGAGATACCAGCAGGATAAGGATATTATATGCGCTTCTGGACGGAGAAAAATGCGTTCTGGATATTGCAAAGCAGCTGGGCATGTCCCACTCGGCTGTGTCTCACCAGCTTCAGACATTGCGGGCAAACCGCCTTGTGAAATACAAGAGGGACGGGAAGACCGTGTTCTATTCCCTGGCGGACGACCATATTTTCGGCATTATCAACCAGGGGCTTGAACACATAGAGGAGTGAATCGATGAGCAAGGATTTTGTTAATTACGGCATGCATGAGCCGGATGACGACGTAAAGATATATAAAGCCAAGGAGCGTCCGTCACGCCAGGCCCCCAGAGCCGTTCCAGTGGAGACCGTGGAGCGGGAGTATACAGAGAAGGCCGAACAGATAGAGTCTGTGGAGCGCCCGGTGCAGAGACGCACAGCCCGCAGGAAAGAGGTAAAAAAATACCGGGAGCTACGGGCCGGGGATGTTGTCGTACCACTGCTGGCTGCCGCACTGTCTGCTCTGCTCTGGTTTTTGCCTACCAGCGGATGGCTCCGGACCTTGAGCTTTCTGCTGCCCTATTTTATTGCCGGCGTTGATGTGATACTGAAAGCACTTGAACGTATCTCCCAAAGGGAGCTTTTCGGCGAAGCTCTGGCCTGTACTCTGGCCTCCGCTGTTGCCTACGCCATCGGGCAGCCTCTGGCAGCAGTGCTGATAATGCTGCTGTTCAGGCTCTGCCATATCATAGAGTCTTACGCCGTAAGGCGGGGCAGAAAGCAGTTTTCCCAGCTGCTGACCATCAGGCCGGACAGTGCAAGCGTGGAGACGGCGGAGGGTGTGCTTTCCGTTACTCCGGACTATGTGAACGTAGGGGACATCATCCTTGTGGAGCCGGGCGAGCGCATACCACTTGACGGCATTATTGTGGACGGAATAAGCACTATAGACTGCTCGCCCCTTGCGGGGAGGACCGAGCCTGTAGCTGTTACCGCAGGTTACCGGGTGCTCTCCGGCTGCATAAATATCACCAGCCCCATAAGGATCAGGACGGACAGAAGCTACGCCGATTCCACGGTGAGCAAAATTCTGAAGCTTGCGGAAAATGCCCCGGAAAACAAGTCCCGACAGGAAAAGCTCATAGCTACTTTTGCGAAGTACTTTACTCCCGGAGTCCTGATCCTGGCAGTACTTATCGCATTGGTTCCGCCTATATTCAACGGCCAGTGGCTGGAATACATACACAGGGGCGCCGTCTTTCTGCTTATATCCTGCCCCAGTTCTATGGTGCTGTCGGTGCCTCTGGCTTACTTCGGCGGTCTGGGCAGCGCCGTGGAAAACGGTGTGCTGATAAAAGGCTTTGACTATCTGGAGAGCCTTGCCAACGCGGACACCTTTGTCTTTGAAAAGACCGGAACCATAACCGAGGGCCGCTTTGCCGTGACCGACGTGGTACCTGAGGGCCTGGGGGAGCGGGAACTGCTGGGCATTGCCGCAGCTGCGGAAATGTATTCCCAGCACCCCATAGCAAGAGCAATCCGGCAGGCCAGCAGCGCCATCGTGGATGCCAAAGACGTGCGGGCCGAGGATATTCCAGGCCGCGGAGTGAAGGCTTACATAGGAAGCAAGGAAGTGCTTATAGGCAATGCCGCCCTTCTGGAGGAAAACGGTATAGGCTATAAAGTTCCCAACCGCAGCGGTTCTGCGGTACATGTGGCGGTGGACCGGAGATACTGCGGACATATACTGGTGAGCGACAAGGTGCGCCGCGGAGCCTTTGACGCTCTGGAGAACATGAGGGTACAGGGCGTGAGCAAGACGGTGATGCTCACCGGAGATGTGCTCTCTGTAGCAAGACCCCTGGGCTCCAAACTCAATTTTGACATGCTCAAGGCAGAACTCAGGCCGGAGGACAAGCTGGCTGCCGTGGAGTATCTTATCAGCAACAAGGGCGGCATAGGCACAGTGGCTTTTGTCGGAGACGGCGCCAGCGATGCGCCGATACTTCAAAGAGCCGATGTGGGCATTGTTATGGGGGCTATGAGCTGTGAAGAAGCTTTCCACAATGCCGACGTGCTGGTCATGGACCAAAATATTGGCAAGCTGCCTTTGGCTGTAAAAATGGCAAGGTTTACCCACCTTATCGTGAAGGAAAACACCGGCCTTGCCCTGATTGCCAAATTTGCTCTGCTGGCAGGCAGCGCCCTTGGGTTCGTGCCTATCGCTGCAGCTGCGGTAGTAGACAGCGGCGTTGTAATTTTGAGCCTTATAAATTCTCTTAGGCCTATGAAGTCATGGAAGGAGTAAAAAACATGAACGAAGCATTGAAAGCCATTTACGAAAGACGCAGCATCAGAAAGTACAAAGCCCAGCAGATAAGCCGGGAGGAACTTGAGGCTGTGATAAAGGCGGGAGTATGCGCGCCCACCGGCATGAACAGGCAGTCTCCCATTATTATCGTGGTGCAGAACAGGGAAGATGTGTCCTACCTCTCCAAGCTGAACGCCCAAGTGAGAAACTCCACCGCCGATCCTTTCTACGGCGCCCCCACCGTGCTGGTGGTCCTGGCCCAGGCAGACAGCAGTTTTGCCGTGCAGGACGGCAGCCTGGTCATGGGCAACCTGATGAACGCCGCCAGTGCCCTGGGCCTGGGCTCCTGCTGGATAAACCGGGCAAAAGAAGTGTTTGAGACTGAAGAAGGCAAAGCTCTGCTGAAAAAATGGGGCGTAGAAGGGGACTATGTAGGCGTGGGCAACTGCATCCTGGGCTATGCCGACGAGGCCCCTGAGATGAAACCCAGAAAGGCCAATTACGTCTATTACGCAGAGTGACTATATGAACACCTATGACTTTGACAAGACCATATTTTATCCCGACAGTTCCTACACTTTCTACATCTATTGCCTGAAGAACTTTCCGGGAGCCGTTCTGCCAACGGCTCCCAAATCCCTGGCGAAGGCAGTTGCCTACAAACGCGGAGAGCTGTCGGCAAAGCTGCTGAAGGAACAGCTCTTTTCCTTCCTGCCCAAGATCCCTGACATTGATGCGGCTGTGCTCCGGTTCTGGGAAGAAAACAAGAGGCGTATAGCGCCATGGTATCTGGCCCAGAAAGCGGAGGACGACCTTATAATCTCCGCCTCCCCGGAGTTCCTTCTGGCGCCTATATGCAAGGAGCTGGGTGTGGGACTTATTGGCACCCGTATGGATAAGCACACCGGGAAAATAAGCGGGGAAAACTGCCATGACAAGGAAAAGGTCCGCAGATTCAGAGAGGCTTATCCGGAAGCCTCAACAGAAAACTTCTATTCCGACTCTCTGACAGACAGTCCAATGGCAGACCTGGCCGATAAGGCCTATTTGGTAAACAAAAACGATGTACGCCCCTGGCCGGGAAAAGTACAATAATTCAATCAAGCAAGCCGGGTAAACGGTCGTTTACCTGCATCAAAAACTATGGACACAAAAGAAAAAATTTTATGCAGCGCTTTGAAGCTTTTTGCAAGAGACGGCTTTGAAGCAGTCTCCGTCAGCATGATTGCCGATGAGTTGGGAATCACCAAAGGCGCCTTATATAAGCACTACTTGAATAAGCGGGCAATATTCGACAGCATAGTCCAGCGCATGGAGCGGCAGAATTATGACAATGCCCGGCGTTTTGATTTGCCCGGTGATCTTCTGGAAGGCATGCCGGAGAGATTTAAAAACACCGGTGTTGAGAAGCTCTGCGCTTATACTATGGCCCAGTTTGTATACTGGACTGAGGATGAGTTTGCTTCACGCTTCAGAAAGCTTGTCTCCCTTGAGCGCTACAGGAACCCGGAGATGAATGCTCTGCATCAGCGCTATTTCGGTTCCGGAATCCTGGACTATACGGAGAAAATATTTGCTGCCATGGGTGAGGACGGCTGCGGAAGCCTAAGCCCAAGGACTTTGTCCCTGGAATTCTGTGCGCCGGTATTCACTTTGATCAATCTCTTTGACGGCGGGGGAGACCCGGGAGAACTGGCAGTCTGCCTGAAAGAGCACATGGAGAACTTTGTAGCTTCTCTGGAAAAGCAGGGCCGAGTTCTTGCAATACCTGTTTCGACTGCTCCGGCAAAACCCGAACTGCGTTACCCCAAAAGCAGCAAATATTCCCAGGACGGATACATGGCCATGATGATGGGCCCAAACCCTTTGAAATTGGCGGAGGAACTGCTGGAGGGCAACCTGATAAGGGAGGGCGGCACGGTTTGCGACCTTGGCTGCGGCAGGGGACTTACATCCCTGTTCCTGGCCAGGGAATACGGCTTCAAGGTAGTTGCCGCAGATCTGTGGAGCGAGCCGGAGGATAATGCGGCTTTCTTCCTCTCCCAGGGCTTCGGCCCGGACAAAATAAGAGCCGTTAAGGCGGACGCTCTGGCCCTGCCCTTTGCTCCGGAAAGTTTCGATGCGGTGCTGTGTGTGGATTCCTACCACTATTTTGGACGGGACAAGAACTTTCTCAATGAAAAGCTTCTGCCCTATGTTCGCCACGGTGGATATATCTACATCGCCATCCCCGGCATGGTCAAGGACTGCCACCAAAATCTGCCCCGGGAGCTGCTGTTTTCCTGGAACCCGGACCAGCTGGACTATATGCATGATGTGCACTACTGGCGGGCAATACTCAGTGCCGCCCGGGGCATAGACCTGCTTGCAGTTCGGCAGATGGAGGGCATGGACCAGGTGTGGCAGGACTGGCTCAGGCAGGACAATCCCTACGCCCGGCAGGACAGAAAGGCCCTGGAGGCCGGCGCCGGAAGATATCTGAACTTTATAAAAATAATAATCCGCAAAAGATAAGTTAAAATTTGCAGCAAAAAGGCAAAGACCGTTTCTTTCGGTCTTTGCCTTTTATATTGCCGTTATGTATAGCTGAATTATTTTTTGAACTCCGGGATAAAGTCGGCGCTCACACCCATATCATGGAGACGTACCTTCATCTGGCTGGGCTTTTTGTTGTACATGGCGGTGCGCAGCTCGTCGTCAGGGACAAAGCGGTAATAGGTGGAGCAGAAGCTGTCGAACATGGCACGGTTGCTTGGGCCCAGGAGGGGCAGAAACATAACCAGAGCCACCAGGGCTCCTCCGAAGAAGCAGAGGATAAAGTACCAGGGGCAGAAGATGGCCACTATGGCAATGACTATGGCGCAGACCACAGCGCAGCTGACTACGGATACGGCGGTATAGCGTCTTGCACCTATAGCTATAAGGTCGTCCTTTGCAGCCTGCATCTTTTTTATAAGAGGGTAGGCGGTAAAGAAGTTAAACAGGAACTGGCGGACAAAGAAATAGAACCACAACCAGCCCAGCACCATAAGGGCTCCGCCGCCCAGGATTTTCATTTGCATATGCGTTCCTCCCGATAAAATCTTTTTAGAAATGATAACACATACGGCCCCAGGTTTCAAGAATATTTCATCTCCCGGCAGCATAGAGTGTTTCAAGGAAGTGATAGGATGGACAGCTTTAAAATAGCCTGCCAACTGCTGCCTGCCCGGCTGAGGGAGCTTCTGTACGGCTGCGGCAGGACTCAGGCCGAAGAGATCCGTCTGAGGGTGGGACGGCAGCTCTCCCTGGTGATTAACGGTCGGGAGACGGAGGCCGGCGGGGCCAAGCTGAAAGCAGAGGAGCTTATGCAGGTGCTGGAAAAAGCCACCGGTGCATCCCTGCATTCGGCTGCACCGGCCATGGTCAACGGCTATATAAGTTACAGAGGCCTGCGCATAGGTCTGTGCGGAGAAGCGGCCATGAACGGCGGCCAGCTGCTGGGCTTCCGGGAATACAGCTCCCTGGCCATACGTCTGCCCAGGGAGTGCAGAGGTATTTGCAGCAGCTTCATAGACAAGCTTACGGAGGAGGGGATCGAGAACACTCTGATAATTTCGCCTCCGGGAGTGGGAAAAACGACCTTGCTCAGGGAGCTTATCAGGGTCATATCGGAGAGGGGAACACGAGTCTCCGTGCTGGACGAGCGCTGTGAGCTGTCTGCCTCAGGCAGCTTCGATCTGGGACGGTGCAGCGATGTGCTCACCGGGGTGCCAAAGGAGCTGGGAGCAAGCATGCTGCTGAGGGGTATGAACCCCCAGGTGATAGCCATGGACGAGATTAGCCGTGAGGAGGACAGCAAGGTAATTGAGCAGATAATAGGCTGCGGCGTAAGCATATTGGCCAGCGCTCACGGCAGGGAGCGGCAGGACATGCTCAAAAGGCCAATGTACAGGAGCTTTTTTGATATGGGGTTTTTCAGGAACATATTGACTATATACAGGGACGGGGACAAGCGCCGTTACCTGCTGGAAAAGTTATGACGCTGCACTTGCTTGGAGCTCTGCTGATAGCCGGAGGCTCTCTGACTCTGGGGCTGAGTTATGTGGCCGGTGAGCACAGAAAGCTAAGCAGCCTGCGCTCGCTTTTACAAATGCTCAGGGAAATGCGGGGAGAGCTTGAGAGCAGAGCCGCGCCTCTGCCCCAGCTTATGGAGCGCTTCAGCCACAGCAGCGGCGGAGCCGCCGGATTGTTTGCCGGGGAACTGTGTTCCAGACTGGAGCAGCTGGGAGAAAAGGAGTTCAGCGTAATATGGAAGGAGAGCCTTGAGGCAGCTCTTCCCGCTCTGGATGAGGCGGACGCCCAGCCTCTGCGGACCCTGGGGCGAAGTCTGGGCCGCTACGAGCTATCAAGACAGCTGGGTGACTTGGACAGCTGCATAGGCATGCTGGAAAGCCGGGAGTCTGCCTGCAGCGCCAGGCTGCCGGAGAGGAAAAGAATGGGTCTCGGCCTGGCCTGCTCTCTGGGCGCCTTGCTGCTTATAGTACTTATTTAGGAGAAAAGCATGGATGTCGACCTGATTTTCAAGATAGCCGCCATAGGAATACTGGTGGCGGTACTTAACATTTTGCTCCAGCGCTCAGGAAGGGACGAGCAGGCCTTGATGACCAGCATCACCGCTCTGGTGGTGGTGCTGATGATAGTGGTCCAGAAAATAAGCGAGCTTTTCACCATGATAAAGTCGCTGTTCGGTCTTTAGCCTATGGACATAATTATAAAATGTGCCTCTGCAGCCCTGCTCAGCTGCATTATCTGCCTGCTGATAAAGCGGACAAACCCGGAGATGTCCGTGGTGCTCAGCGCCGCAGCCATTGTAATTATCCTGACTGCCGCAATGAGCTTTGCATCCAGCATCACGGAACTTGCGGCAGCGGTAAAAAAAATCAGCGGCAGCGCCGACGTGATGATAACGCCGGTGCTAAAATGCGTGGGCATAGGAGCGGTGACCAAGATAAGCACCGAACTATGCCGGGACGCCTCCCAGAGCTCTGCCGCTGCGGCACTTGATCTGGCAGGTACCCTCTGTGCCATTGGGGTGTCCATGCCCCTTATAATCAGCATGCTTAAACTGATAGGAGGTATGACGTGAGAGTGCTTATGTTGGTGCTGCTCATGCTGCCCGCCTAACCTAAAAGGTTCAACTCCTTTACCCAACTCTGATTTGTTTTTAAATAATAATTGAATTACAAAGATTTATGAAAATAATATATGGGTTATTAGCTCATCAGGTAGAGCACTACACTTTTAATGTAGGGGTAGAAGGTTCAAGTCCTTCATAACCCACCAGAATTTATTTAGTTATAATATATGCAGGTATAATTTAATGGTAGAATATAACCTTGCCAAGGTTACTGTGTGGGTTCAATTCCCACTATCTGCTCCAAGTGATAACAAATATCACTAATTACTTTGTTCATCATCTATGCCATTATAATATGGCGTAGATGACACCTATAAGATTTAATATGGCTTATT
>CASFJB010000052.1 GCA_949294945.1 uncultured Eubacteriales bacterium
CCCCGCCACTGCTATGATGCAGCGGGCGCTCATTATAGGCTCCAGATTGTGCAGCAGCCGGTGCACTCCGGATACTCCCACATCATAGAGCTTTGTGACCTTGTTGCCCAGGGCCATGGCCGTCACCGCCGCCTCCTCGGCCACGGGGATGTCGCTGGTGCCGCCGGTGGCAATGACTATGCTGCCGTCTCCGTCCGGCTCCGGCAGGGGACCGATTACGCCAATCTGTCCCGCCTGGTTATAGTCCAGGGGGTGAATCTTGGCTATCTCTGCGGCGGCAGCGCTGTCGATACGGGTGACCAGTATGGTTTTCTGGCCCCGCTGCAGCATGGCGGAGGCTATGGAGCAGATCTGCTCAGTGCTCTTGCCGGCGCCGTAGATGACCTCTGCCACGCCCTGGCGCAGCTCTCTGTGGTGGTCTACCTTAGCAAAGCCCAGGTCCTGGAAGGGCTCCATCTTAAGCTTGGTGATGGCCTGGGCGGGCTCCAGCTCGCCCCTCTTTACCTGTTCGAGAATATGCAGTATATCCAGCTGACTCATAAATTACCTCTCAGAAAACAGATTGAGTTGTACAATTTCATATTTTATTATGAGGCCGCTGAACTGTCAAGCTCCGGGGAAGGGCGCAGACATGGCTTTTTGTATCCGGAGAGCTGCGGGAAAGCCGGGTTATGGACAGAAAGGGAACTTTGTCGTATTGACAAATCTTTGGTTTCTGGTAATCTGAGGTGGATAGCAAAGGAAAGACTGCAAAGGAGACAGACAATGACTGCGGATGTGATAAAAGGACTGCTCATCCCTCTGGCGGGCACTGCGGCCGGTTCGGCCTGCGTGTTCTTCATGAAGGGATCTCTGAGCCTGGCCCTGCAAAGAGCCCTGGCGGGCTTTGCCGCCGGGGTCATGGTGGCTGCATCCGTGTGGAGCCTGCTGATACCGGCAATGGAGCAGGCCGCATCTCTGGGGCAGTGGGCCTTTCTGCCCGCCACAGCAGGCTTTTGGCTGGGGGTGATCTTCCTTCTCTGTCTCGACCGGCTGGTGCCACACCTCCATGCGGACTGCGGTGAGGCTGAGGGGCTCAAGTGTAGCCTGGGGAGGAGCACCATGCTCACCCTGGCTGTGGCTCTCCATAACCTGCCTGAGGGCATGGCTGTGGGAGTGGTCTACGCCGGCTGGCTGTCCGGGAATGGAGATATCTCCCTGGCCGGGGCTCTGGCCCTGTCCTTGGGTATTGCCATTCAGAATTTCCCTGAGGGGGCTATCATCTCCATGCCCCTGAGGGCCGAGGGCCTGTCCAAGATAAAAGCCTTCGCTTACGGCCTGGCCTCGGGAGTGGTGGAGCCTTTGGGCGCCGCCATGACCATACTGCTGGCGGGGATAATGGTGCCTGTCCTCCCCTACGCACTGAGCTTTGCGGCAGGGGCAATGATATATGTGGTGGTGGAAGAACTCATTCCCGATATGGCCCAGGGAAATCACTCCAATCTGGGCACCGTGTTCTTTGCCGCCGGCTTTACCGTCATGATGGCTCTGGATGTGGCTTTGGGCTGAATCCTGCGGCCTTTGTGGCAGCCTCCTGTCCCGACTCATATAATGGCATATATTGCCGTCATATAAGTAAAACATAAAATACAGAATACCGTATTTTGCCCAACGAAGAAAACTGCGGGCTTGGAGGATAATCTATATATGGACGAAATTATCAGACAGAAGTTTGAGGGAGTGGCCGCTCTGGTGGGCAATACCCCTCTGCTGGAAATATATTACAGTTATAAGGGCAGGCAGCGCCGGCTCTTTGCCAAGGCGGAATACTTCAACGTCACCGGCAGCATAAAGGACAGAGTGGCCTATTACATTTTAAAGCAGGCCTACGAGAAAGGGGAGATACATCCCGGCGACCTCATTGCCGAAGCCACCAGCGGGAATACGGGCATATCCTTTTCCTCCATCGGCAGCTACCTGGGTCATCCCGTGACCATCTACATGCCGGACTGGATGAGCAAGGAGCGCATCAATCTTATGAAGAGCTACGGCGCTCAGGTGCGGCTGGTGTCCAAGGAGGAGGGGGGCTTTCTGGGCTCCATCGCCATGACGGAGGAGCTCTATAAAGTCGGCGGAGTGTTTCTGCCAAGGCAGTTTTCCAACGAGAGCAATGCCCGGGCCCACTACTTCATGACCGGGGAGGAGATAGTCCGGCAGCTGGCGGAGATGGGACTGAAGGCCGACGGCGTAGTGGCCGGTGTGGGCACCGGCGGCACCATAATGGGCATAGGCCGCAGGCTGAAAAAAGAGAACCCCGCCTGCCGCATCTATCCCCTGGAGCCTTTGAATTCGCCCACTCTCTCCACCGGCTATAAGGTGGGGAAGCACCGCATACAGGGCATATCCGATGAGTTCATCCCCAGCATACTGAAGCTGGATGAGCTGGACGATATAGTCTCCGTGGACGATGTGGACTCCATAATCATGGCCCGGATGCTGGCGGAAAAATTGGGCATAGGCGTGGGCATATCCTCCGGGGCCAACTTCATCGGCTGCGTCATGGCCCAGGAAAAGCTGGGAGATAATGCCGTCGTTACCACCGTTTTCGCCGACGACAACAAGAAATACCTCTCCACCGACTATTCCAACGACTACGAGCTGAAGGACAGCTACATCTCCAAGGACATAGAGCTGCTGGACGTGAAGGCCTGGCGCTGACAGGGGAGAGAAAAAAGAGAATACCTGATCGCCGGGGACGGAAGGGCTTCTTCCTGTCCCCGGATTTTTTTCTGGATAATTAAGGAAAACCGGCGGAAAAAAGCAGCTTTATTGCGACTTAAGCCGCCTAAGTGTATATTGAACTTGTCACTTCAATCCTTTAAAATATAAAAAATGCCGGCATTTGCAGCCGGATTAAATACAAAAGGAGAGAGGGCATGGACAAGCAGCTGAAGGAGAAATACGGACTTATAACCGCCATTGCCATGGTGGTAGGCATCGTTATTGGCAGCGGCGTTTTCTTTAAAGCGGAGAAGGTACTGTCGGCAACGGGAGGAGACCTGCCCCTGGGCATCCTGGCCTGGGCTCTGGGTGGAGCGATAATGGTCATCTGTGCCTACACCTTCTCGGTCATGGCTACACATTATTCCAATATAAACGGCATAGTGGACTATGCCGAAGCCACTTTGGGCAAGGGCTACGCCTATTTCATGGGCTGGTTTGCCACCTTTATATATTACCCGGCGATGACCTCGGTGCTGGCCTGGGTGTCTGCCCGCTATGTTGGGGTGCTGCTGGGCCTGGATATCACCGGAGGTCCGGTGATGACCCTGGCCTGCCTGTTCCTGGTGGGCAGTTATACCATGAACGCCCTTTCCCCCATACTGGCGGGAAAATTCCAGGTGACGACTACGGTAATCAAACTGGTGCCTTTGCTGCTCATGGCGGTGGTAGGCACTGTAGCGGGCCTTGGCAGCGGTATGACGGTGGAGAACTTTGTCACTGTGGTGGAGCCGGTGGCCCAGGGCAGGGGAGCGGCCCTCTTCACCGCCATGGTGGCCACGGCCTTTGCCTATGAGGGCTGGATAATTGCCACAAGCATAAATGCGGAGCTGAAAAATTCCAGGCGCAATCTCCCCATTGCCCTGGTACTGGGGACGCTGATAGTTGCGGCGGTGTATATCCTGTACTATATAGGCCTGGCCGGGGGAGCCTCCAATGCCGACATGATGGCGAGCGGCGAGGCGGGAGCCAAGCTGGCCTTTGAAAATATCTTCGGCAGAGCGGCAGGAGTGGGCCTTTTCGTGCTGGTGGTCATATCCTGCCTGGGCACCCTCAACGGCCTGATGCTGGCCTCCACCAGGGGCCTATATGCCCTGGCTGCCAGGGGAGAGGGCCCCAGCCCAGAGACATTCAGCCAGGTGGACAGGCGCACAAACGTACCCGGCAACTCGGCGGTGGCAGGCGTTATGGTCTGTGCCCTGTGGCTGTTCTATTTCTACGGAGCAAATCTCACCGAGGGCTGGTTTGCCCCTCTTCGCTTTGATTCCTCGGAGCTGCCTATAATCACTATCTACGCCCTGTATATCCCCATCTTCTTGGTG
The DNA here is from genome assembly GCA_949294945.1 of uncultured Eubacteriales bacterium. Lineage (GTDB taxonomy): Bacteria > Bacillota > Clostridia > Oscillospirales > Oscillospiraceae > Limivicinus. The sequence goes on from CASFJB010000052.1 coordinate 4,083, forward strand.
ATGATGATAAGGGAAAAGGGCCTGCATCCGGTGAAACGCTTTGTGATGCCAAGCCTGGCCATACTCAGCTGCATCTTCATGGTCATAGCTTCCGTTTTTGCCCATCGTATGGGCGTGGTGTGGTACCTGATGGTCTTTGCCTTTGTGATGCTGCTGAGCGTCCCCTTTTACAGGGGCAGGACGGTAAAAGTTTGAGATCATCATAAACAGACCATGCCCCGGCCGTGAGGCCGGGGCAAGTTTGTTTGCTTATCCGTATTGTTCCGAGAGGTATATACCGGCTCTGGACTGTATCCGTTCCGCCGCCTCCCTGGCCGTCGCGGCCCCGGAGTAGAAGGCCTCGCTCTCCCGGAGCATTATCTCCAGAATGGCCTGGTCCGGCCGGGCAAACCCGTCTATAATGTTCAGACAAATAATTTTGAAAAGATCCAAACCTTGACGAGCCAACCGGGCTAAACTAAGCAGGGACATTAAGTATTCAAAGAAAGTATGGAGAGTAATCTACCAGCGATGGTCTTAAACATCAGCTCTGCAATGTAACGAAGTTCAAATCTATGTTTATGACAGAGGAAAGTCTGCGAAAATACTGTATCCGGCTATGCAGTACATTACGAAAGAGTGGATAGAACGGCACCAAGATTAGATACCACTTCGTGCTCAGATAGTTTTTATATTGTCGTATGAGTAACATCCCGAATCTTTCAATATTCAAGGAAAAATAAACAATTCTGTTGCCATTGACATCTATACCTAGGAGCGTTATTCTTTTATATATTGGCTGTCCGGGTCAGTTCAGTATGTTTCTGTGGATGTCAAGCGGGTATATGCGAAGTTCCAAAATTTAATACATCAGAATATAAGCTATCAAAAAAGAATTGTATATTAGCCGATTATCCTCAGCTGTGCAAAATACAAATGCATTGCGATGCAATGGGGAAAAGCTTAGATTTATGAACGGATACGTTAGTCAAGAATGTGCGAATCTTTAATTCACAGATAGAGTCTGGAGAACTTATTTCATAGAAAAAATGCTGAGTGGGGTATGTTATTGGGCAGTTAAGAGGTACTGCTTGCTTTTGATTTTGAAAGCTCAATGATGCATAAACGAATGGGGAAGATAGTATGAAAAAGAGAATCACACTTAACTGGGGAATATTATGGACACTGTTTATGTTTTTGGTGTTATCGCTGATGCTTTTTTTCCAAATGGGCACGTGGTATGTTGGCAAGAAAAGCTTTCTTCTTCCAAATGGCGCATTGCTTTTACTCGGTGTGATAATTCTCTCTTTTGCTCTATGCCTTTATCGAAGGCTGCCAAAGCTGACTATAAGCAGTGTGTTGTCTGAAAAATATATCGTCCACTTGTCCATTGGACTGTTTTTTATTCAGGCTTACGTTTTTTTTAATATGTATTTTTTAACAGACTGGGATGCAGAATCAGTCAGTACCACAGCTGCTTGTATTGCTTCAAATGCACCTACAGACTGGGCTACATGGTATTATGATCGGTATCCAAATAATATTGCAATTACTTGGCTCTTGTCTGTGCTCTACAAGGTGGCTTTTCAAATTGGTTCTGTGCATGAGTATACGTACTGTGCTATTTTATTCCAGTGTGCTCTTTCATGCTGGACAGGTTACATGCTGTTTCAAATTATCAGAGATATTACAGAAATAGAATATGCCTACTGGGGATGGGCGGTTTATGCGGTGTATATTGCACTGAATCCCTGGCTTAGCATACCTTATACAGATGCAATGTTGCTGTGCGTACCGCTAGGGATTCTCAGGTTGTATCAAAAAACTCAAAATGGAAAATATGCTTTTTTTAAATGGTTCGTAATTGGATTATTTACATACATCGGATTTAAAATGAAACCCCAGTGTGCAATTGTACTTATTGCAGCGGCAATGTGTGAAGGTGTAGGAGCATTTTGTGGACATCTTAAACAGAAAATACTGGCATATTTGAAGAAGCTTGCCTACGCAGCAGGAGGGATACTATTGGGAATGGCAATATTCAGTTTATGTATTGTCCCTTCCCTGGGAATTACTGTTCATCAGGATAGTGCATTTGGCATCAGACATTACTTGATGATGGGGTTGAACAAAGAGACAAATGGAGTTTATAGTGAGTATGACGTACAGTTCTCAGCGTCATTTGCCACTGCGAATGACCGTAATGCAGCTAACTTGCACACCATTCAAAGCCGGATTGAAGAAATGGGAGTAACGGGCCTAATAAAGCTTATTTGCAAGAAAACACTGGCAAATTTTGGTGATGGAACCTATTCTTGGGGGTTTGAAGGTGTATTTTATCGTGAGCTTCTGGAAGACAGAAATCAGTTTGTCTCTCCATTACTAAAAAATATCTTTTATACATACGGAAACTACTATGGACTTTTTTCAACTTTCCAGCAGCTTGTTTGGATTACAATGCTGTTTACATCTATGGGGATTATATTTTATAAGTGTAAAAATTCTAGAGAATATGCTGTAGTACAAGTTGCTGTCCTGTCTTTAATTGGATCGGTCTTATTCCAGACAATTTTTGAAGCCAGGGCGAGATACTTTTTTATCTATGCACCTTTCTTCCTCCTTATTGGCCTACTGGGATGGATTGGAATTACGCATTCAACTCGTGATCTGGTTAAATTAATCACGAAAGCTTAGGAAAAAGGTTGAAAAGATAGAAGTATTATTATAATTTGTTATCACCAGCTGCAACGAAGAGAATATATTTTCTGTTACAGGGCCGGCGTAATATAGGTGCTTTGTTGCCTGCCAGATCTTTTAATACGGTACCAAGATTTATATTAACCTCCTGCATGGTGTGGAATAGAAGCACTGTGTAGGAGGTTTTAAAAATGGCCTGAAAAAAACATTCTCGGGGGGAATTTGCCTGTCGGGAAAAATCTGTGAGCTATTTGCATACGGTAAACATAGGAAGTATAGATGATATCAATGTTCCATTTAAAAACCTTTGCCGAGCTTATGGAAATTCACCCGTAGACCTAACAGGGTGGTGGCCGGGTTGCTGTAGGCAAGCATGAATATGACCATAGATAACAGCAGCAACAGACACTTCAGCAGTATGCTTAGAGCCGTAAATATCGGGTTAATGAGTCTAGAAGAAAAAGTTTAGTGAAAAAGACCCGAGCAGCATCTGCATGGGCCATCCAGGAAAAGCCTGAATAAATGCGCCAATTGAATGACCAACGGAGGTGTTGAATTACATCTTCAAGCGCCTCTCTCCGCCTGGTAGAGGTTGAGCTTGCTCTGGGCTGCCGCCAGGGCCTGGTTCAGATCATGATCCCCATAAAGCCAGGGCCTGAGGCTGTCCATGAAGATGCTCTTCATCTGGTAGGCGTCATAATCGGAGACGGCGGCGGCGTCCACAAGCTCCAGCAGCTTCTGAGCCCCTTCCCGACTTATGAAATCTCCCAGCAGCCGGTCAAGGGCCTCGATGTTTGTGGGATACCCGCTGTAGCCGTTGGAGCACTGCTCCAGCTGATATTCCGGGGACAGCAGTTCCCGGAGAAAGGCCCAGGCCTTCTCCTTATCTTCGCAGCCCTGGGGTATCATGTAGCTGCTCCTGTAATAGGCGGACACCGTGGAGAGACTGTCTCCGTAATTGCCCAGAAAGCTGTAGGCCGTGTCCTGGGATTCCAGATAGTTCAGATATTCAGGGCTTATATCCCGGCGGCTGAGGACCTGGGAGTTTACCATATCCTCCATATTCTCCATATCAAATTCCGCAGGCAGTGAGGCGCAGAGCTCCAGAGCCTCCCGGAGGCTTTCGCTGTCCAGCTCATAGGCGCCGGTCTCCTGGTTTCGGGCCGCGGCGATAAGATTGACGGCAAGGCTGCCAAGAAGCTGCTCCCCGGTCATGTAGGAGTCGAAGAGGGGACCGTCATAGCCCTGCTGCTCAAGATAGGCTCCGCACCCTGCCAGACTGATGTCCTCCGGGGCCTGGGCCAGAGGGCCGAAGGCCAGGAAGGACGTGAGCCCAAAGCAGCCCCATATCTGCCGCAGCTCACCGTCCCTCTCCAGACTGCGGAGCATGAGTGGCAGAAAGCTCTCCCTGCTCAGCTCCTCGTCGGCGTCGATAAAGGGGTAGAGGTCGGCCCCCAGGGAGGGGTTCAGAAGATAGCCCTCGCTGATGATGAGCTCCGGGCACTCCCCGCTCTCCAGCTCGGCCATGAGCCGCACCAGGCCCTCCTGGCCGCTGTCATAGCAGCTGAGCTCTATCCGGTAGTCGGGGGAGACCTGCTCCAGCGCCCGCTTGAGCTGGTCCGACGTGAGGGTGTTCTGGCTGTATAGGGCCACCCTAAGCTCCGTGCGGCTGTCCGGCACCTGCTCGATATGCAGCCGGCTCAGCCGTCCGCTCCCACTCTCCAGCAGCAGATAGTTGTTCTCGTCCAGGGGCAGCACCCGGCTGTAGTTATATCCATAGTCCCCGGTGAGCTCGTACCAGCCGAATATGCGGCTGAGCGTGCCGTCGGGGCTCAGGCTGAGCAGAGCCTCGCCGGTGTTAAGACAGGCCGGGCCCTCCATGCTCCCGGCGCCTGAGACCAGCGGCCCCAGCTGGGCGCTAAGCTCCAGGGGAAGAAAACTTTCCAACTCTTCGTCCGCCAGACTCAGCATTGGTATTCCGCTGTCGCCGTCTATGTACTGCACCGCCAGACGCCCGCCCAGCAGGAAAGCTTGGCCAAGCTCACCCCGCAGGACATGGACACGGTGGGGAGTACCGTCTGCCTCAAAGGTCCTGAGACAGTCGGTACATACTATGCATAAGCGCCCGTCGGGGAGAGCCAGAATGTCCCGGGCAAAGGCGTCCGGCCCCAGGTCCAGCTCCAGCCTTTCCACAAGGCTGCCGTCGCCGGAAAATATAAGCAGCTGATAGAAGGCATACGGGCTGCCGTATCCCTCCGGGGGACACAGCAGCAGGTAAAGCTTGCCGTCAAGGCAGCTCAGGCCCGAGATCAGGAACTGGCCGGCATCCTCCGGCAGGGCCAGGGCACAGGGCTCGCCAAAGCTGACATCCCACTCTTCCGGCTGATATTCAAGGGAAGCCAGGGCGAGACTGCCCTTCTTCTCCCCGGCGGCATAGAGCTTGCCGCCCTCCACGGCCAGAGCCTCCACCTGACTGCCGTAACCGAAGGGGCGCAGCTCGATAGTGCTGCTGTCCCAGCGCATGGCCGTTTCGGCAGCCGTGGCGGCGGCCGGAGAGCCGTCTGCCCCGTCCTCCATCTCGTCTGAGGCGCAGGCCGTCAGCAGCAGGAGCAGGGCCAGACTCAGGATTATAGACATAAACCTTTTCATGTTTGGGCCTCCCTTTTAAAATCCGTTCTCAGGGTCTCTATTCGTTTTTCCCATTTATTTTCTGACGCTTTAAGCTTTGATTAAGTTCCAGAAACCGCCAAAAATAGCAGAAAATCACATAAGGCGGCGCTCTGTCCAGGCTGAGACGGAGCGCCGCCTTATATATTTGCCGCTAAGCTAAGCCCTCAGCCCTGCTCGGCCATGTACAAGCTGACCCGGGACTGTATCTGCTCCGCCGTGTCCTCCAGGCTCTTGTCCCCTGCAAAGTAGGCCAGGGACTGGGAGTAGACTATCTGCCAGATCTCCGGGTCGTGGCGCATAACGGTAGTGCAGTTCATGGCCACGTCCTTTAGCTTTTCCATTGCCCCCAGACCGTAGGGGTGGTACTGCTGTACCTCCGGCCCGAAGCCGGTCCAGGTCTCCTCAAGCCTTTGGGCCAGGGCATCCTTCCGGGGGGAGAGGTAAAAGCTGGAGCCGTATTCCCGGGTGAGGAACTGACGAAGGAACTGCCAGCACTGCTCCTTGTTCTGGGAATAGGCGGAAATGCCGTAGCAGCAGTTGGGATATATGGCGCTGCCCAGCTCCGGCAGGCCGGGGAAGCAGTAGTCTTCCCCGTAGGCCAGGGGAGCGGTGGAGGCCATCCACAGGTCATTGGCGATGACATAGTATAAAAGCCCGGTGCTCATGCTCACACTCTTGTATAATGTGGGGGAGGGCATTTCTTCCCCCTCCTCCGGAATGGCCCTCATGGTCTCCAGGAGACTTCGGAAATAGTCGGAGTCAAAATAACATTCCCCCTTGGTCCAGTCCACCAGCTTGCTGCCGGAGGCGTCCAGAATGTTCCCCAGCAGCCACATCCGGCCGCGGTACTTATCAAACACCGAGTCGAAATCCTGGCTGTTGGCGGCCATGAAGTTCAGGTCATCATATGTGAGCAGGGCATCGTTACCCAGCACCCGGGAGGAGGCAAAGGTAGTCACCAGGGAGAAGGAGGGCACCAGCTCGTAAAGCCCCCCGTCTATCTCCATGGCGGACATTACGCCGGGGATGAAGTCCTCTCTGGAGAGCTCCGGGTCATTGTCGATATAGGGGTACAGGTCCTCCAGCAGCCCCCGCCGGGAAAACTGAGCGGAGGAGGGTATGGTATCTATGGAGGAGAGGGAGAAGTCGTAGATGTCCGGGATGTCTCCGGCCACCATGTCCGCCAGAAGCTTGGCCGCCGACAGGCTGCTGTCCTGGCTGCCGTATACCGAATAGTCCACCACCTCTATGGGGCAGCCGGGGTTCTGAACGTTCCACTCCCGTATGGCCCCCTGGATGACGGAGTTGAGCCCTCCCGGGTCGGTGGTGGCAAAGCGTATCACCGAGCTGGCAGCCTCGGCCTCCCCGGGCACCAGGAGCAGGGGAGCACAGGGGCTGTTGGCGGAGAGACGCCCGGTGCACACCAGGCCCGCTCCCGTCTCCGCCACGCCGCCCCGGAGTATGCCCAGGCTGCTCCAGGAAAAGAGCTTTGTCAGCTCCCCGGTATCAAAGCCGTAGCAGTACAGGGCGCTGCCGCTGTCAAGAAATATTTTTCCGTCTAAGCCGCCGCCAAGGGCAATGAAGGACATGTTGAAATCGGCGGAGGCTATGAGCTCCAGCTTCTCCGGGGAGTAGAGCTCCAGAGTAAAAACATCCCCCTTGGCATAGGCCAGGAGCAGCTCCCCGCCGCTGCTGAGGGAGAGGAGAGCCCCCGGCCCCGGCTCCAGGCAGGGGCCGGGCTTGAGACTGTCCCCCACTTCCAGGGAAATAAGCATATCCTGGCCCAGAATGAACAGCCTGCCCCCGGCGTATTCCAGCTCCCAGGGAGCCATGGCCTCTGCCGTATCCAGAGCGTCCAGGGCCCAGGTCCCAGTCAGATTGCCGTCTACGTCCAGGCGCAGTATTTCATATCTGCTGTCCTGGGCGGCAGGGGAGGCCAGAACAAACAGCTCCCCCTCCGGGGAGAGGCTCAGGTCGAAAAAGATGTACTCTGCCGAGGAATACAGCTCCGGGCCGCCCCCTGCCTCCGCCTCATAGCGGCACACATGATAGCCCCGGCTGTCGGAGCCTATGTAATAGACTTCATCTCCCCAGGCCGTCAGATTATTGCTCAGCCAGAGCCCGCCCTCTGTCGGCTCCCCGCTCAGCCGGTAGCTGGGAGGAACGATTTTCTCCGACAGCTCTGCCGCATCCGTCACCTGAGAGTCGGAGCTCAGACCGGAGCCCTCCTTGGAGCAGGCGGCCAGGGCCAGGCCGAGGACCAGCAGCGCCAGGGCGCAGAGCAAGTTCTTTTTCATGGGTGTTCCCCCTTTTGACTGTAGTATCTCCTGAACATATATTCCTTCAGACAGGGCAAAAGGGGACATATTTACAAAATTTATTTATGTGTTATCATCCTTGTATAAGAAGGGGGTGGGAGCGTGGATGAGGATTTCCTGAGAGAACTGTACATGGAGATGTATCCCAAGCTGTATCAATATGCCTTTGTAAAGCTGGGGGACAAGCAGCTGGCCCAGGAGATAGCCCAGGACGTGTTCGTCCTGGCCCTGGAAAAAATCGACAGCCTGAGGCAGAGCCCCAACCCAAAGGGCTGGCTCATCAAGGCGGCGGGCTATGCCGTCCTCCACGCCCAGCGGGCCAGGAGCCTGGCCCAGACCCGGCTTCGTCCGTTGGATGAGGACCTGGCAGCTCCCGGCAGGGAAGCGGAAGAGCAGTACGGCCTGCGGGAGCTGATGAGCCGGGAGGACTGGCGGCTGCTGAGCAGTGTTTACCTGGAGGGCCGCTCCATAAAGGAGACGGCGGA
>CASFJB010000053.1 GCA_949294945.1 uncultured Eubacteriales bacterium
GCCGGAAAGCGGATAAGTCTGAATCTGATTAGAAAGTGAGACGGAGCCGGGAGGCTCCGTGGAATGGAGAACAGGATGGCAAAAGCAAAAAACCTTGTAATAGTGGAATCCCCGGCAAAGGCCAAGACCATTGAAAAATATCTTGGCAGCGATTATAAGGTGACTGCGTCCATGGGACATCTCAGGGACCTTCCCAAGAGCAAAATGGGCGTGGATATAGAAAACGGCTTTGAGCCCCAGTATATCCCGGTGCGGGACAAAAAGGAGCTGATAGCCGAACTGAAAAAGGAGTCCAAGGCAGCAAAGACCGTGTATCTGGCCACCGACCCTGACCGTGAGGGGGAGGCCATATCCTGGCACCTGAAGGAGCTATTGGACCTGGACGACGAGAAGGCCAAGCGGGTCACCTTCAACGAGATAACCAAGAAGGTGGTCACCGAGAGCATAAACAATCCCCGGAGCATAGACCAGGACCTGGTGAACGCCCAGCAGGCCCGGCGCATCCTGGACAGGATAGTGGGCTATGAGCTCTCCCCCTTCCTGTGGCGGAAGATAAAGACGGGCCTGTCCGCAGGCCGGGTCCAGTCCGTGGCCACCCGCATGGTGGTGGACAGGGAAGAGGAGATAAGAAATTTCCAGAGCCAGGAGTACTGGCTGCTGGACGCCGCCCTCAGCTGCGGAGAGGAGGGGGCCGGATTCACCGCCCGCTTCTTCGGCAAGGGGGACAAAAAGCAGGAGCTCCACAGCCGTGAGGAAGTGGACGCCGTCATAGCCGAGACGGAGAGAGCTCCCTTCACCGTCAAGAACGTGAAGCGGGGAGAGAAGCAGAAATCCCCCGCGCCTCCCTTTATTACCTCCACCCTCCAACAGGAGGCCTCCCGCCGCTTAGGTATGAGCCCCCGGCGCACCATGTCCATTGCCCAGCAGCTCTACGAGGGCGTGGAGCTTACGGGCCACGGCAGCGTGGGCCTTATAAGCTACATGCGTACCGACTCCCTGCGCCTGTCGGAGGAAGCTCTGGCGGCGGCAGGCAGCTATATAGTTGAACACTACGGTCCCGAGTACTATCCCGGCAAGCCCAGGACCTTCAAGACCAAGTCCGGGGCCCAGGACGCCCATGAGGCCATACGCCCCACCTATGTGGAGCTGAGCCCGGAAGTGGTGCGTAAGGACCTGACCCAGGAGCAGTATAGGCTTTACCGGCTCATCTGGGGCCGCTTCACCGCCTGTCAGATGTCCAATGCAATATATGACAATGTGGCGGTGGACGTGGACAGCGCCGGCTATACCTTCAAGGCCAGCTACTCCGAGCTCAAATTCAAGGGCTATACCGCCGTGTACGAGGAGGCCAAGGACGAGGAGAGCAGCGAGATAGCAAATCCCCTGCCCAGCCTCAGCCAGGGCCAGGAGCTGAAGCTGGAGAAGCTGCTGCCGGACCAGCAGTTCACCCAGCCCCCCGCCCGCTTTACCGAGGCCACCCTTATACGGGCCATGGAGGAGAAGGGTATAGGCCGCCCCTCCACCTATGCCCCCACCATATCCACCATCACCTCCCACGACTATGTGATAAAAGAGGGCAAGTACCTGCGCCCCACGCCTTTGGGAGAGGTGGTAACCGGACTTATGAAGGAGCGCTTTGCCGATATAGTGGACCTGAAGTTCACCAACCACATGGAGGCGGAGCTGGATGAGATAGAGAACGGCAAGGCCCAGTGGCGACAGGTGCTGGGAGACTTCTACGGGGACTTCAGCAAGGAGCTGAAAGAGGCGGAGACTGCCATGGAGGGCGTGAAGCTGAAGGTGCCCGACGTGCTCAGCGACGAGTACTGCGATGTCTGCGGCCGCCAAATGGTGGTGAAGAAGGGCAAGTTCGGCTACTTCCTGGCCTGCCCCGGCTTCCCGGACTGTACCTTCACCAAGCCCATAGTCATCGAGATGCCCGGCAAATGTCCCAAGTGCGGCAGCCGTATCCTCAAGCGCACCTCCAAGAAGGGCTATGTGTTCTACGCCTGCGAGCGGGGCACCGACTGCGGCTTCATCACCTGGGACGTGCCCACCAAGGACTTCTGTCCCGCCTGCGGCAAGACCATGTTCAAGCACAGCGGCAGAGGCCCTCTGAAGTCCTTCTGCATAAATGAGGAATGCGTCAACTTCGTGCCTGAGGACAAACGGGTGTACAAGAAGAAAACTCCCCAGGAGAAGGCCGCAAAGACCGGGGACGCTCAGACCGCCGAGGCGGAGACCGAGGAAAAGAAAGCCCCGGCAGCCAAGAAAACAGCCGCCAAAAAGACAGCGGCTAAGAAAACGACAGAGGCTAAAAAGACCGCCGCCGCAAAGAAAACCACAACAGCCAAAAAAGCGGCAGCAACGAAGAAAGCCACAACAGCGAAAAAGACCGCCGGAGCCAAGAAAGCCGCCCCGGCAGAGGAAGAATAAATGAGAGAAGTCACAGTTTTGGGCGCAGGCCTGGCAGGCAGCGAATGCGCCTGGCAGCTGGCCAAACGAGGGATAAAGGTAAAGCTCTGGGAGATGAAGCCGGAGAAGATGAGTCCGGCCCATACCTCCCCCTACTTCGGGGAGCTGGTGTGCTCCAACTCCCTGCGCAGCGACGAGCTGAGCAATGCCGTGGGATTGCTGAAAGCGGAGATGCGCTCCCTTGGCTCCCTTATTATGGACAGCGCCGATAAACACCGTGTGGCCGCCGGGGGCGCTCTGGCAGTGGACCGGGAGGGCTTTGCCCGCTATATAACGGAGCAGCTGGAGCAGAATGAGAATGTGGAGATAATCCGCCGGGAGGCTCTGGATATCCCGGAGGGGGAGCTGGTCATAGCCACCGGCCCTCTCAGCAGCGACGCCATAGCGGAAAAGATCGCCGCCCTCTGCCCGGACAGCGACCTGCATTTCTACGATGCCGTGGCCCCCATCGTCACCCTGGAGAGCGTGGATATGGACAGCGCCTTCTTCGCCTCCCGCTACGACAAGGGGACTGCGGATTATGTAAACTGCCCCATGGACAAGGAGGAGTATCTGGCCTTCGTAAAGGAGCTGGTGGCCGCCAAGGAGGCCCCGGTCCACGGCTTTGACGACGGCGGGGTCTTTGAGGGCTGCATGCCTGTGGAGGTCATGGCCCGCCGGGGGGTGGACACCCTGCGCTATGGGCCCATGAAGCCGGTGGGGCTCATCGACCCCCGCACCGGCAGGGAGAACTACGCTGTGGTGCAGCTTAGGCGGGACAATGCCGACGGCACCATATACAATATCGTGGGCTTTCAGACCCATCTCACCTGGGGCGAGCAGAAGCGGGTGTTCTCCATGATACCGGCTCTCAAGAATGCGGAGTTTGTCCGCTACGGGGTGATGCATAGGAATACATATCTGAACAGCCCCAAGCTGCTGGACAGGTACTACCGCCTGAGGTCGGAACCCAGGATAAGCTTTGCCGGGCAGATGACGGGAGTGGAGGGCTATGTGGAGTCCGCCGCCTCCGGCATGCTGGTGGGGATAGAGACCGCCGCCCGGGTGCTGGGCCTGGAGAGCGTGGACTTCCCCCAGGAGACGGCCATAGGGGCCCTGGGCCTCTATATCTCCGGGGGCAGCGTAGGGGATTTCCAGCCAATGAATATAAATTTCGGCATAATAAAACCCCTGGAATACAGGGTGAAGGGCAAGCGCAACAAGAATGCGGAGATATCCAAGCGCTCACTGGAGATAATTGAAAAGCTGAAAGACAGAGAGGTTTTAAAGCTATGAGGATAATAATCGACGCCATGAGCGGGGACAAGGCCCCGGAAGAGATAGTCAAGGGCGCGGTCATGGCCCGGCGGGAGCTGGGAGTGGACGTGACTTTGGTGGGAAAGAAGGAAGTGGTGGAGTCCCTACTGACCAAGGAGGGCTGCACCGACATTGAAGTGGTGGACGCAAGGGACGTCATCACCATGGAGGACGACCCCAGCACCGCCACCCGGCGGAAGAAGGAGGCCTCCATGACCGTGGCCCTGAACCTGCTGCGGGACGGCAAGGGAGACGCTCTGGTCTCCGCCGGCAGCACCGGCGCCCTGCTCACCGGGGCCACGCTGATAGTCAAGCGGATAAGCGGCATACGCCGGGCGGCTCTGTCTCCGGTGCTGCCCAACGGCGGAGCGGGTACGGTGCTCATGGACTCCGGGGCAAATGTGGAGTGCACGGCGGAATACCTGCTGCAATTTGCCTATATGGGCAGCTTCTATGCCAAGAAGATGATGGGCCTGGAAAACCCCAGAGTGGGTCTTGCCAACGTGGGCACCGAGGACGGCAAGGGCGGGCCCATGCAGCATGAGGCCTTCCGGCTGCTGAAAGAGGCCGGGGAGGCCGGACGGATAAACTTCATCGGCAACGTGGAGGGCAACAGCGTTTTTGCCGGGGATGTGGATGTTATTGTCACCGACGGCTTTACCGGCAACCTGATGATCAAGACCGCCGAGAGCATGATAAAGTTTATCCTGGGCAACCTGAAGAGCGTGTTTTACAAGAGCACCAAGAACAAGCTGGCTGCCGCCGTGATAAAGGGCGACCTGGAGCATATGAAAAAGACCCTGGACGTGAAGGAAGTGGGGGGCACGGTGATGCTGGGCATCTCCGCCCCGGTCATCAAGGCCCACGGCTCTTCCGACGCCAGGTGCATCCTGGCCGCCGCCCGCCAGGCCAAGACCTGCGTGGAATCCGGCATAATCCAGGACATCAAGGCAAACATCGAATATATGAAGATAGGCTGATTTATAAGCAATGGAAGAACTAGAGGAGAAAATAGGATACAGCTTTAAAAACCGGGAGCTGCTGCGCACCGCCCTGACCCACAGCTCCTATGCCAACGAGCGGCATGGGGACAGCCAGAGCTATGAGCGCCTGGAATTTCTGGGGGACTCTATACTGGGACTGGTGACGGCGGAGTTCCTCTATGCCCATGAGCCCCGGCTGCCTGAGGGCAGGATGACCAAGCTGAGGGCGGAGCTGGTGTGCGAGAGCAGCCTGCACCGGGTGGCGCTGAAGCTGGAACTGGGTAAGTTCATGCGCCTGGGCCGGGGGGAGGAGCACACCGGGGGCCGGCAGCGCCCCTCCATCCTGGCGGACATGGTGGAGGCGATAATCGCCGCCATGTACCTGGACAGCGGCATGGAGCAGAGCCGCCGCTTTATCCTGGACAATATACTGAAGGACGCCCGGGTGGACGACAGCCACCCCAACGCCGACTATAAGACCCGGCTCCAGGAGCTGGTGCAGCGCAAGAGCGACCAGCACATAAGCTATGCCATGACCGGGGAGAGCGGGCCGGACCACAACAAGACCTTCTCCTTCTCCGTGTCCATAAACGGAGTGCTGGCCGGGGAAGGCAGCGGCCGCACCAAGAAGGAAGCCGAGCAGATGGCCGCCATGAAGGCTCTGGAGGCGCTGACAAAGTGAGCGCAAGAGAGAGTATAATCCCGGTGTTCGTGCCCCATTTGGGCTGCCCCAACGACTGCGTGTTCTGCAACCAGCGGCGCATATCCGGCAGCCGGCAGCCCGCCACGGCTCTGGATGTAAAAGAAGCAATAGAGAAGGCAGCCGCCTTGCTCCCCAAGGGGGCAAAGCGGCAACTGGCGTTTTATGGGGGCAGCTTCACCGCCATCCCTGTGGCGGAGCAGCTGAGCCTGCTCACAGCGGCAAAGGAGGAGATGGACAGGGGGGGCATAGATTCCCTGCGCCTGTCCACCCGGCCCGACGCCATAGACGGCGCCGTGCTGAAAAGACTCCGGGACTTCGGGGTGGAGACCATAGAGCTGGGAGCCCAGAGCATGGACGAGGAGGTGCTGCTCCTCTCCGGGCGGGGCCACACCGCAAAGGATGTTGAGCAGGCCTCCCGGCTGATAAAGGACTGGGGCTTTCGCCTCATCCTCCAGATGATGACGGGCCTGCCCGGGGACACGCCGGAAAAGTCGGTGGAGACCGCCCGGCGCATAGCGGCCCTGGAGCCCGACGGAGTGCGCATATACCCCACTGTGATTGTGCGGGATACCGCCCTTTACGACCTGTGGCAGGCCGGACGCTATAAGGAGCATACCGTGGAAGACGCAGTGGAGACCTGCGCCGGGCTCCTGCCCATATTTGAGGAGGCGGGCATACCCGTGATACGCCTGGGCCTGAACCCCACGGAGGAGCTATCCGGCGGGGCGGCTGCGGGAGGAGCCTACCACCCTGCCCTGGGTGAGCTGGTAAAAAGCAGGTTAATGTACAATGGAGCCAGGGAGCTTCTGAGAAATATTGTCCCCGGCAGCCGGCTGGTGCTGCAGGTGGGGAGGGGCAAAACCTCCCAGATGGTGGGGCAGCACCGGCAGAATATTGAGAGGCTCTGCCGTGAGTTCGGCCTGAGAGAGATAAAAATTAAAGAATCCGACACAAATACTCAGGAAATCAAGATATTTTCCGTTGAAAAGCCGGAAGATATGTAATATAATAAATCGGTTTTAAACGCAAGAGCGGTTTTAAAGCAATCTGTTAAAACGAGGTCAGGTCTTTGTATTTAAAAGCATTGGAGATACAGGGGTTCAAGTCCTTTGCGGACAAGACCCGTCTCACCTTTGAAAAGGACATAACCGCCATCGTGGGGCCCAACGGCTCCGGCAAGTCCAACATCTCCGACGCCATACTCTGGGTCATGGGCGAGCAGCGCAGCAAGGCCCTGAGAGGCAGCAAGATGGAGGACGTCATCTTCGGCGGCACCGAAAAGCGGGGCGCCCTGGGCTATGCCCAGGTCTCCCTTATCATAGACAATTCCGCCCATATCTTCGATTCCGACAGCAGCGAGATAATGCTCACCCGCCGCTATTACCGCAGCGGGGAGAGCGAATACTTCATCAATCGGGAGCCGGTGCGGCTGAAGGATATAAACAGCCTGCTCATGGACACGGGCCTGGGGCGGGACGGCTATTCCATCATCGGCCAGGGCCGCATTGCCGAGATAGTATCCAGCAAGAGCACCGACCGCCGGGAGGTCTTTGAAGAGGCCGCCGGCATATCCCGCTTCCGCTATCGGAAGGAGGAGGCGGAGCGGAAGCTGGAAAAGACGGAAGAGAACCTTCTGCGCATAAACGACAAGATAGAGGAGCTGGAAATGCAGGTGGAGCCCCTGCGCAAGCAGGCGGAGACTGCCAAGCGTTACCTGGTGCTTAGGGACGAGCTGCGCATCCAGGAGATATCCGTGTGGATGTCCACTCTGGAAAAGCTCCGGGACCAGGCCAAGGACGTGGAGCTGGAGTTTGAGCAGACCTCCCGGGAGCTGGAAGCTGCCAGGGAAAAGCTGAAGGGCCTATATGCCTCCACCCAGGGCTTTACGGAGCGGATGCAGCAAAAAGACGTGGAGACCGAGGAGGCCCGGGGGAGACTCTCCCAGGCCGAGGCGGAGAACTCACGCCTGGAGGCGGAGGCCGCAGTGCTGAAGGCCAACATGGAAAGCAGCGACAAGAACCGGCAGAGCCTGCTGGAGGATATAGAAAAGCAGGAGGGCCGTGTCCGGGAGATCCAGGAGAACATAGACAAGAGCCTGGAGCGTATGGAGGAGATAAAAGCCCAGCTGAAAGCTCTTGGACAGGATATCACCGGCAATGAGAACGTGCTCTCCGGCTGCCGCATGAAGCTGAGCCGCCGGGAGACTTTGGTGAAGGAGCTCAGCGACAAGGCCACCCAGCTGCAGGTGGACGCTCGCAGCATGGACTCCAGGATAAACATGCTCTCGGAGATGGAAAAGGACTACGAGGGCTATTCCAAGGCGGTAAAGACCGTGATGCGGGAGAGCCGCAGGGGGAACCTGCGGGGCATCCATGCACCGGTGGCAAACCTGATAAAAGCGGAGGACGAGTTTGCCCTGGCCATAGAGACGGCCCTGGGCGCCGCCGCCCAGAACATAGTGGTGGACACTCAGGAGGACGGCCGCCGGGCCATAGAATTGCTCAAGCGCAGCGACTCCGGCCGGGCCACCTTCCTGCCCATGGAGGCGATACGGGGCGGCGTCATGAAGGACGCCCCGGAGCGGGACCCGGGTTTTGTGGGCATAGCCAGCGAACTGGTGAAATACGATGAAAAATATCAGCAGATAGTTTCAAACCTCCTGGGCCGCACCGTAGTGGCGGAGGCCTTGAGCGACGCCGTGCGCATGTCCAGAAACAGCGGCAACCGCCTGCGCATAGTGACTCTGGACGGGCAGATGATAAACGCCGGCGGCTCCATGACCGGCGGCAGCAGCGTCAAGGGCAGCGGCATCCTCTCCCGGGCCAATGAGCTGGAACGCCTAAAAAAGGACAGAGAAAAGCTGCGGGAGAGAGAGGAGCTGTCCGCAAAGCAGCTGGAGAAGGCCCAGCGGGAACTGGCCGCCGTGCGTTATGAGCTGGATATGGCCCTGGAGGAGCAGGGACAGCTGAGGAGCCGTTACTCCTCTCTGGAGGCGGAGCTGAAGGCCACGGAGAATTCCGCAAACCAGCTGAGATTGCTGCTGGACAGCCTGTCTGGAGACAGCCAGGTGCGCCGCAGCGCAGTGGAGGCCGCCCAGCGTCAGATAGACAGCTTCACCAGGCGGCTGGAGGAGAAGCAGGGAGAGATGGCCAAGGCCCGGGAAAAGATAGAGCTTATCCGGGATGAGATACAGAGCATCAGCAAGAGCCGCCTGGAGCTGGAGAGCCGCCGCACCAAGGCGGACAAGGAGAGCCAGGAGCTGAACCAGGAGATAGTGGAGCTGGAGCGGAGCAAAGCCAGAACTGAGCAGAAAAAACTGGCCGCAGAAATGGAAGAGCGGCAGATACTGGACAAGCTCTGGGAGAACTACGAGCTGAGCCACAGCGCAGCGGAGGCTCTGCGCCAGCCGGTGGAAAACCTCCAGAAGGCCAACAAGGACATCGCCGAGCTGCGCCGGAAAATAAATGCTCTGGGCAGCCCCAATATCGGCGCCATAGACGAGTACGAGAGGGTGAACACCCGATACGAATTCCTCAGCGGCCAGAGAGACGATGTGGACAAGGCCAAGGGAGAGCTGCTGGATATCATAAAGGACCTGACTGGCCAGATGGAGGAGCTCTTTGTAGAGCGCTTCAGGGAGATAGACCAGAGCTTCCGCCAGACCTTCCTGGAGCTCTTCGGCGGCGGCAAAGCCGCTTTGAAGCTGGAGGACGAGAGCAATGTACTGGAGTGCGGCATCGAGATAAAAGTGCAGCCCCCGGGAAAGGCCCTGTCTACCATCAGCCTGCTCTCCGGCGGAGAGATGGCCTTCGTGGCCATAGCTTTGTACTTTGCCATACTTAAAGTGCGGCCCACGCCCTTCTGCGTAATGGACGAGATAGAGGCCGCCCTGGACGAGGCCAACGTCACCCGCTATGCCGAGTATATGCGCCGCATGTCGGACAAGACCCAGTTTTTGGTCATCACCCACCGCCGGGGCACCATGGAAGAGGCGGACATGCTCTACGGCGTGACCATGCAGGAGAAGGGCGTTTCCACGGTCATCGAGCTGGACCTGGAGAGCGCTCAGAAGACCATAGAAGAGTGAGGCAGAAGGCCCAGCGTATAATGGAGATAAAAACATATGGGATTTTTTGACAAGATTTTTTCCGGACTCACCAAGACCCGCAGCAACATGGAGGAGCTGGAAGAGCTGTTCCAGGGCTATCAGCCGGACAGCGAGGAATTCTATGAAGAGCTGGAGGAGCTGCTGGTGATGTCCGATGTGGGGGCGTCAACCGCCGCCCAGGTGATAAAGGCCATGCGCAAGCTGACCTGGGAGCGCCGTTTCAGAAAGGGCTACGAGGCCAGGGCCGGACTCATCGAGCTTCTCAGCAAGCTGCTGGAAGTGGGGGACACGGAGCTGAAGCTGGATACCAAGCCCTCTGTCATCCTCATGGTGGGAGTAAACGGCGTAGGCAAGACCACCACCATCGGCAAGATAGCCGCCCAGCTCAGTTCCCAGGGAAAGAAAGTCCTGCTCTGCGCCGGGGATACCTTCAGAGCCGCCGCCGCCGAGCAGCTGAGCATATGGGCGGAGCGCTCCGGTTCGGAGATAGTCCGCCACGAGGAGGGCAGCGACCCTGCCGCCGTGGTGTATGACGGCCTCAGTGCAGCCAAGGCCAGAGGCAGCGATGTGGTGATAATAGATACCGCAGGGAGGCTCCACAACAAGCAGAACCTGATGAACGAGCTGGGCAAGATACGGCGCATTATCGACCGGGAGCTGCCGGAGGCCTCGGTGGAGACCCTGATGGTGCTGGACGCCACCACCGGCCAGAACGGCCTCATCCAGGCAAAGCAGTTTCTGGAGACCGCCGGCCTTACGGGTATAGTCCTCACCAAACTGGACGGTACCGCCAAAGGCGGCATAGTCTTTGCAATAGCCAACGAGCTTAAGCTTCCGGTGAAGTTCGTCGGCGTGGGAGAGGGCGTGGACGACCTGCTGCCCTTCCAGGCCAAGGACTTCGTGGAGGCCCTGTTCAAATAAAAAAACATCTTTAGATATATGGAGAGAAAAGTATATGCCGATAAGCAGTAAACAGCGGGCCCAGCTGAGAGGCCTGGCCATGGAGCTGGATACCATCATCCAGGTAGGCAAGGGCGGAATAAGCGACAGTCTGGTGGACTCCGTCAATGCGGCCTTGAAGGCCAGGGAGCTGGTAAAGAGCAGGGTGCTGGAAAATTCCATGCTCACCGCCCGGGAGGCCTGCGACGCCCTGTGCGAAAAGTGCGGCGCCGAGGGGGTCCAGGTGATAGGGACCAAGTTCGTGCTGTATAAGCGCAATGAGAAAGAGCCTAAAATAGTTCTGGTGAAGGACAAGAAAAAGACATGAAAACTGCCATATACGGCGGCAGCTTCAACCCGCCCCATCTGGGCCATGTGAAGGCGGCCGCCACGGTCCGGGAACTGCTGGAGCCGGACAGGCTCCTGATAATACCCACCAATATCCCGCCCCATAAGGAGCTGGCCCAGGGCAGCCCCGGCCCGGAGCAGCGTATGGAGCTGTGCCGGCTGGCCTTCGGGGACATCCCGGGGGCGGAGCTGTCGGACATGGAGATAAAGCGGGAGGGCCGCAGCTACAGCGCGGATACGGTGAGTATACTGCGCCGTGACTATCCGGAGGACGAGCTGTACCTGGTCATCGGTTCGGACATGTTCCTCAGCTTCTGCCATTGGTACAAGTTCCAGTATCTGCTGGACAACTGCGTGCTCACGGTGCTCTCCCGGGAGGAGGACGACCGGCGGGAGCTGGAGCAGTTCAAAGCGGAGCTGGAAGAGAAGTACTCGGCAAAGGTACTGCTTTTGAGCCATGAGCCTCTGCCCATGAGCTCCGAGGACGTGAGGGACAGGCTGCGCCTGGGCCTGGGCTCGGAGCTGCTGCCGGAGGCCGTCTACGGCGAGATAATCCGCCGCCGCTACTATGAGGCGGAGCCGGAGCTGACCTGGCTGCGCCGCCAGGTGATACCCATGCTCAGCTCAGAGCGCATAGCCCATACCGCCGGCTGCGAGCACGAGGCGGTGCAGCTGGCAAAGCTCTGGGGGGAGGACCCGGAAAAAGCCGCCGTGGCAGGCATACTCCACGATTCAACAAAGAATCTTTCTTATGAAGAACAGTTGATATTGTGCGACAAATATGGTATTATTCTCGATAATGCCCAAAGGGAAAATCCCAAGCTCCTCCATGCCATAACCGGAGCGGCCCTGGCAAAGGACCTCTTCGGCGTGTCGGAGGAGATCAGCCAGGCCATCCGCTGGCACACCACCGGCAAGCCGGACATGAGCACCCTGGAAAAGATAATATACCTGGCGGACTATATTGAGCCCACCAGGGACTTTGAAGGGGTGGAGCAGCTGAGGGAGCTGGCCCATGAGGATTTGGACAAGGCCCTGGCCCTGGGCCTGGAAATGAGCCTGGAGGAGCTGCGCCGCCAGAACGTGGAGCCCCATAAGGACACGGTGGAGGCCTGCCTCTGGTATAACAGCCGGCAATAATTTTTCAGACAGTTAATCAGTATACAGACAGTGCGCCGCCCCAATATGGCGGCAGAATGGAGAATCAGATGCTTACTCCCGCCCAAATTGCAGCAATAGCCGCAAGAGCTCTGGACGACAAAAAGGCCAGAGACGTGAAAGTGCTGAAGACCACGGAGCAAACAGTTCTGGCCGACTACTTCGTCATCTGCAACGGCAGCTCCTCCACCCACATAAAAGCCCTGAGCCCTGGTGGACGAGGTGGACAAGCAGCTGTCCGAGGCCGGCGAGCCCCCCATACGCCGGGAGGGCCTGCGTTCGGATATCTGGGTGCTCATGGACTTCGGCTGCGTCATCGTCCATGTGTTCACCGACGAGGCCAGAAAATTCTACAACCTGGAGCGCCTTTGGAGCGACTCAGAGGTGGTGGATATCTCATCCCTTCCCAGCCCCTGAGGCTGAAGCTCCCGGGCCCTGAGGGCCCGGGCTCCGCTTTGACCAAAATGGGGCGGCACCGGACAGATATTTCAGAAATTAGAAAAGGAAGAGTTGATCCATCATGAAATACGATTTTGCGAGAATTGAGAAAAAATGGCAGGATATCTGGGAAGAGCGCAAGCCCTATGCCGCCGTCACCGGCAGCGACAAGCCTAAGTTCTACGGGCTCATCGAGTTCCCTTATCCCTCCGGCCAGGGCCTGCACGTGGGCCATCCCCGGCCCTTTACCGCCATGGACATCGTCACCAGGAAAAAGCGCATGGAGGGCTACAATGTGCTCTTCCCCATCGGTTTTGACGCCTTCGGCCTGCCCACGGAGAACTACGCCATAAAGAACCACATCCACCCGGCCATCATCACCCATAACAATATCCAGAACTTCACCCGGCAGCTGAAGATGCTGGGCTACGGCTTTGACTGGGACCGCTGCGTGGACACCACCGACCCCAATTACTACAAGTGGACCCAGTGGATATTCCTCCAGCTTTTCAAGAAGGGCCTGGCCTACAAGACCACCATGCCCGTCAACTGGTGCACCAGCTGCAAGTGCGTGCTGGCCAATGAGGAAGTTGTCAACGGCGTGTGCGAGCGCTGCGGCAGCGAGGTGGTGCGCAAGGAGAAGAGCCAGTGGATGCTGGCCATCACCAAGTACGCCCAGCGCCTTATTGACGATCTGGACGATCTGGACTATATCGAGCGGGTAAAGATCCAGCAGAAGAACTGGATAGGCCGCTCCACCGGCGCCGAGGTAACCTTCAAGACCACCTGCGGCGACGATATCGTGGTCTACACCACCCGTCCCGATACCCTCTTCGGCGCTACCTACATGGTCCTCTCTCCCGAGCACGCCTACGTGAACAAGTGGAAGGATATCCTCACCAACTGGGACGAGGTGGCCGCCTATGTGGACGAGGCCGCCCACAAGTCCGACTTTGAGCGCTCCGAGCTGAACAAGGAAAAGACCGGCGTGGAGCTGAAGGGCGTCAAGGCCATAAACCCTGTCAACGGCCGGGAGATCCCCGTGTTCATATCCGACTACGTCCTGGTCACCTACGGCACCGGCGCCATCATGGCCGTGCCTGCCCACGACGACCGCGACTGGGAGTTTGCAAAGAAGTTCGGCTGCGAGATCGTGGAAGTGGTCAAGGGCGGCAACATCGAGGAGGGCGCCTTCACCCTGAAGGACGACACCGGCATCATGGTCAACTCCGGCTTCCTGGACGGCCTGACCGTAAAGCAGGCCATCCCCGCCATGGAGAAGTGGCTGGAGGAGAAGGGCATCGGCGTTCAGAAGGTGAACTACAAGCTGCGCGACTGGGTCTTTTCCCGTCAGAGATACTGGGGCGAGCCCATCCCTCTGGTGAACTGCCCCAAGTGCGGCTGGGT
>CASFJB010000054.1 GCA_949294945.1 uncultured Eubacteriales bacterium
GGAGAGCGAAACCACCGACGAGGTATTGACCCTGGCCCCGGATGTGAGCGTGTCCGTGACCATCAGCGTGGATGAGGACGACATCCTCTCCCTGGCCCTGGACCAGACCGCGGAGGTCACCGTCAGCTCCCTGGGGGACGAGGTGCTCAGCGGCACCGTGACGGAGATAGACAAGACCGCCTCCGACGGCAGCTATACCGCGGTGATAACTCTGGACAAGGTGGAGGGCATGCTCCCGGGCATGACCGCCGGGGTAGATATAAGGATAGAGGGCGTGGACGACGCCCTGCTCATCCCGGTGGAAGCACTGCACCAGACCAGCAGCGGCTACTATGTGTATACCGAATATGACGAGGACAGCGGCGAATACGGCGGCCGGGTGGACGTGGTGCCGGGCCTGAGCAACAGCAGCTACGTAGAGATAAAGTCCGGCCTGGCCGAGGGAGACACGGTGTACTATACCGAGAGCCAGAGCTTCTTCGGCTCCATGGGCTTCGGCGGCATGGGCGGCGGCCAGAGAGGCGACTTCGGCGGCGGCGATATGCCCTCCGGCGACTTCGGTGGAGGCGGCAGCATGCCCTCCGGTGACTTTGGCGGCGGCGATATGCCTTCCGGCGGCTTCGGCGGCGGCATGCCCGCCGGCAACTGAGGGGGCGAAGGCATGATAGACATCAAGGACCTGTGCAAGGTGTACATGGTGGGGGACGAGAAAGTCCGGGCCCTGGACCATGCCACGCTGCACATATACCCCAAGGAATTCGTCAGCATCATAGGCCCCTCCGGCAGCGGCAAATCCACTCTTATGAACATCATCGGCTGCCTGGACGTGGCGGACGCCGGGAGCTATCACCTGGACGGCCTGCCCATAGAGTCCTATTCGGAGAACCAGCTGGCAAAGATACGCAACGAGAAAATAGGCTTTGTGTTCCAGAGCTTCAACCTCATCCCAAAGCTGACGGCGGAGGAGAACGTGGAGCTGCCCCTCATCTACCAGGGCCTGCCCCGGCCGGAGCGGGCTGAGCGGGTGCAGGAGGCTCTGGAGCGGGTGGGCCTTACAAAGCGGGCAAAGCATTTGCCCACGGAGCTCTCCGGCGGGCAGCAGCAGAGGGTGGCCATAGCCCGGGCCATAGCCACCCGGCCGAAGCTCATATTGGCCGACGAGCCCACCGGGGCCCTGGACTCCCGCACCGGCCAGGAGATAATAGACATCTTCCATGAGCTCCACGCCCAGGGCAACACCATAGTCCTGATAACCCACGACCCCAATGTGGCAAAGCAGGCGGCCCGGTCCATACACATTCTGGACGGGCGCATTTCGGAGGTGAAGTTATGAGCCTGTCATTGAAAATGGCCCTGCGCTCCATAGGCTCCAACAAGCTGCGGGCCATACTCACCATGCTGGGCATCATCATCGGCGTCATGGCCCTGGTGGTGCTGGTGAGCCTGGTGAGCGGAGCCACCAGCTCCGTCACCGACACCATCTCCGGCCTGGGCAGCAATCTGCTCACCGTGACTATAGAGGAGGACAAGGGCAAGCCCGTAGACACCGAGACCCTGGAGACCTGGCTGGACGAGGAGGAGACCCTGGGCCTCATCGCCCCCTATATCTCCGACACGGCCCAGGGCTCCGGCAGCGAGGGCAGCGGCAGCGTCACCGTCTACGGCACCACCGCCGAGTACTATGACATCCAGGGCCTGCAGCTGTTCATGGGCCGCTGGCTGAAGGACGCCGACCAGGAGAACCACAGCTATGTCTGCGTGATAAACGAGACGGCGGCGGAGGAGCTCATCGGCTATACCGACTGCGTGGGCCAGGCGCTGAACCTCAACGGCACCAAGTACACCGTGGTAGGGGTGCTGGCGGACGAGGACAACAATCTCACCAGTGTCTTTTCCTCCGGCAGCATGGTGGCCTATCTCCCCTATTCCTCTCTGGTGCGCCTGTCCGCCACCGCCTCGGCGGAGATAGAGAGCTTCTATGTCAGCGCCGGGGATGAGCACACCGTGGAAGAGGCGGAGCAGACCATGACCCGGCTGCTGATGGAGCGCTTTGACCAGGACGACGAGGCCTTTGAGATAAGCTCCCAGGACGCCCTGGAGGAGACCATGAGCTCCGTCACCTCCATGCTCACGGTGATGCTGGGGGGCATAGCCGGCATATCCCTGGTGGTGGGCGGCATAGGCATAATGAACATCATGCTGGTCACCGTCACCGAGCGCACCCGGGAGATAGGCATACGCAAGGCCATCGGCGCAAACCGCCGGGCCATACTCACCCAGTTTCTCATGGAGGCGGTAGTGCTGTGCATGATGGGCTGCTGCCTGGGCATCTTCCTCAGCTGGGCCATATTGCAGATAGTGAATACCGTGGTGGCCAGCCTGGACATGGCCTTCAGCCTGAATCTGCCGGTGGTGCTGATAGCGGTGGTCTTCTGCTTCGTTATCGGCCTGGTCTTCGGGCTGTACCCGGCAAATAAGGCGGCCAGGATGAAGCCCATCGACGCCCTGCACTACGGAGGTTGAGACCATGGAAAGAATGATCGAAAAAGTGAAGAAGGGCCTTGGGGCCGTGAAAAAGCTGCGCAAGGACCGTCCGAGGGGGAGCGCGGCTCCTCAGCCGGAGAAAGCTAAGCTCTCCGGGGCAGCCCGGAGAAAGTACATCGCCTGGGCCTGCGCCGCCGCCCTGGTGCTGCTGCTGGCGGTGATGCCCATGGCGGCAAGCCGCAGCTCCGCCGACGAGCCCCAGGCCAGCATAGTCTCCGAACAGGCCCAGCTCCGGGAGCTGGAGAGCAAGGTGCTGGGAGGCGGCCAGCTGTCCGGGGAGGCGGCGGTGAGCGTCACAGTGCCTGAGGGCGTAAAGATAGAAGAGTACCTGGTGAAAAACGGGGACAGCGTGAAAGAGGGCCAGGCCGTGGCCCGGGTGGACTCCGTCAGCGTTATGAGCGCCATAGCCTCGGTGCAGGAGAGCCTGGACTATCTGTCAGAGGAGATAAACTCCCTCAGCGGCGAGGCGGACACCCAGACCGTCTCCGCCGGGACTGCGGGCCTGGTGAAGCAGGTCTACGCCCAGGCGGGAGACTCTGTGCCGGAGCTGATGCTGGACAAGGGAGCCCTGGCGGTGCTGAGCCTGGACGGCCTGATGGCCGTGGAGACGGAGACGGACAGCTCCCTGAAAGCCGGGGCGACGGTCCTGGTGACTTTCCCCGACGGCAGCCAGGCGGAGGGCAGCGTGAAATCCAATGTGGAGGGCAAGCTCACCGTCACCGTGGAGGACGATGATTACCAGACGGGAACGGAGGTCTCCCTGGCCACCGAGGACGGGGAGAGCCTGGGCAGCGATGAGCTGTCTATAAACAGCCCCTGGAAGGTCACCGCCTATACCGGGGACGTTTCCTATGTGTATATCCAGGAAGGGCAGCAGGTCTATGAGGGCCAGAGCCTCTTTGGCCTGGAGAACACCGGCCACAGCGCAGAATACCAGCTGCTGGTGGATGAGCACCGGGACTACGAGGAGCTGATGCAAGAGCTGTTCACGCTCTATGAGAGCCGGACCGTCACCGCCCCCTGCGACGGCATAGTCACCGGCGTGGATGAGGAGGGCAGCTATATGCTCCTCTCCTCCGGGGGCAGCGTCAGCTCCGGCGGCCTGGTGGCAAGCTCCCTGGTGAGCCGCAGCTTCACCTTCGGCAGCTCCGGCGGCATCGTCCTCCTCAGCGCAGTTGAGGGCGACACCCAGCCCGCCGTGGGCGAAACCCAGCCCGCAGAAGGCGAAACCCAGCACATTGAAGATAACACCCAGCCCATCGCAGGGGACGCCCAGCTTCTGGGCGGCGTGGAAGGAGAAGGCGGCGGCACGGAGCCGGAACCTGAGGGAGAACCCGAACCCGACGGAGAACCCGAACCCGGCGGAGAACCCGAACCCGGCGGAGGCACAAGCGGGCAGATAAGCATCACCACCACCTCCCTGTCCGGGGCCACCGTGGGCCGGAGCTACAGCGCTTGGCTCTCCGCCTCCGACGGCACGGGAGCCGCCCCCAGCGGCAGCTGGAGCGCCGGCAGCGGCCTGCCTGAGGGCCTGAGCCTGGATGCCTCCAGCGGCCTCATCTCCGGCGTCCCCACCGCCGCCGGCAATTACACCTTCACCGTCAGCTTCACCGCCTCCGACGGCAGCGGCGGGGCCCAGACCAACCTGAGCATCACGGTGAGTGAGGAGCAGAGCCAGCCCTCCGCCGTATACTACGGCTACGCCGCAAAGCTGACGGAGATAAGCGACGGCAGCATAAAAGTGATGCAGACCTTCTATTCCTATACCATAACGGACCTGAACTCCCTGCCCTCGGTGACGGTTAGCGAAACGGACCTGACCGTGGAGAAGAGCTACAGCGCGGCGGGACTTGAGCTTTCAAATCTCAGCGTGGGAGATAATGTGCTCCTGGTCACCGACGAAAGCGGACAGCTGCTGCTGGTGAGCAAGCTGCCGGAGAGCGGCGGCCAGACTCCCGGCCAGGGCGGCATGGAGGGCGGCATGTCCGGCATGGGCGGCATGAGCGGAGCCATGGGCGGCATGTCCGGCGGCAGCGGCAGCGCCTCCGCCCAGGAGGAGAGCTATCAGCTCTACAGCCTGGAGGAAGTGAGCATTGCCTCCGTCAGCTCTCAGGAGCACATGAGCCTGGAGATACAGGTGGATGAGCTGGACATTTCCGGCATAAGCCTGGGCCAGACGGCGGTGATAAGCGTGGACGCCCTGGGGAGCGAGCAGTTTGAAGCCACCGTCACCGGCATAGCCAATACCGGGGAGAACGAGGGGGGCAACAGCAAGTTCACCGTGGAGCTGACCGTGGAAAAGAGCGGCGAGATGCTGCCGGGCATGAGCGCCTCCGCCTCCATCTCCCTGGGCGCTTCCGGCCAGGTGCTGTGCGTGCCGGTGGCGGCCCTGGGCAAGGAGGGCAGCCAGGACCTGGTCTATACCGGCTGCGATGAAGACAGCGGCAGCCTGACGGACCCGGTGGCGGTGACCACGGGAGTCTCCGACGGGGAATATGTGCAGCTGCTCTCCGGCCTGGAGGAGGGCCGGGAGGTCTACTACGCCTGGTATGACGGCGGCAGCTCCTCCGGCATGCCGGACATGGAACCCCCTTTTGAACGGTAAGTAAAGAAAAGTCAAGTTCCCGGGCAAGGGAAATGCGCCCGGTTCGGCTCCTTGGGGAGCCGGGCCGGGCGCAGCTTTTGCCGCCGGAAGGGAGAGCGGAGGACTTGTTGTAAATTTTACTTGTCTCCTGAGAGGAAATGAAGTAAAATCGTTAGTATAAGAGATAAAATTTTACTGACAGGGCAGAGGGGGCATAGCCATGGCCACAATAAAGGAAATAGCGCAGCGGGCCGGAGTATCTTCCGCCACGGTGTCCAGGGTGCTGAACGGGGACCCCAGCCTCAGCGTCACCAGGGAGACCCGGCAGCGGGTGCTGGAGGCGGCGGAGGATCTGGGCTACAAGACGGTGCGGCAGCGCTACCAGCCCCGGCAGGAGCAGGAGAGCGGGCGGGCCCAGGGAGGCCCGGCGGAGCGACGCATAGGCGTGGCCCAGATGTTTGAGACGCCCCAGCTGCTGGAGGACATCTATTACATGCTGCTGAAGAACGTCCTGGACGAGATCTGCTTTGAAAAGCGCTGGTCCACGGTTATGCTCTTTAGAAACGAGCAGGGGCATTTTATAAAGAACGACGAGCTGCCCCTGGACGGCATCGTGGCCATAGGCCGCTTCACCCAGGGGGAGATAGAGGACTTTCACGGCTACACGGAGAACGTGGTCTTCCTGGACTCTTCCCCCGACGAGGAGAAATATTGCAGCATAGTGCCCAATTACCACCTGGCGGTGCGGCAGGTGCTCAGCTGCTTTCTGGAGCACGGCTACAAGCAGGTGGCCTACCTGGGCAGCGTCTACACCGTTGGCTCCGTCAAGGAACTGTCCATGGACCCCCGCTTCTATTACTACCGGAACTTCCTCATGGACAGGGAGCTCTATGACAAGGAGCTGGTCATCGACTGCGCCATGAACTCTGCCGGCAGCTACAGGGCAATGAAGGAATATATAGACAGCGGGAAGAAACTCCCCCAGGCCATCTTCGCTGCCAGCGATGTGGTGGCCCCGGGTCTGGTAAAAGCCCTGCGGGAATATGATATACAGATACCCCGGGATATCGGGGTCATCACATTTAACAACACCAGCCTCTCCCAGCTCTCCCAGCCGCCTCTGTCCTCGGTGGAGGTTTTCCTCCGGGAAAACGCGGATGCGGCGGCTCTGTGCATGGAACTGCTGTGGCAAAAAAAGATACACCCCAAGCAGATAATCATCTCCTGCCGCCTGGAAGAGCGGGGAAGCCTGATATACAAGTAAAAATAAGGAATATGTTTCAAATGCAGAGGAATTTTTCCTCTGCATTTTTCATAAAAGCAAGTAACTGTTTTAGTTAAGATTTTACGAAATTTGGTTTTTCACTAAAAGCTTTAGTAAAATTATTGACGGAATGTTAACGCAATGATATCTTTTATTTAGATATTACAATAGTAAAGGCGGGAGCACAAAATGAGTATTAGCGTAAATACAAAGAAGGACGTATTCCTGCTCAGCACCAAGAACACCAGCTATGCTTTCGGAGTGGACGACAGGGGCCTGGTCCGGCATCTCTATTGGGGAAAGAAGCTGGGATCGGTGGAGGAGCTGGTGGACGAGGTGAAGAACCTGGGCATGATGTTCGGCATCTGGGTGGAGCCGGAGATGGTCAATCCCAAGGCCCGGCTCTACCAGGACCACCCGGACTGGATATACCACTATGAGACCAGGGTCAGCGACACTTCCCGGGTCCAGTACGTGCTCAACATCACCAAGCCCGAGGTGCGGGAGTTCATGTACAACATGCTGGACAATCTACTCACCCGCTACGATATCGACTACATAAAGTGGGACGCCAACCGCCCCATCTCCCAGACAGGCCCCCAGCGGGACATCTGGTACCAGCACATCCAGACGGTGTACGGCATAGTCCGGCAGCTGAAGGAGAAGCACCCCAATGTGCTCTTCGAGGCCTGCGCCTCCGGCGGCGGCAGGGTGGACTACGGCATCCTGGGCATCTTCGACGATTTCTGGACCAGCGACAATACCGACGCCTATGACCGGCTCTGCATCCAGGACTCCTATTCCCGCATCTATCCCATCAAGGCCATGCGGGCCTGGGTCACCGACTGCCCCAACTTCCTCTCCGGCCGGGTGATACCCCTCAGCTTCCGCTACCACAGCGCAATGCTGGGCAGCCTGGGGGTGGGCTGCAACATCCTGAAGTTCAGCCCGGAAGAGGTGGAGCTGTCCCAGAGGATGATAGCCCTGTACAAGGACATCCGCCCCATCATCCAGGAGGGGGACTTCTACCGCCTGGAGAATCCCTCCGCCAACAGGTATTTCCTCTACGAGTACTTAAAGGAGGACCAGGGAGTCATTTTCGCCTTCCTGCCCCAGAGCCAGGTGGGCCACCGCAGCACCACCCTCCGCCTCCGGGGATTGGAGGAAGGGGCCGGCTACACCCTGCACACCTCCGCCGGGGACGTGACCAAGAGCGGGGCCTATCTCATGTATCACGGTGTGGAAGTGAAGCTGACGGGAGACTACGCCAGCGCCGTGGTCAGGTTTGAAAAGAACAAATAAAGCAAAGCAGATAAACTTTTTATAATTTTTATTTGGAGGAAGCGCAATATGAAACTCTCTGCCGGAAGAAAACTCTGCTTTGGCGTGGGCGCCCTGGGCAAGGACCTGTGCTACGCCATGATCAGCACCTAGCTTATGATCTACCTCACCGACACCGTGGGCCTGGCCCCGCTGTTTGTAGGAAACCTGTTTCTGGTGGCCCGTGTCTGGGACGCCGTGAACGACCCCATGATGGGCTTCATCGTGGACAACACCCGCAGCAGATGGGGCAAGTTCCGCCCCTGGATACTGATAGGCACCCTGATAAATGCGGGCATACTCATCCTGCTGTTCATGGGACCCCAGCTTCAGGGCTTCAAGCTCTACGCCTACTACTCCGTCATGTACATACTCTGGGGCATGAGCTACACAATCATGGACATCCCCTACTGGTCCATGCTCCCCTCCATGTCCTCCACCAAGGCCGAGCGCGACTCCATGTCCGTCATCCCCCGTATCTTCGCCAGCAGCGCCTGGCTGCTGGTGGGCGCCTTCGGTCTGGCCATGATCAACCGCCTTGGCCAGGGGGACGAGGCCAAGGGCTATGCCTCCTCCTCCGTGGTAGTGGCAATCATCTTCGTGGCCACCATTCTGGTAACTGTCATCTTTGCCCGGGACCGCAGCAGTCTGGAGGCCGATTCCGGCCAGAAGGGCAAGCGCACCTCCCTGAAGGAGGCTATACACGTCATCACCGCCAACGACCAGCTTAAGGTTTACATCGGCGTTGTCCTGGCGTATAATCTGGTGGTGCAGCTGGCCGGCCTCCATGCTGGAGGCCGACCTGGACAATATATGTGAGCTGGGCTGCAATGCCATCCGCATTGCGGAGTTTGGCTGGCACATCATGGAAAAGGCGGAGGGCCAGTATGACTTTTCCCTCTTTGACCATGTGATAGAGCGGGCCAAGGCCCGGGGCCTGGCGGTAGTCATGGGCACCCCCACGGCGGCCATCCCCGCCTGGCTTGCAAAGAAGTACCCGGCGGTGCTGTCGGAGTTTGAAAACGGCGCAAAGCGCAGCTTCGGCGGCCGCCATGTTTACTGCTTCAACAGCCGGGAGATGTACACCTATACCGAGCGCATCGTCCGGGCCATGGCGGAGCACTACAAGGACGAGAAGGCCATAGCGGCCTGGCAGATAGACAACGAGATAGGCCATGAGGACAGCGACATGTGCTACTGTTCCCAGTGCCGGGACGCCTTCCGTTTCTATCTCCGGCGGCGCTTCGGCGGGGATATCCACGCCCTGAACGAGACCTACGGCACCACCTTCTGGGCCCAGGAGTACAACGACTTTGACGAGATACCCCTGCCCGCCCCCACCATCACCACTCACAATCCGGCCCTGCGGCTGGACTGGGAGCGTTTCCGCAGCAGGAGCATAGAGAGGTTCGTGTCCTTCCAGGCCCAGCTGCTGCGGGAGATCATCCCCGGCGTGGTGCTCATCCACGACTTCCCCGGCGGCCTGGGCAAGCATGCGGACTATTCCCGGGTGGCGGGAGAGCTGGATGTTGCGGCCTACAACAACTACCCCGTCTGGGGCGGCCAAAGGGAGCCCCTGGCCCCCAACGAGATAGCCTTCGGCCTGGACTATATCCGGGGACTGAAGAGGAAAAACTTCTGGATAACCGAGGCCATCATGGGAGCCCAGGGCCACGACGTCACCGGCTTTTCCCCCCGGCCCAACCAGGCCAAGCTGTGGGCCTATCAGAGCATGGCCCGGGGCTGCCAGTCCCTGTTCTTCTTCCGCTACCGGGGGGGCACCAAGGGGGCGGAGCAGTTCTGCTACGGAGTGCTGGATGCGGACAACGTGAAGCGGAGGAAATTCTACGAGGTCCAGAGCTTTTTCCGGGACATCCGTCAGTATGCCTCCCAGCTGAAAAGCCCCATAGACAGCAAAGTGGCCATAGTCTATCTCCGGAACCCAGCGCCCCCGGGGTGGAGGTGGTCTGCCGGGGCAGCGGCAGGGAGGCCCTGCGCATGGTGATGAACCACAATCCCTATCCGGCGGAGTACGCCGGGGAGCAGCTGGAACCCTTCCAGTGCCTGGTCAGGCCACTGTCCGGAGAGCCGGGCTGAGGCTTAAATAAGAAGTACATATTAAAATAAGGGAGACGGCGCGCAGCCGTCTCCTTTTGCCTGCCTGGAAACAGAGATTTAAAAAACGGAAAAAATTTCAAAAAGGGGGAAAAGCCCTGAAAAAGCATAAAGCGCCGGGCAAATGAAAACATATAATAAATAAGAGGCCGGGAGAAAGTGTAAAAAAATAGGATTTTTTACAGGCATACCCGGCTTTATTTTCACCTCTCGGAGCACATACTGAATCATGCGATGAAATGTGCGGGAGGGAAAACATGAAAAAAACAATAATAACGGCGCTGTGGACGCTGCTTCTTGTCAGCTGTCTCACGGTGCCCGCCTTTGCCCAGGAGCTGCTTTTAGGCGGCCAGGTGGTAGGGGTACAGATAAGCATGAAAGGTGTGCTGGTGGCGGGCCTTTCCCAGGTGGAGACGGCGGAAGGCAGCTGCTCCCCGGCCAAGGATGCGGGCGTGCAGCAGGGCGACGTCATATTGAAAGCCGGAGGGCAGACGGTGAGCAAGGCCGCCGACGTGATAGCGGCGGTGGAGCAGGCCGGCGGCGCGCCGGTGGAGCTGGAGCTGGAGAGAGGGGAAAAGACTATGCGTCTCAGCGTGCAGCCGGCCCGCTCGGCGGAGGGCCAGTGGCTGCTGGGCATGTGGCTGAGGGACGGAGTCACCGGCATAGGCACCGTCACCTTCCAGGACCCGGAAAGCGGCGTCTACGGCGCTCTGGGCCACAGCGTCTGCGATTCCGACAGCGGCATACTCCTGCCCCTTGAGCAGGGCAGTATCTGCGATGCCCAGATAATCGGCATCAATCCCGGGGCCGCGGGCTCTCCCGGGGAGCTCAACGGCTGCGCCGACCTGGGCAAGACCCTGGGCAGCATAGAGCTGAATACCGACTGCGGCATTTTCGGCGAGAGCTACGGGGCTCTGGGCAGCCGCAAAATAGAGAGCGGCGCCATGGCCACCGGCCCGGCCACCATGATATCCACTCTCAGCGGCCGGGTCACCGGGGAGTACCAGGTGGAGATAAACCGCATTTACCGGGACGGCGGCGGGGAACACGCCCTTATCAGCGTCACCGACCCGGAGCTGCTGGAGAAGACCGGGGGCATAGTCCAGGGCATGTCCGGCAGCCCCCTGATACAAAACGGCAAGCTGGTGGGAGCCGTCACCCATGTGTTCGTACGTCTATGATTCATCCAGGTCATGAAAGCATTGAAAAACCTGGAGCTGTGTGGGGTTATGTACATACAATAGGTTAACTCTATGATGACTACATTCCCTAAAGTGTTTCCTCAAATAAATTTCAGCATAATAAGACAAAGAGAACTTAACAATTCGGAGGAAAATGCGTCTCATTGTGAGACGCATTTTTTATAGCCCAATACCGCCAACAATGTCGCTTGTAAGAACACAGGCGGCATTTTTATATATATCGCAATATCCCAATACAGCCCAGGAAGGGAGGTGATGCACATATTTTTTTCCAACAGGGAGCACAGGGCCTTTGAGCGGATGATGCAGGAGAAGCCGGGGCATGACCACTACGACAGCGGCGTGGACGGTAAATACCCGGAGTGCCGCCGCTGCCTGTACCATCAGCCCTACCGCAGAGACTGCTTCTGCCGCTACACCCTTTGCCCCGGAGCGCAGCACAGTCAGAACAGAAGAGGAGGTAAAAGCGAGAAAATCTACCACAGGAATCAAAACAGGATTGGAGGTATCAAGTTGACAAAGACCATACCAAAGAGATGTATTGGGGGCGAAAAGGAAAAGCAAAGTAAAAATCCGTCTACGAATCAAAGCCCAGCGCCAGCGGGTTTGATTCGTAAAGGAGGAACAACGGAACGGATGAGAAGCGGCGGAGGCTCCACGGGAGTATCCGCCGCTTTGAAGTGTGTGGAGTTTGTTCCGACGCTGCGCAGGCAGTTTCTCATACTGCTCTGCGCCCTTTTGCTTTTCGGCCAGGTCTTCAGCCGCCCGGCCTACGCCGACGGCAGCAAGGACGTGGAGATAAGCTACACCGTGACGGAGGATATGCTGCCCAAGGCATCCCCCAGCCCTACGCCCAGCGCAACGCCCCACCCCGGCAA
Organism: uncultured Eubacteriales bacterium; assembly: GCA_949294945.1. Lineage (GTDB taxonomy): Bacteria > Bacillota > Clostridia > Oscillospirales > Oscillospiraceae > Limivicinus. Next base: position 11,908 of record CASFJB010000054.1, read on the forward strand.
GGGCCAGCCGCCCAAGACCGGGGACGAATCCAATATCATGCTCTACGGCCTTATCGCCTCCGGCAGTCTGCTGGCGGGCATAGGGCTGTTCTGCTATGTAAAGAACAAGGAAAGGACAGAATACACCGATGAATAAGAAGAGCCTCATAAAATACGGAAGAAGAGCCTCATAAAATACGGAGTGGCCGCCCTGGTGCTGGCGGCAGCGGCCATAGCCCTGGTGACGGTGGTGAACATCAAGCCCATGGAAAAAGAGGAGGAGGGCATGGGCCTCACCGTGGACCCCTACTCCGGCACCTACGTTGCTCCGGAAAAGGCGGAGACTGAGGAGGACAGCGGCGGCATAGCCATACCCGGCTGGGGCAGCATACGCATAAAGGCCGGGGAGAAGCTGGTGGACGTGAACCTGGAAAATCCCGCAGACAACAAGGACCGCTACAACATGAGCTTCACCCTGTATCTGAAGGGCGAGACCGAGCCTCTGGCGGAGACCGGACTTATCCGGCCTGGAGAGAGCGCCCTGAAGCTGGAGCTGTCCCGCCCCCTGGAGGCGGGGGAGTATGAGGCAACTGTCCATGTCCAGCCCTATCGCCTGCCGGACAACAGCCCCACCAACAACGCAGACATCGAAACCGTACTTATAGTTGAATGATTTAAGGAGGAATGACTACATGAAGAAAATTATATCCGTAAGCCTGGTACTGGCCATGATGCTGGCCCTGTCCGTTTCAGCCTTTGCCGCCACCCCCGCCTCCCAGGATATGGAGGTGAGCTATGTGGTGGACTCCAACTATGTCATAGTCATCCCCGACGGAGGCGACCTGGAGGTAGACCCTGACACCGGGGAGGGCGACATGGACATCGGCGTGAAGCCCGACTCTGTCATCCCCGGAGACAAGGCCCTGCAGATGAGCGTCAACGCAGGCAAGCACTACGACGACTCCGGCAAGAGCTACCGGCTGCTCAACGGCACCGGCGGC
>CASFJB010000055.1 GCA_949294945.1 uncultured Eubacteriales bacterium
CCCCCCACGATGACGGGGAGCCTTCCCCGGCTTATAATGTCCCGGCAGCAGTCCTCCGCCTGGGAGACATAGCGGGCCACGGAATAGTCCTCCCAGGGCTCCGCCACATCCAGCATGTGGTGGGGGACTCTGGCTCTCTCCTCCGCCGTGGCCTTGGCGGTGCCTATATCCATGCCCCGGTATACCTGCATGGAGTCGGCGGAGACTATCTCCCCATTATACTGCAGGGCCAGCTCGATGCCCAGGGCGGTCTTGCCCGAGGCGGTGGGGCCGGCCACAACTATCACTTTATCTGCCATGGCCGCCTCACACTATGCGCTTGAAGAGCTTGTCCAGCTCCCGGCGGCTGAGGCTGACGGACACGGGCCTGCCGTGGGGGCAGTACTTCACTTTCCCGGAGAGCACCGCCTCCACCAGCTTTTCCAGCTCCAGTTTGTCCGTGTCCCAGCCGGCCTTGATGGCGGCCTTGCAGGCTACGGTGTGGAGGATGTGGTCCCGGGCGGAGGCCGGGTCCGGAGCCTTGCCCCGGCGGAGCTTTTCCAGTATCTCCTCCAGGGCGGAGCGGGCGTCCTCCGGCAGCATGTCCGCCGGGACGGAGCGGATTATATATTCATTCTCCCCATAGGGCTCCAGCTCAAAACCCAGGGAACAGAGCAGCTCCCCGTTTTCCTCCAGCAGCTCGCCGTCCTCAGGGTTTGCCCGGAAGGTGACGGGACAGAGCAGGCTCTGGGCCATTATCTCCCGGTCCTGGGCCTTCAGACGGTCGAAGATCATCCGCTCGTGGGCGGCGTGCTTGTCGATGAGCAGCAGGCTGTCCTCCAGCTCCAGAATGATGTAGGTGTGCATGGCCTCGCCCAGTATCTTGTGGTGGGGCAGCCGTAAACTTTCAACATTTTGAACAGAGTTTTCCACAGCCTGACCGGGCGCGGGGATAGAAAAGTCCTCATTATCACAAATTTCTACCTTTTTCCCGGGAAAATCCCTGGCCGGGGTGACCGTTTCAGGGCCAGGGCCCATGTCCATCCGGACCTGGTAGGGCTGCTCGTAGGCGTGCAGAGGCGCTGCCGCATCCGCCGGAGCCGGCGCTGCCTCCGGAGCCGCCACGGCGGCGGGGCTGAAGGAGGGGAAGCCGAGGGCTCCCCGGGCCGGTGCGGTAGCGGAGCGGGGCAGGGCAACTGCGGCCTGAGGGGCGCTTCGGGGGGGCCGAGAGCTCAGCCTGTAGCCGGAGTCCCGGAAGTCCTTGGCGCTCATGCTCTGGTAGAAATCCTCCCTGGGCCGGGCCATCTGCTTTACCGCCGGGGACAGCTCCGGCTTTGCGGTCCTGTCCTCAGCGCCCAAAGCGGAGAGCACGGCGTGGTAGACCAGGTCAAAGACCTGACGCTGGTTGGAGAACTTCACCTCCGTCTTGGCGGGGTGGACGTTCACGTCCACGCTGCCGCAGCTCAGCTCCAGGTACAGCACGCAGGCGGGGTAGCGCCCGGTGAGCAGGCTGTTTTTGTAGGCCTGCTCCACTGCGGACTGGAGCAGGGGGGATTTTATATAGCGGCCGTTGCAGTAGAAATACTGGGCGGAGCGGTTGCCCCGGCCGGCGGCGGGGGAGGAGACGAAGCCCTTCACCTCCATGCCCTGGCTGCTGCTGTCGCAGCGGAGCATGTCCTTGGCCACATCCCTGCCCAGCAGGGAGTAGAGGCAGGACTCCATCCGCCCGTCCCCGGGGGAGAAGAACTCCTCTTTCCCGTCCCGGATAAAGCGCAGGGACAGCTCCGGGTGGCCCAGGGCGCAGCGCAGGGCGGCCTGGATGCAGGCGGAGGCCTCGCTGCGGTCGGACTTCAGGAATTTCAAACGGGCGGGGGTGTTGTAGAAGAGGCGCCGCACCACCATGGTGCAGCCCTCGGGGCAGCCCCAGGGGCCCATGTCCTGGATATCCCCGGCGCTGAGGGTGACTCGGGTGCCCTCGCTGTCTCCCCGGCGGCGGGTGGTGAGCTCTATCTCGGACACGGCGGATATGGCCGCCAGAGCTTCGCCCCGAAAGCCCATGGTGCTGATGGCCTCCAGGCCCCGCTCGTCGTGGAGTTTGGAGGTGGCATGTCGGAGGAAAGCCACACCGGCGTCCTCCGGGGCCATGCCGCAGCCGTCGTCGCTGACTCTTATAAGGGTGGCTCCCCCGTCCCGTATCTCCACGGTGACGTTCCTGGCCCCGGCGTCTATGGAGTTTTCCACCAGCTCCTTTATAACGGAGGCGGGACGCTCCACCACCTCGCCGGCGGCTATCATGTCCGCCACATGGGGGGAGAGAATATTTATAACAGGCATGGGCAGCCCTCCTGCAAGCTTGGATTGGAAACCACATTATACATTATTCATATTGAAAATTCCACTGCTTTTATGTTAATATTAGGAGAAATACTGCGCCTGCCGGAGACGGAAACAGGGCGCGTGAAATTATTTACGGAGACAGTCATGGCATACGAAAAGAAGATAATAGACCCGGCCCAGATACAGGTGCAGAGGGATATCTGCGCCCAGATAGCCCAGCGCTTCGACGCCCAGGGGCGGCGGCCCCTTGCCCTGGTGGACACCTACGGCTGCCAGCAGAACGAGGCGGACAGCGAGGAGCTGAGGGGCTATTTGAAGCTCATGGGCTGCGGCTTCACCCAGGATGAGTTCCAGGCGGATATAATCGTTGTTAACACCTGCGCCGTGCGGGAGCATGCGGAGATGCGGGTGCTGGGGAACGTGGGGGCATTGAACCACACAAAGAAGAACAAGCCGGAGCAGATAGTGGCCGTCTGCGGCTGCATGGTGCAGCAGCAGCACATGGCGGAGAAGATAAAGAAGTCCTACCCGGTGGTGGACCTGGTATTCGGGCCCCACGAGCTGTGGCGCTTTCCGGAGCTTTTGAAGCAGGTGCTGGATAAGCACAAGCGCATCTTTGCCGCCGGCGAGAGCGAAGGGGTCATGGCCGAGGGTCTGCCCCGGCAGAGGGACGGCAGCGTGAAGGCCTGGCTGTCCATAATGTACGGCTGTAACAATTTCTGCTCCTACTGCGTGGTGCCCTATGTGCGGGGCCGGGAGCGCTCCCGCCGGGCGGAGGACGTGGTGGCGGAGGCCAGGGAGCTGGTGGCCGCCGGTTATAAGGACATCACTCTCCTGGGCCAGAACGTGAATTCCTACGGCAGGGACCTGGGCCTGGATGTGGATTTCTCCGACCTTATCCGCATGATAAACGACATCCCCGGGGACTTCCTCATAAGGTTCATGACCAGCCACCCCAAGGACGCCACGGAAAAGCTCTTCAAAACCATGGCGGAGTGCGAGAAGTGCGCCCATCAGCTGCACCTGCCGGTGCAGTCCGGCAGCGACCGCATCCTCAAGCTGATGAACCGCAACTATGACAGCGCAAAGTATATCTCCCAGGTGGAGCTGGCCCGCAGCTATATGCCGGACCTGGTGCTGACCACGGACATAATCGTGGGCTTCCCCGGGGAGACGGAGGAGGACTTTGAGGACACCATAAGGCTGGTGGAGAAGGTGCGCTATGACGCCATGTTCACCTTCATCTACTCCAAGCGGGTGGGCACCCCCGCCGCTCAGATGCCGGACCCCTATACCCGGGAGGAAAAGCAGCGGCACTTCGACCGCCTCACGGAGACGGCAAACCGCATCTCCGGGGAGAAGCATAAGGAGTACGAGGGCAAAACCGTCAAGGTCCTGGTGGACGGGGAGACCGGCCGGGAGGAATACAATCTCTCCAGCCGCACCAACGGCGGCCGCCTGGTGCACCTGAAGGGGGACAGGAGCCTGATAGGCCGCTTTGTTCAGGTGAAGATAGTCGCCAGCAATACCTGGGCCCTCTACGGGGAGATAGTTTGAACACTTGAAGCAGAGAAAGAGGTAGGGCCATGGCTGAGCTCACACCCATGAAGAGACAATACAACGAGATAAAGGAGCAGTATCAGGACTGCCTGCTGTTCTTCCGCCTGGGGGACTTCTACGAGATGTTCGACGAGGACGCCAAGGTGGCCTCCCGGGAGCTGGACCTGGCCCTCACCACCAGGGACAGGAACGTGGAGGACCCGGAGGAGCGCACCCCCATGTGCGGCGTGCCCTATCACAGCTGCGAGACCTATATTGCCCGGCTCATCGCCAAGGGCTACAAGGTGGCCATCTGCGAGCAGATGGAGGACCCGGCCCTGGCCAAGGGCATAGTGAAGCGGGACGTTATACGGGTGATAAGCCCCGGCACCGTCACCGAGAGCTCCATGCTGGAGGAGGGGCGGAGCAACTATATCTGCGCCCTGGAGCTGACGGGGCAGAAGGGGGGCGCGGCCTTCTGCGACGTGTCCACCGGCGAGTTCTGCTGCGCCGCCTTTGAAAACGACGCCGTGGCCCACATTTTAAACGAGCTGGGCCGCTTTGCCCCAAGGGAGGCGGTGCTGTCCCCGGGAGCGGCGGACTGCGGCGAGATAAGGGACTTCCTGCAAAAGAAGCTGGACGCCATGCAGGAGCGGGACAAGCAGAGCTTTGAATTCATGCCCTGCGCCGCCCGGCTGTGCCAGCAGTTCGGCTTCAAGGACGTGGACGACTGCGGCCTGGGAGAGCAGGAGGCGGCGGTCTGCGCCGCCGGGGCCCTGCTCAGCTATATAGACCAGACCCAGAAATTCGACCTGAGCCACATAAACCGCCTGGACGTGTTCTACGGCGGCAGATATATGGAGCTGGACTGGACCACCCGGAGGAACCTGGAGCTGACGGAGTCTCTCCGCAGCGGGGAAAAACGGGGGAGCCTGCTGTGGGTGCTGGACAAGACACGCACACCCATGGGCGGCAGGATGCTGAGAGCCTGGATAGAGCGGCCCCTGCTGTCGGCGGTGGCCATCAAGCGGCGGCTCACCGCGGTGCGGGAGCTTTATAACGACAATGTAAACCGTGGGGAGCTGATGCTGGCCCTGCGGGATATAAGCGATATGCAGCGGCTGGTGGGCCGGGCAGTGTACGGCACCGCCGGGGGCCGGGATCTCCGCTCCCTGGCAAACTGCGCCGCCGTGCTGCCCAGGCTGCGGCAGCTGCTGGAGGGCTTCAAGTCCATGGAGCTGCGGGACATCCGGGAGATGGACGTCCTGGAGGACATGCTCTTTGAGATAGACCGGGCCATCTGTGACGATCCTCCCTTCTCCGTGCGGGAGGGGGGCATACTGCGCCCCGGCTATTCCGAGGAAGTGGACCGGCTGAGAAATATCCGGGACAACGGGGCCCAGATGGTCCGGGAGCTGGAGGAGCGCCAGCGCCAGCGCACCGGCATAAAAAAGCTGAAGGTGGGCTACAATAAGGTCTTTGGTTATTACATAGACATACCCAAATCCGCCGGGGTGGAGAAGGTGCCGGAGGACTATATAAGGAAACAGACCCTGGTGTCCAACGAACGCTACTTCACCCAGGAGCTGAAGGAGCTGGAGAACACCCTCCTCACCTCCCGGGACAGGATAAACGAGCTGGAGTTCAAGTACTTTGACGAGCTGCGCCGCAGCGTGGCCGCAAAGGTGGACAGAATAAAAGCCACGGCGGAGGCCGTGGCAAGGCTGGACGTGCTCTGTTCCCTGGCGGAGGTGGCGGTGCACAACAACTACACCTGTCCGGAGGTGGACGCCTCCCGGACTTTGCAGATAATCCAGGGCCGCCACCCGGTGGTGGAGCAGACCTTGAAGAAGGTGCTCTTCGTCCCCAATGACACCTATCTCAACGACAGCGAGGACCGGGTGGCCATAATCACCGGCCCCAACATGGCGGGCAAATCCACCTATATGCGCCAGACGGCCCTCATCGTGCTCATGGCCCAGATAGGCTCCTTTGTACCGGCAAAGAGCGCCACCATCGGCATCGTGGACCGGGTGTTCACCCGCATCGGGGCCTCCGACGATCTGGCCTCCGGCCAATCCACCTTCATGGTGGAGATGAGCGAGATGGCGGAGATACTGAAACACGCCAGCGCCGCCTCCCTGCTGATTCTGGACGAGATAGGCCGGGGCACCTCCACCTTTGACGGCATGGCCATAGCCCGGGCGGTGCTGGAATACTGCGCCGACAAGCGGAAGCTGGGGGCCAAGACCATGTTCGCCACCCATTACCATGAGCTGTCTGCCCTGGAGGGCCAGCTCCAGGGGGTGCGCAACTACAATATCACCGCCAAGAAGCAGGGAGGCAAGCTGGTCTTTCTGCGCAAGATTGTCCCCGGCGCCGCCGACGACAGCTACGGCATCGAGGTGGCAAAGCTGGCGGGACTGCCGGAGAGCATTATCGCCAAGGCCAAGGGCTATCTGAAGGACCTGGAAAAAAGCGGCGCCGGAGCCGTCCCCAAGGGGGAGAGCGCCCCGGATGACCAGATGAGCCTGGCGGACCTGGGGGCCGACCAGATACGGAAAATGCTGTTGAGCACCGATTTGAACAGCCTCACCCCCATCGAGGCCATGAACCTGCTCTATGAGCTGCAAAGAAAGGCAAAAAGCTGATGAGAAGAGAGCTACCCGAATTTACCAGCCGGCTCAGCCGGGGAGAGACCATAGCCGCCCTGCTGTACCTGCCGGTGCACCTGGCCCTGCTGCCCCTGGCTCTGGTGCTGGCGGCCCCCTATCTGGGCCTGGGTGAAACAGATCTGAACCTTATCCTTTACGCAGTGGGCGCGGTCTATATGCTGCTTCTGCTGTTCAAATTCCTGCGCCGGGACTTCGACCCTCTGATGGACCGGCCGGGCTACTGCCTGATGGAGATAATCACCAATTACGCCCTGATGTACCTGGCGAACCTTGTGGTGGCCAGCCTGCTTATGGTCCTGCTTCCCCAGCTGGCGGAGGATAACCCCAACAACTCCGCCATCATGGACATGGCGGGGCAGAACTGGGGCAAGATGTCCGCCATGGCGGTGTTCCTGGCCCCCATAGTGGAGGAGTGCATGTTCCGGGCGGGCATCTTCGGCACTCTGCGCCGCTATAACCGCTGGGCCGCCTATATAGCCGCCACCCTGGCCTTCTCCGCCTACCATGTGTACGCCTATGCCGTCCAGGACAGCATATACTGGCTGTACATCATCCAGTATATCCCGGTGTCCTTTCTGCTGTGCCGGGTGTACGAGCGCACCAATACCATATGGAGCAGCATCTTTTTCCACATGCTGGTGAACTGGGTGTCCATGAACGCCCTGCAAATGCTGGAGGAGCTGCTGTGATGGAGCATGTGATAAGACCCATAGCCCGGATGCACAGTGACTTTTCCGACAAATTCGGTATACCCCGCCAGGCGGGGATAGTGCCTGAGCTGGAGGGCCTGGTGGTCTTTGAGCCGGAGTACCGCATACCGGAGGCCCTCCGGGGCATAGAGGGCTTCAGCCACCTGTGGCTCATCTGGCAGTTTTCCCGGAACCTGCGGGAGGACTGGTCCCCCACCGTGCGGCCTCCCCGGCTGGGGGGGAATCAGCGCATGGGGGTTTTTGCCACCCGCTCCCCCTTCCGGCCCAACGCCCTGGGCCTCAGCTGCGTGAAGCTGCTGGGGGTGGAGGAGCGGCCGGGCCTGGGTCTGACCCTGCGGGTGGGAGGAGCCGACCTGATGGACGGCACGCCCATCTTCGATATAAAGCCCTATGTGCCCTATGCCGACTGCAAGGAGGAGGCCACTGGCGGCTTTGCCCCCGACCCGGGGAAGAGCCTGAAGGTGGCCTACGCCCCGGGCGTGGCGGAGAAGCTGCCGGAAAACAAGCTGGAAGCCCTCAGCGCCGTGCTCTCCAGGGACCCCCGGCCCCAGTACCAGCAGGACCCCAGCCGGCTCTATGCCATGGACTTCGGCGGCTTCACTTTACGCTTCACCGTGGAGGATGAGCGACTCACCGTCCGGGAGGCTGAGCCTGTGGACCGGGGCGAAGAGGGGAAAAAGGAAGGCTGAGCCTTCAATCCAAAACCGGGGGAGCTACGGGTAGACAATGTCCGCAACCGTCTTTCCCAGCTCCCTGGCGGAGCTGAGCTCCTTTGCACTCCGCCTTGCCGGATGGGGCCGGGCAAAAAGAACGATGTCCGCTTTCCCGATCATGTACAGATCCTGCCTGTCCAGGCAGTCCGGGGAGTAGTGTTTTTGCAGCATGGTCTCCTGGTCGCAGCAGGCGGCAATGTTAAAATACCGGTCTCTCAGCTCCTCGTTCCACCGGGCGGCCTGAGCCTCATAGGGAATGACGCTTTCCAGACTGATGCGGGGATATTTTTTCTTAAGTTCCAGGATAGCCTCGGAGGCCAGCATCTCCGGGCCCGCGGACATGCCGCAGAGAAAATGGCCCACATTTTCCTCCAGGATCAGGGACTCCAGCCGGGAATACAGCCGGCTCTTGAGTGCGGAGGAAAACTTGCCGTCCTTATAGGCTTCCAGCTCTTTCCGGTTCACGGACCCAACAATGGCGCATACTTTCATAAAATCACAACCGTTCTATGTATTTCCGCTTTATTCTCTAAAGCTTGTACACAGAATAGCACAGAGCAAGGACAAAACTTGTCGAATAGTGTCAATAAAAAAAGAAGCTGCACATTTTTTTGTACAGCTTCTTACTTTATATATCGCTTTAATCGTGCTCTGCGGCCTGACGGATCATCAGATCCAGCAGCTCCAGGATGCGCTTTTGCTCCCGGGGAGGCAGAGCCTCCAGCCGCCGGGAGAGGAGGGAGGCCTGGTAGTCGGCAGAATGCTCCAGCACGTCGCAGAATATGGCGTCGGCATTGGTCTCCAGGGCGTTTATTATCAATATCAGCTTTTCGCAGCGGGGGAAGGAGGCGCCCCGCTCCAGGGTCGAGATATAATTTGGGGTGAGGCCGGTCTTTTCCGCAAACTGTTCCTGAGTCAGCCCCAGCCGCTCCCGGCATTCCTTTATCCTTTTGCCTATACGCTTGTCTATCATCAGCTCACGCCCCTGAGTGTGGTGTTTATATAGATTATATGGATAAAAGGCATAGCTAAACAGAAACGAAAATACATAGATTATGGATTAGCGATATAGACAGACCCAGACCCGGGAACAGGAGGGACCGGCAGGCCTGAGCTGCGGCGGCGGTGTAAGCACCGGGGAGCGGGGGGCGCAACCGGCAGTTGACAAATTGTCCGGGACGGATTGGTGGCGGAAACCGGGAAAAAGTGCTAAGCTGAGAGAGTACCCGGGGGAGAAAAACAACAGGAGGCTCAAGATGATTTTTGCGGATAAACTTATACAGCTGAGAAAAAAGAGCGGCTGGTCCCAGGAGGAGCTGGCAGAGCAGATGGGCGTCAGCCGCCAGTCCATATCCAAGTGGGAGGGGGCCCAGTCCATCCCGGACCTGGAGAAGATAATAAGGCTGGCAAAGCTCTTTTCCGTCAGCACCGACTACCTGCTTTTAGACGAGCTGGGGGAGCCGGAGGGAGGGAGCCCGGCCCTGCCGGAGGAGGAGAGCCCCAGCCTGAGGCGCATCTCCATGGAACAGGCCAACGCCTTCATGGAGATAAAGGCAAAGACGGCCGGATGGATAGCCTTCGGGGTGTTCCTGTGCATACTCTCCCCCATATGCCTGATAATGCTGGGCGGGCTCAGCGGGCTGCCGGGCTCCGGCATCTCCGGGGGCCTGGCCGCAGCCATAGGGCTGACGGTGCTGCTGGTGATGGTGGCTGCGGCGGTGGCCATATTCGTCTACAGCGGCGGGAGGACTTCGGCCTTTGAATATCTGGACAGCGAGCCCTTTGAGACGGAGTACGGGGTCAGCAGCATGGTGAAGGAGCGCCGGGAGCAGTATCGGGAGCGGTATATGCGCAATAACATTATCGGCGTGTGCCTGTGTATCCTTGCGGCCATACCCCTGTTTGCCAGTGCGGCCCTGGATGCGGAAAATCGGCTTCTGCCTGTGGGGATGCTCTGCCTCACTCTGGTGATAGTGGCCTTCGGCGTGAGGCTGCTGGTGGGCTGCGGCACGGTCTGGGGCGGATTTGAAAGGCTGCTGGAGGAGGGGGAGTATACCCGGGAGGAGAAGAAAAAACAGCCCCTTATCTCCAAAATAAGCCAGGTGTATTGGACGCTGGCGCTGGCGGGATATCTGGCCTACAGCTTTATTACGAATGAATGGGACAGAAGCTGGATAGTCTGGCCGGTGGCGGCGGTGCTCTTCCCGGCGGTGACGGCCCTTATCCTGCTGTTTGCAAAGAAAAAATAATGTGGGACAGCTCAAATAAAAAGCTCCCGGCCGCGGCCGGGAGCTCAGTTTATGTGTCTGCCTGAAAATCAGATGAGGCCCTGGATAAGGATGACCAGTATAAGCACCGGCAGAACGAACTGGAAGTAGCGCTTGAGCTTGGGGGACATCTTCAGGCCGCTGCCCTGGTTGGCCTCGGCGATGTAGTTGTCAAAGCCCCAGCCCCACTTGCTGACGCAGAACAGCAGGTAGACAAGGGAGCCTATGGGCAGCAGCAGGTTGCTGACGATGAAGTCCTCGCTGTCCAGCACGTCCCGGCCGCCGATGATGTGCACTCCGCTCCACAGGTTGTAGCCCAGCACGCAGGGGAGGCTGGCGATGAGGATGAAGATGCAGTTGATAACTACCGCCTTTTTCCGGCTCCAGCCGAAGTTGTCCATGCAGCTGGACAGCAGGTTCTCAAACACGGCAATGACGGTGGTGAAGCTGGCAAAGAACATGAACAGGAAGAACAGGGCGCCCCAAAGGCGGCCGCCGGCCATGTCCACGAAGATGCGGGGCAGGGTGACGAAGATAAGGGTGGGGCCGTAGTCCGGCTCCACGCCGAAGCTGAAGCAGGCGGGGAAGATTATCATGCCCGCCATCAGTGCCACGAAGGTGTCCAGGGCACATATGCGCACGGCCTCGCCGGTGAGGCTGTGGTCCCTGGACATGTAGCTGCCGAAGATCTCCATGGCGGCTATGCCCAGGCTCAATGTAAAGAAGGACTGGTTCATGGCGGCGGTGGCCACGTTGCCTATGCCCACCTGGGCGGCCCGCTGAAAGTCCGGCAGCAGGTAGAACTTCACGCCCTCGATAGCGCCCTGGAGGCTGACGCTGTTTATAGCCAGCACCACGATGAGCAGCAGCAGGGCGGCCATCATCCACTTGCTTATCCGCTCCAGGCCCTTCTGTATGCCGAAGCTGCACACCAGAAAGCCTGCCAGTACTGTAAGGGCCATGAATATGCCCATCTCCACCGGGTCTGAGAGCATGGCGGAGAACACCCCGTCCACGGCGGAGACCTCCATGCCCTTGAAGGCGCCGCCGGCAAACTTGAAGAAGTAGCCCAGCATCCAGCCCGCCACGGTGGTGTAGTACATCATCAGCAGGTAGCAGCCGATGATGCACACCCAGCCGTGGATGTGCCATTTGCTGCCCGGCTTTTCCAGGGCCTTGTAGCCCAGCACGGCGCTTTTACGGCTGGCCCGGCCCACCGCCAGCTCCATGGTGAGCACCGGTACGCCCATTATAATAAGGAACAGCAGGTAGAAGAGCACGAATACTCCGCCGCCGTTGACTCCGGTGACGTAGGGGAAGCGCCACACATTGCCTATGCCGATGGCGCAGCCTGCGCTCACCAGCAGAAAGCCCAGTCTTGACTGAAATCTCTCTCTTTTCATCTTTTTCTCTCTCTTTCTTGCGGCAAAAATACACGGCAGGGGCTAAGCCGCCCCTGCCGTGCAGTGATGACTTGGTATCCCGACGGGCCTTAGGCCTCGCCCCGCTCACGGAGAGCGTCCTTGCGGGAGATGTTCCAACGGCCCTTTTCATCGATGCCGGTGAACTTCACCCAGGTCTTGTCGCCAACGTTCAGCACGTCCTCCACCTTCTCGGTGCGCTTGAACTCCAGGTCCTTGATGTGGCACATGGCGTCCTTGCCGGGAGCCAACTCCACGAAGGCGCCCAGGTTGGAGATGATGCGCTTGACCTCGCCGTAGTAGAGGGCGCCCACCACGGGCTCAAAGACGATGTCCTCAATGGTCTTGCG
>CASFJB010000056.1 GCA_949294945.1 uncultured Eubacteriales bacterium
GCAACAAGAAGTATATGAACATGAAGCACCTGGAGGCCGCCATGGAGGATGCCTCCCTTGCTGGCTGACTTCATTCATGCCAGGGGCTGCAAACCAAAGTGCGAAAAATTCTGGACCTGTTGACAAAGATAAAATATGGGCTGAGAAATCATATTCTCAGTCCATATTTTACCCATTAACATTGCAGAAAAGATGGCTTTAACCATCCTTTTTAGGTTTAAAGCCATGGCAGATAAGAGGCATTCTTCTAATGTTCAGTTGAATTTCTTGCACCAGTCGGCGTTCTGACTTTATGCCGTAGAGATATCCTACCAGCAACATTTTAAACATACTGACAGGGTCGACTGACGGACGGCCATTGGCAGGATAATACGATGCCACTAGGTCATAGATAAAGTCAAATGATATCATCTGATTGATTTTTCGAAGTAAGTGATTTTCAGGAATCAGTTCTTCTATATCCAGAATTAACATACTTATCTGACCACTCTGTCGTCCCATAATTGTCTATCCCTCCTCGCTGGTATTATAGCATAGAAACGAGGTTTTTAGATGACTTTGTCAACAGGTCACTTATTGTACCTTATCGGCATACTTACAGCCGCATTCTACAAATAACTTCCATAGCACACCTAGATGTAAAATCGCCCCGGAGATTCTCCGGGACGATTTATAAGCTCATATTGACTCTGTAATCTGCAAAATTTATGCCTCGTGTTCCCGCACCCAGGCAAGCAGTTCCTCGTACCCTATCTCACCGGCGGCAACGCCGAGACCGGTACGGACTACATCATCGTTGGTGCAGTCCATGCGGATGCCGTTGACCTCCAGGAAGGTCAGCATGACATACATTCCAATGCGCTTGTTGCCGTCTACGAAAGCATGATTAGATATCAGTGCGTAGCCAAGGCGGGCGGCCTTTTCCTCCTTGCTGGGGTAAAACTCCTGGCTGCCAAAACCCGCATAAGCACTCTCAAGTGCAGAATCAAGCAGCTCTTCATCACGCACTCCAATACTGCCTCCGGTGGCTTGCGCCATGATTTTGTGCAACAGCAGCACTTTCTCCTTTGAAAACTTTATCACTTGGCCAGCTCCTCAAACGCAGGCTTATACTTGGCCATAACCCGGGCAGCTACTATGTCAATGCGCTCGTCGTCCGTGAGGTCAATCACGGGAGAGGCATCTAAATCTATGAGCAGATACTTGGGACGGTTATTTTTGAAGATCACAGCCTGGCCGCTTTTTTCGGCAATGCGTGTCACACGTGAAAAGTTTTGATTTGCCTCAGTGGCCGAGACAATAGTGCTGGTTTCGATAGTCATAGTTTTTCACCTCAATGCTATTATACACAAATTATAGGTAAAATACAACCTATTATTTGCACTATATGCACGCCGGACACCTTCTGCTGCTGTGGATTGACCTGTAAAATTATTTTGCTTGCAAGCTCATCCACCTTGGCCCAGCATACGCCTCGTGAGCCGTAATAAAGATAGCCGTCCTCGCCCGGCGCAGAGCACTCCATTATCAGGGTGTTGACTTTGTACACGTCCCGCATGGCCCGATAAAAGTTGTGGTAGTGTATGGAGTTGGGCTGAACGTTGCCTCCGGAATAATTCCTGCGCTCCGAGGAGCCCAGGAAGATAGAACCGTACTGCACGCGCCCGAAACAAGATTTATCAGTCACTGCCAGGAAATCATCGCCGTTTGTGCTGCCTATCATTCTAATCCCAGCCAGGTCTTCGCGGGCACAGATAGCATCCACCAGAGGCACGGCAAGGTTTCCCGCACAGCCCACAAAGATGACGTCGCCGGGCTCTATAAGGGCGGCGGCCTCCTCTGTGGACATCATTTTACTAGAGTATAATTCTTTCCAATCCATTGTGTGAAGCTGTACCTTTCCAAATCTTCCTTGATCTGTGGATCAGGGAGGAAACCAAGGCGGCGTCTCCATGATCCGGAAGGGATCTTAAACTTGATAGAAGAACCGCGTCCAAACTTCTCTCGGCCTTCATGCTGCTGCATTATGAAGTTTGGCGCTTTCCCGCTTTCAAAAAACGGTCCGGTAATAATGCCGGACCGTTTTTTTGAAAGCTAATGTAATCGGCCTGCTCAGCAATCCCATAGGCGTGGCCAGCTGTAGGGCAATCAGTTGAACCTGGACAGGGATGCGCAACACTCGCTCATTATATCCTCGATGATCTCCTTGACAGGCTTTACCTCTTTGATCAGGCCTGCGGTCTGGCCAAGGCAGATCGCACCGCAGTTCTCAACGTCGCCGTTTTCAAAGAACATTTTGCATGCGGTCCTGCCGGCCATGTCTTCCGCCACGTCCTTGAACTCACAGCCGGACTTCTCCCGCTCAAGCACGCTGGTGGTCACCTTGCTCTTGTACATGCGGGTGGTGTTAACAAAGGAGCGCAGCACAAGAGTTGTGTCCAGCTCGGTGGCCTTTTCGGCCAGGTAGTTCTTGACTTCGGCCATGACCGGGCTCTCCTGGCTGAGCAGGAATCTGGAACCCATGTACACGCCTTCTGCGCCCAGCATCAATGCGGCGGCCATCTGTTTGCCGGTAGAGATACCGCCGGCGGCTATAACAGGGATGTCCAGCGCTTCAACACAGCGGGGCGTGAGGACCATGGTGCCGATGTCGTTTTCGCCCACATGTCCGGCAGCCTCAAAGCCGTCGGCCACTATCATATCCGCACCCATGGACTGGGCTTTGAGGGCATGTTTTGCGATGGTGCATTTGTGGATGAGCAGCATTCCGCCGTCTTTAATGGCCTTGACCATGTCCTCTTTTGGGGGCCTGCCTGCGGTCTCCATCACCTTTACTCCCTCTTCCACGCATACGCGTATGTAGCCGGCATAGTCCGGGACCACCAGGGAAGGCATAAGGGTGAGGTTAACGGCAAAAGGCTTGTCGGTCTTTTCCTTTACAAGGCGTATTTCACGCCGCAGATCCTCGGCGGTGGAAAAGGTGGAGGAGGATATGAGACCGAGACCACCGGCCTCGGACACGGCTGCCACCAGCGGAGCCCGGGATATCCACTGCATACAGCCCTGGATTATAGGATATTTAATACCCAGCTTCTCGGTTAAAACGGTTTTAATTTCCATCATGGTATCCTCCCTTATTTATTGAATTGCGGCTTGCGCTTTTCAAGAAAGGCATAAGTGGCTTCCTTGAAATCCGGGAGACGGGAGGCGGCGGTCATCTCTCTCTGCTCGTCCAGATAGAAGGCCTCAAGCTCATCGCCAAAGAAGTACTTGTTCACCATGCGCTTCTGCGCTGCTATTGCAGACGCGGATTTATCGGCAAGCTTTGCGGCAAAGGCCATGGTCTCTTCCGCCAGCTTTCCTTCCTCCGCCATCATGGTGGCCAGCCCCATCTTGAGCAGCTCTTCTCCCCGGTACATTTCGCCCAGCATCATCATGTGTTCTGCTGCGCTGATACCCAGCAGGCGCACCAGGAGATATATACTCCCCGTGTCGCCGGGCAGACCCATGTTTACAAAGCCCATGCTCATCTTGCTGGAAGGAGAAACTATCCTGAAATCGCAGGCCAGAGCAAGGCTGAGGCCGGCGCCGGTAGCAACGCCGTTTATCATGGCGATCACAGGCTTCGAACAGTTCCTGATGGCTGAGGCCATCCGATCCGCGTTGGCGATGTTTTCGGTCTGGAGGAACTGCTCGGTCTCAATGAGCATCTTAAAACGGTTGATGTCTCCGCCGGCAGAAAAATGCTTGCCAGCTCCGGTTATCACCAGGGAACCCACTGAGGCATCTTTGTCAAAGGCGTTCACCGCCTCGGTGATTTCCATCACCGTGTCGCCGTTAATGGCGTTTGCAAACTCGGGACGGTTGATGGTTATGACAGCAGTGCGGCCGTTAATTTCGGTCAAAATGTTTTTGTACATGTTTCTGCCTCCGTCGCAAGGCTCAGTCCTCGAAGCTCTTGAGCACCTGCTTCAGATCGGCTTCGGCCTTGGCCACCATGTTGTCAAGAAGCTCCTTTACAGGCATGACGTCGTGAATGAGACCCATGCTCATGCCGGTGCAGAAAGTGGCGCTGCCCACGTCGCCGGTAATAAAGGCCTGACGGGTCTTGGCGCCGGCGATGACGGGGAACTGCTGCTTGAGGATCTCGGAGGCGGGAAGCCCGGCCTTGAGTCCTGCATCCTCGATGGCGTTTGCCAGCATTGCGGCGTTGTTGTTGGTGATACGCATCATGCTGCCGATTGCCCTCTGGGCCAGAGTGGTGTCTTTCTCGGTGTGATCTATGATCCACTGGCGGTGGTTATCGGAGATTTCGCATTCGGTGGTGTTCACAAAACGGGTGCCCATACCTACGCCGTCGGCGCCGAGAGCGAGAGCGGCAGCAAGGCCGTGGCCGTCGGCTATGCCGCCGGCAGCGACAACAGGGATCTTCAGATCCGCAGCACAGCGGCGAGCTATGACAAAGGTGCCCACGCCGTCGGCAGAAGGATGGCCGCCTGCCTCGTAGCCCACTATGATAACGCCGTCTACGCCTTTGCGCTCCATGCTCATGGAGACCTTGTAGTTGGGGCACTTGTGGAAGTGGAGCATGCCGCCGTCATGTATTGCCTTGATGTAATTTCTGGGGTCGTCTGCGGAAGTCTCTATGGCGGCAACGTGCTTGTCTGCACACAGCTTGATGGTCTTGAGTATCTCGGACTCATCCAGACGCTGGGTAGGTGCCAGAGAGATGTTGACTATATAGGGCTTGCTTGTCAGGCTGTTTATCTCATCCAGAGCATCTGCAAAGTCGTTGAGGTCAGGCCAGCAGGTGACGTTTATGGTGCCTATACCGCCGGCGTTGGACACTGCTGCCGCCAGCTTGGGGACGGCCAGCCACTGCATACCGGTTTGAATTATTGGGTACTTGATACCGAGAAGCTCTGTAAGTTTGGTTTTCAATGTGATTTCCTCCTTGAAAAAATGTTGGTGTCAGCGACGCAGACGGAGAATGCTTTTGAGCTCATAAGTTTTTGCTCCGTTTCTTGAGCTCGCTTATGGCGATCTTGCCGGTGGCATTCTTGGGAAGTTCCTCAAGGAACTCCACCTCTTTTGGCGCACGGAAGGTGGGCATATTGGCGCGGCAGTAGGCGATTATTTCCGCTTCGGTAATGGTGCTTTTGGGCATGCGGACCACACTGGCCTTTACATGCTCTCCCCACACCTCGTCCTCTACGCCGTAAACTGCCGCCTCGGCCACATCGTCCACCAACTGCATGATAACGTTGATCACTTCACCGGGATAAATGTTTTCACCGCCGGAAATGATAAGGTCGTCAGCCCTGCCGCACAGATTCAGGTACCCGTAACCGTCAATAAAGCCTACGTCCTTTGTACGGTACCAGCCGTCAATAAAGACTTCGGAATCAAGGTCCGGACGGTTGAGATAACCCTTCATTTGCCCCGGGCCCTTGACCAGGATCTCTCCCGGCTCATTCACGGCGCACTCTTTGTCCTGCTCGTCCACGATTTTGACAGCCGCACCCTCTATCGGGCGCCCCACGGTATTGAGGTGAGCGCCGCCGTGGGACAGGTGGTCCTCAGCGCTTAGAGAGGTGACTATACTGCACATCTCGGTCATGCCGTAAGACTGATAGAAGCTGCAGTGGAGCCGGGATATGGCCCGCTCCAAAAGCGCAGGGGAAATGGGACAGGTGGAATAATTTACTGTGTTCAGTGCAGACAGGTCATAGTGATTCCTATCCATCTCGTCCAGTATCCACTTGAGTACCGTAGGTACAACGCTGATAGCGTTGACCCGCTCCCGGGTCAGAGTCCTCATGTAGTCTTCCATTTCAAAACGAGCCTTCAGTATCATCGTCCCGCCGGTGGCAAGGGACAGATGAGCGCCTATAGCGGCGGAATGAAACAGTTGAGCTATATATTGGTACCGCTGCCCGTCAGGGTAGTGATATGCTTTCATAGCGCTTTTCAGCTCTGCAAGCATGCTCTCGTGGGTATGCACCACACACTTGGGATGCCCGGTGGTGCCGCTGGTATGCAGGTGGCAGGCTTCGTCCGATCTTTGAGCTGCGATCTCCAGGGAGGAGCTGTCCTCTCCGGCGACAAGACTTCTCAGACCGGGACAGCTCTTCCAGCCCAGCATGAAAGTAAAGCGAAGGGAGGAACTAAAGCGAGCGCACAGTTCCTCGCCCCACTTGTCTTTTTCGGGCTGATAAAAAGCGTGGGTGGCCTTGTTCATTTCCAGCATATACGCCATTTCACCCGGCGTGAGCCGCCAGTTTACCTTGACCGCTACTGCCCCCAGACGGTACAAAGCCAGTTCGGTGATGATACATTCCGGGCAATTGCGCGAGATGATGGCAACCATACTCCCTCTGTGTATGCCAATCCTCTGCATATAGTGCTCGGTCTGGTTGATAAGAGTTCCCAGCTGACCGTAAGTAATCCTCTCTCCCTCAAAGATGATTGCCTCACGTTCCGGGCATCTGCTTATGGGATCGTCTGCTATTTGACCGAACGAAGTATATTCGTCGATGCAGTTCTCGCTTTTCATACGGGGACCTCCTATAAGAATAAGAAAGACTCCCCCTCAAACTCATTGTCCATTCGTTAACAACCTGCCTCTATAATACATACAAATTATCTTTCATTCACCTCCATTATGCCAGAAAATTCACTGGATTATTTGCACAGTAAAATGCAATTTATATGATGGATCAGCAGTGCAAAATATACGATAAAAGCTTTACGCAGCACCAAAACGAATGGGTAAACCAAGGGGATTGTACAATATTTATAATTGGCAACCAGATAAGTGCCGGTAATTCTCACATAATACAAAAGCGGAAAGAATAAAAGAAAAACAGCCGGAGAAATTTTTCGGCAAAAGTTACTGTGCATAAATGCACAGTAACAGGGCAATAAAAGGGGACGTTTTTTGTATGTGTGAACCTTCACTTTTTTGGAGCGTCTGTTGTAGAATTAATCAGGGTTTCGTTAACAATTTGACATGGCTCCTGATGCCCTCAAAAGGAGCCGTGCAGCAATTGCGCATACCGGAAAGATGCATAGACCTTTTTTGGTTGAGCAGTAAGGATGGTATCCGCATAAAAAAATCAAGTTGATGAATGGCCGAAGGCGATAAGCAATACGGCGGCAGCGGCCCAGGTTTCATCTCCCTTTCGTTGGGCAGAGCTTGGAATGCGCTTCGAAAAAACACAGCCGCTTTGCTGACAGAGGAGCTTAGCGTCAACGGTCAGGATTGAACTTTATAGTGCGACTAAAATCCGATCTGAAGATCAATTAAGAGAGGTGTTTCGCATTAAACTATCCCTCAAACTCATTACCGAAGCGCTGGAACCTTTCGGCGCGCAACTGATTTTGGAAAGAGACAGACAGTATAGCTTTACCAAAGTACAAATCCTGTATGAGCCCTGTGACGACCTGGACAAGGAAACCTTGTACATGTGCATGCCCAGGGTACTGCCCAGGATGAGGCGATCTGCATTTGAGGACAATTGTTTTGTCTTTTTTGCAAAGCCGGAGCAGGTGCAGTGCAGGCACATTGTGTGCGGAATCACGCTGGACCCTGCCTACGGCATGGGTGAAGTTGTAAACTGCCTTATAAATCTCTTCACGAATTTCAACACCTTTGAGCGGGAAATCAATGAGCTGGCTTTGAACGGCAGCGGGATAAACGCCGTTTTTAAGCTGGCGGAGCCCTATTTTGAAGATGGCCTGCTTATTGCGGTGGATTCGGCCTTCAACATAATCTGCGCTTCCAAGAGAAGTGTTGAACACCCCTATGTCAACAACATCCTACAGCGTGGATACTACAACCACGAAGACCTGAACCAGATGGCTATGCGAGGCTATTATGAGGATGAGCGCAAATATACCCGTCCCGTGCTTTACGATGCCAGCAAGACCATCTGCGGCCTGCCCTGGCTTGTCCGCTCATACCGGACAGGGGGAGTGGCCTTCAGCTTCGTGGGTTATTATGTGTTGAACGGCCGGACGTCTGCTGCAACTCTGGCGCTTTTTACCGTGCTCACCAATGCGATAGAGAAGTACTATTCCGCATCCGGTAAATTCAAGCTGGGTACAACCATGGAGGCGCAGCTTTTCGACGATCTGATCTCTTACAAGAATAAAGACAAGGAATATTTAAGAGATCACTGTTACAGATTAAAGCTCCCTTTTCAGGGCCCGTTTCGCATGGGGATCATATGTACCCAGAACGATACTCCCATAAAGAGCTCTCAGATAATGAACCAGCTCAGGGGACGATGCCCCGTGGATACCTACGGCATTTTCCTCTACAAAAACAAGGTCGCCCTGATCCTTAAGGACTGGAGCGGCATGGATGTGAAAAATCTGAGCGTTTACGATGACAACTGGAAGGATCTAATCACCATTCTCAACGCAAACAAGGCGCACATTGGTGTGAGCCTTACTCTGAAGGACGTATCAGAATTCCCGGTGGGATATCAGCAGGCGGGATTTTCCCTGAAGCGGGGCCTGGACAAAGATCCCGGCAGAGTGTGCTATCTGTATTCCGATTGGTATCTTGACGATATCCTGAATGTCTATGCCGGGGTGATGCCTCTTGAACATGTATATGTTCAAAAGCTCAACGAACTGCTGGATGAGCCGAGAAACAATATCAGCAGCATCAAAGTTCTCTACTACTTCCTCGTGTGCGAGCGGAATATCTCCCTGACCGGACAAAAGCTTTTCATGCACAGGAACAGCGTTATTTACCGTATTCAAAAAATAAAGGAGACGCTGGCAATGGATCTGGAAGACCCCAATATTCGCCTGCGGCTGCTCCTGTCCATGAAGATACTGGTGATGCTGGGCAAAATACCCAACTGGTCACCGCCGCAGGAGACCGGGTTCATTAATGTGGAGTGAGCCGGCCAGCGCCGCGGCAATCAGCAGTTAATCCCAAACTTTATTGATTGGAGGGTCAGAAAGTCATGACCAAACAAACAAAGAAAACTCTGATAGTATTGCTTATAGCCATAGCAGCTATGCTTCTGATAGCATTCCTGCCTCCCGAGACAGAAGAAATGAGCCGGGCATCCTGGAAGTACCTCGGCTGCTTTGCTTTCATGCTGGTAACTATGATAGGCCAGGCATTCCCTGACTGGGCCTGCGTTCTCGCGTCTATGGGCCTGATAGTGGCAATGGGCGCCGGCTCCGTCACCGACGTGACCTCTTCCTTTGCCGGATCTACCCTTTGGCTGATAATCGGCGTGTTCATAATGTCCATCGGCATCAACAACAGCGGCATTATGAAGCGCATAGCGCTCTGGGTGCTGATCAAGTTCCCCGGAACCTATATCGCCCAGGTGGCGGCCATGCTTCTTGCCGGACTTATCACCACGCCCTGGGACAAGGTATCCGGCAAGCAGATAGCCGAGGCCATGGATGAAAACGGCCTGAAGGCTGAGATGGAGCGGCTGGCTCAGGAGCATCATGAACACCACCACGAACATGACCACGAGCACCACCATCACGAGCATGATGAAAACTGTACCTGCGGCTGCCATGACCACGAGCACCATCATGAGCATGACCATGAACACGAAGAGCACGAGCATCACCACCACGAGCATGACGAGAACTGCACCTGCGGCTGCCATGACCACGACCATGAGCACCATCATCATGCCGATGAGATATTTACCAGCTGGGGTATGGAGACTCCCAGAAAGTTCAGCGAGGATGAGCTGCGCAAGCTGCTCTCTGCTCTGGGTGATGAGGAGCGCTTTGGCGCCGTGCTGAGAGCCAAGGGCATTGTGGACGCCAGCGACGGAGAGTGGATATACTTTGACTATGTGCCCGGTGAGAGCGATATCCGCCGTGGCGCAGCCGCCGTAACCGGACGCTTCTGCGTCATCGGTTCCAAGCTGAATGAGCAGGCACTGAAGGAGCTGTTTAATATTGAGTAATAAACCAAAAGACGTCCCGGTATACCTTTTCACCGGTTTTCTTGAGGGGGGCAAGACCAAGTTCATCCAGGAGACTCTTGAGGACAAGCGCTTCTGCAACGGAGAAAAGACCCTGCTGCTTGTCTGCGAGGAGGGGGAGGAGGAATATGCCCCGGAGCAGTTTGCCTCCGACACCGTGCAGATACGGGTAGTGGAGGACCAGAACGGCCTGACCAGGGAGAACCTGGAGAAATGGCTGGCCGAGACCAAGGCGGAGCGGGTAGTGGTGGAGTACAACGGCATGTGGATGCTGGATGTGCTTTACAATGCCATGCCTGAAAACTGGATGGTGTATCAGGAGTTCATGTTTGCCGACTCCGCTACCTTCCTCAGCTACAACAGCAACATGCGCCAGCTGGTCTACGACAAGCTGAAGAGCGCGGAGCTGGTAGTGTTCAACCGCTTTGACGAAAAGACCATGGACAAGATGGCTTTCCACAAGATAGTCCGGGGCGCCTCCCGCCGGGCGGACATCGCCTACGAGGCCAAAAACGGCAAGGTGGTCTACGACGACATTGAGGACCCCCTGCCCTTCGACCTGAACGCCCCCATAGTGGAGATAGGGGACGATGACTTCGCCCTCTTTTACAGGGATATGGCCGACGAGCCCAAGAAGTACGACGGCAAGACCGTGCGCTTCAAATGCCGCGCCCTGGTGCGCAAGAAGCTGCCTGCAAACTGCTTCGTGGTGGGACGCCATGTGATGACCTGCTGCGTGGAGGATATACAGTTTGCGGCTCTGGTCTGCCAGTGGGACAAGGCCGACACCGTGAAGGACGACAGCTGGATGATACTCACCGCCAAGGTAAGCTTCAAGTTCCACCGGGCCTATAACCGCCGGGGCCCCGTCCTCAGCTATATCTCCGCCGAGAGCTGCGAAGCTCCCGAACAGCCCGTAGCCACATTCTATTGAGAGGTAACATGAGATATAAATGCCTTGTCTTTGACCATGACGACACCGTTGTCAACAGCACCGCCACCATACATTACCCCTGCTTTGTAAAGTATCTGAGCCTCCACTACCCGGAGCGCCGCTGCTCTCTGGAGGAGTACTTCCTGAAAAACTTCCACCCCGGCTTTGTGCAGATGTGCAAGGAGGAGTTCGGCATGAGCGAGGAGGACATGGACAGGGAAGTGGTGTTCTGGACCGACTATGTGAAGGAGCACATTCCCCAGGCCTATCCGGGGATGAGGGAGATAATGGAGCGCCACCGCGCCCAGGGAGGCCTTATCTGCGTGGTGTCCCACTCCTTTGAGAATTACATACTCAGGGACTACAGGGAAAATTCCCTGCCGGAGCCGGACGCCGTCTACGGCTGGAGCCGTCCTCTGAACGAACGCAAGCCCAACCCCTTCCCCCTGAGGGACATCATGGAGCGTTTCGGCCTTAAGCCGGAGGAACTGCTGATGATAGACGACCTAAAGCCGGGCTACGACATGGCCGCCTCCTGCGGCGTGGATTTTGCCGCCGCCGGCTGGTCCAACGACATTCAGGAGATAGAGAGCTTCATGCGTCAAAACTGCCGCCACTATTTCAAAACCGTGAAGGAACTGGCGGAGTTTCTGGCCTGAAAAAGCCGGCGGATACACCGGAAAACACACCGGTAAACACTGCCCCCGGGAGGCGATGCCTGCTCGCCTCCCGGGGGCAAAGCTTCGGCCAGCCT
>CASFJB010000057.1 GCA_949294945.1 uncultured Eubacteriales bacterium
TGAGCCACGGCTACGGAATCTGCTCCGACGTTGCCCCGGAGAAGTACATGGAGAAGGTGCTCTTTGCCGTGGACGAGCTCACCGGGCTTATAGGCGCTGCGGCTCTGATGCGACCCACGGGCATTTCCGATATGGAGCCCAAATCCGTTATAAAGAAGTTCAAGGACAAAAAGTTTGCCGCCGGCTGCTCCAGAGACGTCATACGTCAGGGGGCTGAGATGATGGGCGTTGAGCTCAGCGAGCTGGTGAGCATGACTCTGGAGGCCATGAAGGCCTGATGCTCAGGGCCTTCTATGCCCAGGTCCGGCCCGGGACCGAACCGGACTTTTCCCGGGAACAGCTCTCCGACTACAGGCTGGAGCGCCTGGAGAGAACAAAGCTTTTAAGGAGTCGTGCTCTCAGCCTGGGAGTGGAATTGCTGCTGATAAGAGCTCTTAAGACCCTGGAGGAACCGCGGCTGCCTCTGGAGATATATGTGCGGCCGGGAGGAAAACCCAGGCTTAGAGAGGGCCCTTGCTTCAGCCTTTCCCATTCCGGGGAGCTGGTTTTCTGCGCCATCTCCGACGCAGAGCTGGGCTGCGACGTCCAGAAGATACCGGAGGAAGAACCAAGCCAAAGGATGCTGGAGCGCTGCCTGTGTGAAAGAGAGAGAGGGCTGTATGCTGAAAGCGGGAACAGGAGAGAACTGTTCACCGTGCTCTGGAGCCTTAAGGAGAGCTATGCAAAGATGAATGGGGCAGGCCTGGGGCAATTGTCTCCTGCCGCAATATGCCTTGAGCTGAGCTCTTCAGGCAGCGCAGCGGTGGAAGGCAGCAGTGCCAAGCTCTGGTACCGGGTGGAGGGAGAATATGTTTTTTCCCTGTGCTCTGAAAAATATGGGATGCCTCAGGGGTTTGAACCGGTGGAACTCTATACAAAATAAGATAAAGCTTCAAATGTTTTAAGCAGTTTTCCGCTCTCAAACAGGGGCCGCAGTTTTGCGGCCCCTGTTTTGCTGTCTCCGCAAACCACAAGCCCTAGTCCAAAAATGCCAAAAAAACCAACAAAAATACACAAGCTCTTGTAGCTCATTCATATGCAATTCACTAATGTTTAGAAATTTTTAACATTTTCTCTTGCCTTTTTCCGCTCATGTGGTATCATGTCAAATATCTTATTATCAATTTACATCGCAAAATGAGAAAAGAATTTTGACCCAGGCGGCCCGGCACCCGGCAGACCGAAAGACCGCGCCGAAATACTACTTGCTAAGAGGCGATAGTTTATGGGAATGGATACACTTAAAGAAAGGGCTGAGGCCTGCTACGACGAGGTAGTTGAGATACGCAGGCGGATACACCGCCACCCGGAGATAGGGCGCAACGAGTTTGTCACCTCCACTCTCATAAGAGAGAAGCTGGCTGAATACGGCGTGGACAGGATAGAGTCCCCGGTGCCCACCGCCGTGGTGGCGCTCATAGAGGGCAGGAAAGGCCCGGGCCGCTGTGTGGCCCTCAGGGCGGATATCGACGCTCTCCCAGTCCAGGAGGAGACCGGGCTGCCCTTTGCCAGCGAGGTGCCCAACATGATGCACGCCTGCGGCCATGATCTGCACGCTTCCATGCTGCTGGGCGCGGCAAAGCTGCTGTGCGGCATGAGGGAGGAGTTTTGCGGCACGGTGAAACTCATCTTCCAGCACAGCGAGGACACTCTGCCCGGGGGCGCCAAAGAGCTGGTGGAAAAGGGCGTAATGGAAAATCCCCATGTGGATGCCGCTTATGCCATACATGTCCTGCCGGACGACAATATCGTCGGCAAGATAGGAATACGCAAGGGACCCATGACCACCTCCGTGGACCTCTATGACGTGACGGTCAACGGCGTGGGCGGCCACGGCTCCGAGCCCCAGAAGACCACAGACCCCATACTGGCCGCCTGCCAGATGGTGGTGGCCATGCAGCAGATAGTTGCCAGGCGTGTAGACCCGCTGGAGACCGCGGTGATGTCAATAGGCAGCATAAATGCCGGCGTCGCCCCCAATGTGATACCCAGCCAGTGCAAATTCGGCGGAGTGTCCAGAGCCTATACCGAAGAAGTCAGAGAGATAATCCGCCAGCAGATGTTCGCCATTGCCAAGGGCATGGAGGGCGTCTCCGGCTGCCAGTTCGACGTGTACCACTACTACGGCTACCCCGCAGCTTACAATGACGGGGAGCTGGTGGACTGCGCCAGGGAGGCCATAGAGCAGGAGCTGGGCAAGGACGCCGTTATAGAGCTGGAAAGACCCATGGGCTTCAGCGAGGACTTTGCATACTTCCGCCAGATGGCGGGGGTGCCCAGCGCCTATTTCATGCTGTATGCCGGACATGTGGGAGACGAGACCTACTCCCTGCACAATCCAAAGTGCTGCGTGCGGGAAGAGGCCATGCCCTACGGCATACGCACTCTGGTGAGCGTGGCGCTGCACTACCTGGAGAGCTGAGGTCGGATATCGTATTCCCCCGGCGCCGAGTTGGACGGCGCCGTGTGAATAAAGCAAATTTATAGGAGGAAGAAATAATGTACAACTTTGTGCTTGCCTTCATCATTTGTGCAGTTGCTTTCGTTATCGGCGAAGTAGTCAGCACCGTGACCAAGGCGTGGATCCCCTCCGTCTTTGTGACCGCCATCATCATGCTGGTGGGTTACTGGACGGTCATCCCCAAGACCGTAGTCTCCGACAGCTTGCTGATACCCTTCGGCAGCCAGATCGGTATCTACCTGCTGATAACCCATATGGGTACCGTTATCAGCCTCAAGCAGCTTAAGGAGCAGTGGAAAACCATTGTGATTTGCCTTGTGGGCCTGGCAGGCATGTGCGCTCTGTCCATGCTCATTGGCCCCGCCCTTATGGACCGTACTCTGGTCATCGCAGGTCTGCCTCCTCTCACCGGCGGTATCGTTGCAGCTACCATGATGCAGACTGCCGCAGCTGAGGCAGGTCTTGAGACCGCCGCAGTATTTGCCATCACCATGTACTGCGTACAGGGCTTTGCCGGCTATCCCCTCACCGCCGTCTGCCTGCAGATGGAAGGACGCCGCCTGCTCAAGGAGTTCCGCAGCGGCGCTGTGGACACCTCTGCCGGTTTTGAAAATCCCCTGGCCGGTGACGATGCCAACCGCAAGACCCTTATCCCCCCCGTGCCCAAGAAGTTTGATACCGACGTGGTGGTTCTGCTGCGTCTGGCCATCGTTGCTTGGCTCGCCTTCATGATGGGCACCGTGAAGTTCCCCGGAATCGGCACCATCAGCGGTGCTATCTGGGCTCTGATCTTCGGTGTTATTTTCACCACCATCGGCTTCCTGGATCGCCGCTCCCTGAATAAGGCCAACTCCTACGGCATCATGATGTTTGCTCTGATGATGTACATATTCGACGGCCTGAAGGACTGCACCCCCGACATGCTGGTCTCCATCATCGGACCCATGATCATCCTCATCATCATCGGTGTTGCCGGTATGTGCGTTGCCTCCTTCATTATCGCCAAGATCTTCAAGATGAGCTTCCCCCTTGCCTTCGCCAACGGCCTTACCGCTCTCTACGGCTTCCCCCCCGATGCCATCATCACCGAGTCCACCTGCACTGCTCTGGCTGAGAACGAGGAAGAGAAGGCTTACCTCATGAGCAAGATGTTCCCGTCCATGATTGTCGGCGGCTTCACCACCGTCACCATCACCTCCGTGATCATTGCCGGTTTCTTTGCCAAGATGTTCTGAGCCTAATTTGAGCTTGAATAATTTCCGGCATCGGACTATAATAACGACATAAACCTCCATCCCACGCCTCCAATGGGGGTGTGGGATGTGTGGTATTATCATTTGCTAGGAGACAAGATAATGGATATCAAAAAGATTGCAGCTTCCTATAACGATTATCTGATAGAGATGCGCCGCCATTTCCATGCCCATCCGGAAATCAGCGGCCAGGAATATGAGACCAGCAAGACCATCAAGGCCGAGCTGGACAAGTATGGTATCGAATGGCGCCCCTGCGGCATGGAGACCGGCGTTCTGGCCACTGTCAAGGGTGCAAAGCCCGGCAAGACCATATTGCTGAGAGGCGATATGGATGCCCTCTCCGTACAGGAGGAGACAGGTGTGGAGTATGCCAGCCAGAACCCCGGCGTGATGCATGCCTGCGGCCATGACTGCCATACCGCCTCCATGCTCACCGTGGCCCGTCTGCTCAACGACCACAAGGACGAACTCTGCGGCACCGTAAAGCTGGCCTTCCAGCCCGCCGAGGAGGTTGCTAAGGGCGCTGTGAGCATGATAAAGGACGGGGCCATGGACGGTGTGGACGGCTGCTTCGGTATCCATGTCTGGTCTGACGTGGAGGCAGGTAAGGTTTCCGTGGAAGTCGGCCCTCGTATGGCCGCTGCCGACATGTTTACCATCAATGTCCATGGCAGAGGCGGTCATGGTTCTGCGCCCCAGCAGTGCATCGACGCTGTTGTTGTGTCCAGCGCCATAGTCCAGAACCTCCAGACAATAGTCAGCCGTGAGCTGGACCCCGCAGATGCAGCGGTGCTCTCCGTGGGCAAGCTGCAGTCAGGCAGCCGCTGGAACATCATTGCCGAATACGGTACACTGGAAGGAACTGCCCGGTACTATAACCCTGCACTCACCGAATACTTCAAAGAGGCCATTACCCGTGTAGCCACCCAGACCGCCGCTTCCTACCGGGCCGAGGCTGAGGTCATCTTCGACCACCTGATAGCTCCCACAGTGAACGAGCCAGGCTTCACCGCCATGGCAGCAGAGTCTGCAAAGAAGGTCATGGGTGAGGATTGCCTTGTCCACCAGTCTGCCGTCACCGGCGGCGAGGACTTTTCCTTCTATCTGGAGAAGGCCCCCGGCGCCATCGCTTTCATGGGCGTGCGCAACGAGAGCTGCGGCGCCTGCTGGGCCCAGCACCACGGCAAGTACAATGTTGATGAGTCCGTCCTGATAAACAGCGTCATGCTCTATGCCCAGGTGGCCCAGGACTTCAACTCCGGCTGCTGAGACATTATTCATTATTAAAAAATGCTTTCAAGCCCCGGCTCTGGCCGGGGCTTGAAAATATCCTGTTCTGCCAGAGCTTTTTCCTTGAGGGATAGGGAATGTTTTTCTTGTATACGAGAAAAACATATGATATAATTTCCGCTGATATCAGCATAAAGAGGTTATTTATCCATGATAGCAACCGTTGTAAATGTAATTGCAATACTGGCCGGGGGCACCATAGGCGTGCTGTTCGGCAACAGGATAGGAGACAAGTACTCCAAGGGCCTGATGACTGTCATAGGCCTTATCACCTTCACCATAGGCATCCAGAGCGTAATTGGCTCCCAGAACACCCTTGTGGTGGTGGTGTGCCTGGTGCTGGGCACTCTCATAGGCATGCTGCTGAAGCTGGACGACGCCATAAACACCTCCGGGGAATGGATGAAATCCAAGCTGGCCCACACCAAATTCGGCAGCGGCCGTTTTGGAGAGGCCTTTGTCACCTGCACCATACTTTTCAGCGTGGGTACTATGACCATTCTGGGCTCCATCCAGGCGGGACTCAACCACGATTACACCATCCTGTTCACCAAGAGCATCATGGATTTTGTCAGCTGCCTGGCCTTCTCCTCGGCTCTTGGCCCCGGGGCCATCTTTGCCTGCATCCCGGTGCTCATAGTCCAGGGCTCAATAACCCTTCTGGCGTCTGTAGTCTCGCCTATACTCACCACTGAAGTGGTGGCGGAGATGTCCGCAGTGGGCGGGGCCATGTTCCTGGGTATGTCCGTGAACCTGTTGGGACTGAGACAGGAGAGCGTAAAGGTGGGGGACATGCTCCCCGCCATTATCCTCCCGGTGATGTATTTCCCTCTGGCCGGGCTGCTGGGCATAGGCTGAAAAGGCAGCCGGTTCCGCCGCGGGGCAGGACAGGACCTGATTATACATACAAAGCCGGGGGCAGTGGCTATTGCCTTCGGCTTTGTTTTGTTTTATAATTTTTTAAAATGACAGACAGGGGAGGACGTGAAATGACAAAATACTCGGGATATATGGGCAAGGTGCTGATGATAGACCTGAGCGAGGGCAGCGAAAAGGAGTACCCCTGGACGGACCGGGACAGGGAGCTGTACCTGGGCGGGAAGGCCGTGGCATCCAAAATAATGTACGACAATTTTACCGGCAAAGAGGAGCCCTTCTCAGGGGATAACCTGATAATCGTGTCCACTGGCCCTGTGACAGGCACCTTTGCTCCGTCTTCAAACCGCTTTGACATTTCTGCGCTTTCCCCGCTCACGGGCCTGACCACCTCTTCCAACTGCGGCGGGGACTTCGGCTTCTATCTGAAAAAAGCAGGGTTGGACGCCCTGATAATCCGGGGCAAGAGCGAAAAGCCCATATGGATAGAGATAGACGAGCAGGGCGTTAAATATCACCCGGCGGAGGGGCTGTGGGGCATGAGGACAGGGGAGACCCAGACCGCCCTGAAAAAGCAGCTGGCGGAGCTGAAAGGCCCCAAGACCCGCAGCGGCATGCTGTGTATAGGCCCGGCAGGGGAGAACCTGGTGCGCTATGCCGCAGTCATAAGCGGGGAGAGAGCGGGGGGCCGGGGCGGCATAGGTGCCGTCTTCGGCAGCAAAAATGTGAAGGCTCTGGTGGCTTCAGGCAGCAGGGAGATAAAAATATATAATAAGGAAAAGGCCATGGAGCACCACAAGAAGTGGACGGCAGTTCTGAAGGCCCATCCCATAACCGGCTCCCAGCTGCCCAGATTGGGGACCGCCAGCCTGGTCAGCTCTATGGAGCTGAACGGTCAGTTAGCCACCAGGAATTTCTCTGCCGGACGCTTTGAAAATTTCGAGAGGGTCAGCGGAGAAGCTCTGGCGGAGGAGGAGAACAAAGGCAATACCGGCTGCCTGTCCTGTCCGATCCGCTGCTCCCGCACCGTGGAAGTGGAGGGGAAGAGGGTAAAGGGCCCGGAGCTGGAGACCCTGGGCCTCTTCGGAGCTAACCTGCTTAACGATGACCTGAAGCTGGTGTGCCGCTGGAACAACGAGCTGGACGAACTGGGTATGGACAGCATATCCTGCGCAGGGACCATAGCCTGGGCCATGGAGGCCAACGAGAAGGGCCTGTGGGACAACGGCCTGAAATTCGGCCAGGTGGAGGGGATATCCCGTACCCTGGAGGACATAGCTTTCCGCCGGGGCATAGGCGACGAACTGGCAGAGGGCTCAAAGCGGCTGAGCGACAAGTACGGCGGCAAGGACTTTGCCATCCAGTCCAAGGGCATGGAGCTGTCTGCCTATGAGCCCCGGCGGGCCGTGGGCCAGGGTCTGGGCTATGCGGTGTCCAACCGGGGCGGCTGCCATCTCAACGGCGGCTATCTGGTGGTCCTGGAGGGCCTGGGCCTGAACATCGACCGGCAGACTCCCAAGGCCAAAGCCCAGCTGTGCATGTTCATGCAGGACTTTATGGAGTCCATCTCCCTGTGCGGCCACTGCCTGTTCACCTCCTATGCAGTGTTTCCCGGCTTCCTTATCAGCAAACCCAACAGTCCCGTGACCAGATTCGTAAACTATATCATACCCCACTGCGGCTGGGCCGTGGGCCTGCTGGACAGATTCCCCGCCATGGCCTGCATCAATATGCCTCTGATACCCTATACCTACGAACTGAAATATGCCGTGGGAATGAAGATGAATATAGGCAAATTCCTGCGCATAGGCGAGCGCAGCTACAATGTGGAGAGGGCGGTGAACGCCCGCTTCGGCGTGTCGGCAGAAAAGGACAAGCTGCCAAAGCGTCTCACCGATGTGCTCCAGGACCCCAATGACCCCAGCACTAAGGTGCCTCTGGAGAAGATGAAGCGTATATACTACAGGACCCGGGGCTGGGGCTCCGACGGGCTGCCGGGCCAAGGCAAGCTGAAAAGGCTGGGCATAAAATGAGCGTCAAAGTAAAATTCTTTGGCCTGCTGCGGATAGACAGCGGCATAAAAGAACTGGAGCTGGAAGCCTCCACTGTGCGGGAGCTGTACCCTCTGCTCCTTAAAGAGCTGCGCCGCCGCGACCCGGAGTGCAGCCTGGAGGAGAAAGACCTGAGAGCCTGCGTAGTGGCGGTGAACGACCGGCGGGTAAAGCCCGGGGCCAGGCTCTCCCCCGGAGACGTGGTCTGCCTGCTGCCCCCGGTGGCCGGCGGATGATAAAGAAATTATGTAAACTAAATCGGCAGACCACAAGGTCTGCCGAAATTTTTTTATCTAGAGCTGAAACAAAAACAGATATTCTCGGGTATTAGAGGTGAAAGCCCTTTGAGAGAGGAGCGATGGACGGAGATGTTCACGGAGGAAGAATTTGAGGCCGCAGCCCGCCGACATATGGACGGGATATTCCGACTGGCGTTAAACTATATGGGCAGCTTTTCCGAGGCGGAAGATGTGACTCAAAACGTACTGATACGGCTATACAAAGCAAGACGGCCCTTTGAAAGCCCGGAGCATCTGCGCTACTGGCTGGTGCGGGTGACCATAAACGAGAGCAAGCGCATGCTGCTGTCTCCCTGGCGGCGGACCGAGAGCCTGGAGCTGCTGGAGGACAGAGCGGCCTTACCTGAGGAGAACCGAGGACTATTCAAGGCGGTGATGGAGCTGCCGGATAAATACCGGGTGCCCATATACCTGTACTATTATGAGGGATATTCTACGGAGGAGCTGGCAAAGCTGCTGAAAATTCCGGGAAGCACAGTTCGCACCCGCCTGAGACGGGGACGGGAGCGGCTGAAGGAGAGCCTAGGAGGTGCCGAAAATGTTTGACAGGGATAAATATGTGGATTGTTTTTCCCGGCTAAGAGCCCCGAAAGACACGTTGGAAAAGGTCAGGAGACGGCTTGGAGGACACAGACTATGGAATATATCACGCACAGGGCTCATCGCTGCGGCACTCGTACCCCTGTTTGTCCTGACGGCAATGGCGGCGGGGCTAAGCGGCGTTTTCACCCGGACCTTGGAGGAGGGAGAAAAGCTGGAGGGCAGCATGAGTGTCAGTTCCGGGAACGGAAGCCGGGAAGAAAAGAACGTCAGCATAGACGGGGCAAGCCTCTGCCTCAGCTTCGATATTCAGGGAGAATGTAAAAAGGTATATTTCAGGCCCGGTTGGCTTCCGGGAGAGGAGCATCCCTCATATACCGATGAGGAAGGTTACAGCAATATTATTTACGGCACGGAGGGAAACAAGGGGGATATACTGTGTAGCGTTACTGTGTACACAGGCGAAAAGCTGAAGGATATGAATTATTTCTTTTTCGGGGAGACCAGACTGCTGGTACAGGACGAATGGCTGGACTGGCAGCGGCTGGAAGTGGAGCAGAGCCTGACCGCAGGGGAGGGAGAGAACCGGAAGAATAATTTCCTGCTGTTGTTTTCCCCGAAGCACTCCTACCTGTTGGTAATAGCCGGCGAGGAGGCTGCCGGAACCGATATGGAGGACCTGGAGAGAGTGGCCAAGGAGCTGGAGATAAACGTCACTGACAAGCCCACAATAGCTGTAAAGCAAAAAACGGACTTTGCAAATATCGGCCTTGCCTGGGGCTGAAATAAGCCAGGGATATAATATACCCCCGGTCATGGGAAACCATGACCGGGGGCAAATTTATTTGTTCTGCTTTGTTCTCACATGCCGCTGGCGCCGTAGTTGGAAAGCGCTCTGGCGGAGGGGTCGTTCACGTCGCAGCCTGCCCAGCTCTTGTTGGGCATCCAGAAGTCCGCCACCATGCCGGACTGGCCGGGGTAGTACTTCTCGAATATCTCCCGATAGAGCAGGGACTCCTTGGTGAAGGGCCGGGCTTGGCGGTATTTCCGCCGGAGCTTTTCGTACTCTGCGTCGCTGTAATAGCTCTCGGCATAGGCCTTCAGGTGGTCAACCATGGAGTGGCCCACGGCGTCGGAGAAGGCGGCCTTCTCCCGATAGAGGATGTCGTGGGGGAGATAATCTCCCTCAAAGGAGCGGCGAAGAAGATACTTGCCCTTGCCGTAGCGGTTTATCTTCATGGCCGGGTCAAGACTCATCACGTATTCCACAAAGTCCAGATCGCCGAAGGGCACCCGGGCCTCCAGGGAGTTTACGGAGATGCAGCGGTCGGCTCTCAATACGTCGTACATGTGCAGCTCCCGAACCCGCTTTTCCGCCTCTTTCTGGAACTCTCTGGCGGAGGGGGCAAAGTCGGTGTATTTGTAGCCGAAGAGCTCGTCGGAGACTTCGCCGGTGAGAAGCACCCGGATGTCGGTGTTCTCGTGTATCCACTTGCACAGCAGATACATGCCCATGCTGGCCCGGATGGTGGTGATGTCGTAGGTCCCCAGAAGATGGATCACATCCTCCAGGGCCTCCAGCACCTGCCAGCGGGTCATTATGACCTCAGTGTGGTCGCTGCCGATGTAGTCGGCGACCTGCTTTGCGTACTTAAGGTCTATGGCGTCTTCGCTCATGCCGATGGCAAAGGTGCGGATGGGAAGGTGGGACTTCTGCTGGGCAATGGCGCAGACCAGGGAGGAGTCCAGCCCGCCGGAGAGGAGAAAGCCCACCTTGGCGTCGGAGACCAGGCGCTTTTCCACAGCGGCGCAGAGCTTGTCGTGGATGTTCTTGCAGACAGTGTCCAGCCCGTCGCAGATAAGGCCCTGGGTAGCGGAGATGTCCCGGTAGCAGTGGAACTCGCCGTCCTTATAGTAGTGGCCGGGAGGGAAGGGGAGTATGCGGCCGCAGAGGCCAACCAGGTTCTTGGGCTCGCTGGCAAAAACTATCACTCCCGCCTCGTCGTAGCCGTAGTACAAAGGCCGGATACCGATGGGGTCCCGGGCGGCGATGTAGCTGCCGGATGAACTGTCAAAGAGGATCAGGGCAAACTCTGCGTCAAGCATCCGGAACATATCGGTGCCGTACTTCTCATAGAGGGGCAGCAGTATCTCACAGTCGGAGCCGCTGACAAAATGGAAGCCCTCGGCGGAGAGCTCCGCCTTGAACTTCTCAAAGCCGTAGACCTCGCCGTTGCAAACCACATAGCTGCCGTGATATTCAAAGGGCTGCATGCCCTCCGGGCTCAGGCCCATGATGGCCAGACGGTGAAAGCCCATGAGGCCCATGCCGGTGTCAATGATGCGGCTGTCGTCGGGGCCACGGGAAATGGTGGCGTCAAAGTGCTTTTTGAATTCCTCATAGCTGAGGCCGCTGCCGCAGTAACCCATTATCGAACACATAAAATCTCTCCTGTTCTGCCGTTAGACGGCGGGCAATTTAAGGTGCAGGGGGACAAGTCCCCCTGCACGGATTTAAAGATACAGCATCCAATAGGGCAAGTGCTGCTTCTCGCGGTGCCACCTATTTTTGTTCTCTTTTATGCCCTTAACGCCGGACTGCGTCTCGCCTACTAAACGGAGTCTTTCGGCTGGAAGCTCGTCAGGTGTTATTCTTCCGGGGCCTGCTGCGCAGTTTACAGCTGCCCTGCGCTCTCTGAAAGCGGTGTCCCGGTTTACTTCTCCTGACTCAAACGCCTTTTTCCCTATTCGGTTTTATTAAAACAAGAATTTATTCCACATCCTGAAGGGCGTCGTAGCCCTCCTCGCCGGTGCGGACNCCCTCCTCGCCGGTGCGTATCTTTACGATGTTCTCCACGTCGTAGACAAATATTTTGCCGTCCCCAAGGTGCCCGGTGTACAGCACCTTCTTTGCCGTCTCTATGACGGTGCGCACGGGGACCTTGCTCACCACAATATCCACCTGTACCTTTGGCATCAGGTCGGTCTCCAGCTGGACGCCGCGGTAGTATTCCGGCTTCCCGCTGGGTACGCTGCATCCCAGCACGTGGGAGACGGTCATGCCCGTAATGCCTATGGACATCATGGCGGTCTTGAGAGCGTCGAACTTGGCGTCTTTGCAGATTATCTCCACCTTGGTGAACTTGGGCCTCTCGCCGGTGAAGCTGCTGACCTTCTTTACGGGTATGGCTTCGGCGGCGGGGACATCTCCGCTGACGGCCACGGGAAGAGGAGCGCCGGAGAAGGAATACTTGTTGACAGCCTCGGCGAAGTCGGGATAGGCGCTGGGCAGGCCGTGCTCGGTGCTGTCCAGACCGGCTATCTCGTCCTCGGCAGAGACTCTCAGCCCGTGGGTCTTTTTGAGAAGGATGAAGAAGAGGCTCATCATAACTACTGCATAGCCGCCCACGCTGAGCACACCCAGCAGCTGCACACCCAGGCAGCCGAAGCTGCCGGTGTAGAACAGACCGGAGAGACCTGCGGGAGCGTCGGGATTTGCCAGCAGCCCCACGGCTATGGTGCCCCATATGCCGTTGGCACAGTGAACGCCTACGGCGCCCACCGGGTCGTCTATGTGCAGCTTCAGGTCAAGAAACTCTACCACGACCACTACCAGGATGCCGGAGACAATACCCACCACCACGGCACCTATGGCGTCCAAAGCGTCGCAGCCGGCGGTGATACCCACCAGACCGGCCAGGGAGGCGTTGAGACACATGGACACGTCCGGCTTGCCGTTCTTTATCCAGGTGTAGAGCATGGTGGTGACGGTGGCCACAGAGGGGGCGATGGTGGTGGTGAGGAAAATGGAGGCCAGCTGGGGGGCGGTGGTGGCGGCGGCTCCGTTGAAGCCGTACCAGCCCAGCCACAGGATGAACACGCCCAAAGCTCCCAAGGTTATGGAGTGGCCGGGAATGGCGTTCACCTTTATCACCTTGCCGCCGGGGTCCTTCACATACTTCCCGATGCGGGGCCCCAGGAAGGCCGCGCCTATCAAAGCGGCTATGCCGCCCACCATGTGGATGGCGCAGGAGCCGGCATAGTCATGGAAGCCAAGGCTGCTGAGCCAGCCGCCGCCCCATATCCAGTGGGCCTCGATGGGGTAGATGAACAGAGAAATTATTGCGGAATATATGCAGTAGGCAGAAAACTTGGTGCGCTCTGCCATGGCTCCGGAGACTATCGTTGCGGTGGTTGCGCAGAATACCAGGTTGAATACAAAAGTGGTGGCTCCGGTAAAGCCCTCTTCAGGGCTTGCAATGAAGGATTTGAAGTCGGTCCACATATCCAGGTTGGGAACGCCCACCAGACCGTACAGGGCGTCCTGTCCCATCATCAGGGTGTAGCCCAGAATGGAGAAAACTATGGTGCCTATGCAGAAATCCATCAGGTTTTTCATTATGATGTTTCCTGCGTTCTTGGCTCTGGTGAAGCCGGTCTCCACCATGGCGAAACCGGCCTGCATCCAGAAGATAAGAGCTGTGCCGATCAGCAGCCAGAATTCAACTGTCATGCCGGTTCATCTCCTTTTCACACTCCGAAGAGGAGGTCGCCGTAGGTGGGGAAGGGCCAATACTTCTTGGCGGTGAGGGTCTCGGCCTCGTCGGCAGGGGCCCGGAGCCGGCACATTCTGGGCAGCACCTCGTCCCGAATGAGAATTGACTGGTCGGTGATGTCCTTGGTCATGCCCAGGGTGATGAGGGTGTAGTCCAATTCATCCACGGCGGCCTGCATCTGGTCCACCAGGGCGGCCAGTTTAGCTACCCGCTTTTTCTCGTAGCAGCAGCTTATCTCTTCGCTGAGGGCCTTCTTTGCGGCGGCGGTGGAGGAGAGAGCTTCTATGTAGCTTTCAACGGCGGGGATTATCTCCTTTTCCGCCATGTCCACCATGGTGTGGGCCTCTATGGTCACTGCCTTGCAGTAGTTTTCCAGGAGTATCTCGTAGCGGGATTCCAGCTCAGCCTCGCTGTAGACCCGAAGGCCGGTGAGCATCTCCACATTTTTCTTCTCCAGTATGCAGGGCATGCAGTCGGGAGTGGTGCGCAGGTTGCTGAGCCCCCGGTGCTCCACTGCCTCCTCGATCCAGCTCTCATCATAGCCGTTGCCGTTGAAGATGATGCGCTTGTGCTCCTTGAGGGTCTTGCGGATGAGGGCGGTGAGCTCGCTGCTGAAGTCCTCTGCCTTTTCCAGCTCGTCGGCGTAATCCTTCAGGACCTGGGCCACGGCGGAGTTGAGCATGATGTTGGCGCAGGCGATGGAGTTGGAGGAGCCCAGCATACGGAACTCGAACTTGTTTCCGGTAAAGGCAAAGGGGGAGGTGCGGTTGCGGTCGGTGGTGTCCTTGGGGAAGCGGGGCAGCACTCTGGCTCCCAGCTTCATCTGGGTGCGCTCCACGGCGTTGTAGGGCACATCCTCTTCAATGGATTTCAGGACGGCGGTAAGCTCGTCGCCCAGGAAGATGGACACCACGGCGGGAGGAGCCTCGTTGGCGCCCAGGCGGTGGTCATTGCCTGCGGTGGCAACGCTGGCCCGGAGCAGGTCCTGATATTCGTCCACGGCCTTGATGACAGCGCAGAGGAAGAGGAGGAACTGGGCGTTCTCGTGGGGAGTGTCCCCCGGGGACAGCAGGTTCATGCCGGTGTCGGTGGCAATGGACCAGTTGTTGTGCTTGCCGCTGCCGTTGACTCCCGCAAAGGGCTTTTCATGGAGCAGACATACCAGACCGTGTTTGTCGGCAACTTTCTGCATTATCTCCATGGTCAGCTGGTTGTGGTCGGTGGCGATGTTGGTGGTGGTGTAGATGGGAGCCAGCTCATGCTGGGCGGGAGCCACCTCGTTGTGCTCGGTCTTGGCCAGGATGCCCAGCTTCCACAGCTCTTCATTCAGCTCTGCCATGTAGGCGGCCACTCTGGGCTTTATGACGCCGAAGTAGTGGTCATCCATCTCCTGGCCCTTGGGGGGCTTGGCGCCGAAGAGGGTGCGTCCGGTGAAGATCAGGTCCTTGCGTTTCTTGTACATCTCCTTATCTATAAGGAAGTACTCCTGCTCGGGGCCCACGCTGGTGCGCACGCATTTTACCGTGTCGTTGCCGAAGAGCCGCAGCACCCGGAGGGCCTGGCGGTTGATGGCGTCCATGGAGCGCAGCAGAGGGGTTTTCTTGTCCAGGGCCTCACCTCCGTAGGAACAGAAGGCGGTGGGGATGCACAGGGTCTTACCCTTTATAAAGGCGTAGGAGCTGGGGTCCCAGGCGGTGTAGCCTCTGGCCTCAAAGGTGGCGCGAAGGCCGCCAGAGGGGAAGGAGCTGGCGTCGGGTTCGCCCCGGATGAGCTCCTTGCCGCTGAAGTCCATGATGACGCTGCCGTCAGGGGCGGGGGAGATGAAGCTGTCGTGCTTCTCGGCGGTGATGCCGGTCATGGGCTGGAACCAGTGGGTGAAATGGGTGGCTCCGTGCTCCACGGCCCAGTCCTTCATGGCCAGGGCCACTGCATTGGCAACGTCCAGATTCAGCTGGGCGCCCTGGTCGATGGTATTTCTCAAAGACTGGTATACCTTCGCGGGGAGCCTTGCGGCCATAACTCTGTCGTCAAAGACGAGACTTCCAAAATAATCTGTAACTGCTGCCATAATATAACTTCCTTTCATTTACTCAGTGACTCCCTGCCTGAGGCCCTGGGAAAAGCGGGGCCAGGGGCCGGGAAACATTTTTTATCACTGAGGAGTAATAAAAAAGAAAAGGCGCCGACGGGTCAGAGATTCCCTCTGAGGCGTCAGTGCCTTTTCATGTGGCGTAATATACACTCAATGGCCGGGATTGTCAAGGGCGGAATAAAATTTTTCCGTCATTATACTGTAGGAGTACAATACATATTGGACAGTTGAAAAAAAGGATGAAGGATAAGGCCTTATCGGTTAAAGTTGAGTTGCGACACTTAACTTAACGAAAGGGG
>CASFJB010000058.1 GCA_949294945.1 uncultured Eubacteriales bacterium
CCCGCCGGTCAAAAGAATACAAAGGAGATTTGAAGATGAGCAAAGTCTGTGTTTTTGACCACCCTCTTATCCAGCACAAGCTCTCCATCCTCAGAGACAAGAACACCAGCGTCAAGGAGTTCAGGGAACTGATATCCGAGATCGCCATGCTGATGTGCTATGAGGCCACCAGGGACCTGCCCCTGGAGGAAGTGGAAGTGGAGACTCCCGTTGCCGTGGCGAAGTGCCGCCGCATCGCCGGCAAGAAGCTGGCCGTGGTCCCCATACTCCGTGCCGGTCTGGGCATGGTGGACGGCATGGTGAGCATGATGCCCAACGTGAAGGTTGGCCATGTGGGCCTGTTCCGTGACCCCGCTACCCTGGAGC
Source organism: uncultured Eubacteriales bacterium (assembly GCA_949294945.1). GTDB lineage: Bacteria > Bacillota > Clostridia > Oscillospirales > Oscillospiraceae > Limivicinus. Next base: position 367 of record CASFJB010000058.1, read on the forward strand.
CTGTGAAGTATTACTTCAAGATGCCCCCCGATATCAAGGAGAGGGACATTATTGTGGTGGACCCCATGCTGGCTACCGGCGGTTCCGCCTCCGCCGCCATCACCTTCCTGAAGGAGACCGGCGCAAAGCATATCAAGCTCATGTGCATCATCGGCGCTCCCGAAGGCGTTGAGCGTATGCAGAAGGACCACCCCGACGTGGATATCTTCGTTGCAGCCATGGACGAGCGGCTCAACGACCACGGTTACATCGTTCCCGGTCTGGGGGATGCAGGCGACCGTATCTTCGGCACAAAGTAACACAACATCAATGGAGCCGGGCTGAGCCCGGCTCCATTTTCCTTTACCTCCTTTACTTTCCGCTGCGCTTCTTGAAGTCCCTGTCTATCTCCGCTTTCCAGTCTCCTCCCAGGTTTGCCCCGCAGCGCAGGGCGGATATGGCCTTGTCCATAGCCCTGTAATTGAGGCTGGTTCCCTGGCTGTCCGCCACGTAATTTGCCGCCCTGTCCCCATCTATGCCCAGTCGTCCCGCCGTCTCCACGGCCTCAATATTTGCTCCCAGGAACAGGAACTCCCAGCCGTATTTCGTCTTTTCCTTTTCTATCATCCTCTTAACATCTTCCGCCGTATACCTGCGGCTGGCATTTTCCATGCCGTCGGTAGTTATCACAAACACCGTGTGTTCCGGAATGTCCTCCTTGCGGGAATATTTGTGGATCATTGCAATGTGCTGCACGGCTCCTCCCACCGCATCCAGCAGAGCGGTGCAGCCTCTGACGCTGTAGTCCTTTTCCGTCATCAGCGGCACCTTTTTTATATCCAGCCGGTCATGGAGCAGCTGTACCTGGTTGTCAAAAAGCAGCGTGGAAACCAGGGCTTCCCCCTCTTCCCCTCTCTGCTTTTTTATCATGGCGTTGAAGCCGCCTATGGTGTCTCTCTCCAGTCCGCTCATGGAACCGCTCCTGTCCAGGATGAATACCATTTCCGTAAGACCCTTCTTCATAAAAAATACCTCCCTATAATATGGCTTTGTTTTAACTTACAGCCATATTATAGGGAGTTTTATATATCCTTTGGTCGCCTGCCGAGCGACAATTCAGCCCCCCAGCAGTCTCTGGTCAAAAGCAAACAGGGCCTCGTTTATCTCAAATATATTGTAGTTGCCCCGGCTCACAAAGTATTCCACCACGATATCGAACTTGCTGCTGTGGGACAGGGCAAAGCCCGCTTTCTCCAGCAGCTCCTTCATTTCCGGCAGGGGCAGCTCCAGGGCCACGGCCAGGGCGATGGCCGTGGGCTTTGAAGGGCGGTAATTTACATCGCTGCGTATTTTGGAGAAGAGCTTGCGGTCTATATTTGCCTTCTTATAGCACTGGGCGTCGCTCATCCCGGCCTCGTCTATCTTCCTCAGCAGCATCTGGCTGAAGCTCTCGTCCAGGCGCCCCAGCAGTTCCTCCAGTGAGGGCCCTCTTGACGCCATGAGGGGGGCCAAGTCCTCCGGCTCCCCGGAAAGCTCCTGAGATTCCAAGCCTCTTTCCGCCGCAGGCATGGCCCGGTTCATTGGCAGTCCACGCCTCGCCCAGAGGGCGGACTGCTCCTGCACGTAGTTGTCGTCTATGTAAGACTTTATGTCTGCAAAGAGCTTGGAGCTGAGCCGGTAGGCCTGCCGGTCGTATACCACCAGGTACACCTCCATCTCGCTGTTCAGCAGGAAGGAAGATATGGCGCTCACCGCCGTGTGCAGGGCCAGGTCCTTGGGGCAGCCGAAGCTGCCGGAGGATATCAGCGGAAAAGCCAGGCTTTTGCAGCCCTTTCTCTTTGCCAGCTCCAGGCATTTGCGGTAGCAGGAAGCCAGCAGCTCCGCCTCTCCCCGGTCTCCTCCCTGCCATACCGGCCCCACGGTGTATATCAGGTATTTGCAGGGCAGGCCTCCGGCCCTGGTGATCTTTGCCTCCCCGGACCGCAGCGCGCCCAGGCGCTTGAGCAAAAAGCGGTGTCCGGCCGCTCTCTGAATGCTCCCGTCCGCCCCGCCGCTGCCGGAAAGAGCCGGGTCGGTGGCGCTGACAATGGCATCCAGCTCCATTTTGGTAATGTCGTTTCTGACTATTTTCAGCGGCATGTCCCCGCCCCCTCTGCTTTTATTGTGTCAATTATACCCTATATTCCGTATTTCTCAAGCCTTTTAAGCTCAAGGCAGAAAACTGCCCCGGTGGGACCTGGCCGCCGGGGCAGTTGAAATATGGATATCGGGTTTTGTATTTCCGCCGGTTCAGTCGTCCTCTTCCTCCGGTACGTCTACCAGTATCCAGGAGCTGTTGTCGGGGATGTAGTTTTCCACCACCGGCATGAGCCGGTCATATACGCTGCCCAGCTCCACATTGGACTCGATGTCGCTGACATTGTAGGAGTAGGCGGACTTGTCCGTCCTCAGGTACACCCGGTCATACAGCTTCATGAAGAAGCGGGCATCCTGGCCGGTGGTCAGGTCCGCTTTCACAAGGCCGGGTCTGGTGTCGCAGTATATGGAGAGGTAGCCGCTCTCCCTGTCCTCCAGCATCTCGGCCACGCTCTTGGCCATGCCGCAGACGGCCACCTGAGTATTCCGCTCTGTGGAGATCTCCCGGGTATAGATGAGGGGTATGGCCTCGGTGAGGGTTGGGTGGGCCACGTCTGCCAGCACCACCTCGTCAAATCCCATGTCGAAGAGCTCCTGAGCCATCTGGGCCACGTACTTGCGCACGTCAAAATTATAGGCGTCCAGCCAATATCCGTTTTCGTCCTGGTAATTCAGGCCTGTCTCCGTCTTGATGGTATAGTTCTGAGTCCGGGTAGGCAGAGTGTTGTCTATGCAGCAGCTGATCTGTGCAGCCAGATATATCTTCTTGTCCAGGGCTTTCAGCTCATCTATCAGCCCCTGCATGGCTGCAGTCTGCTCGGAGGGCATAACCACCCCGTAGTTCACCGCCAGCTCTGCCTGGGACTCCCACATCAGCTGGCCGCTGCGGGGCTTCATCTCCAGCAGCAGTGCATTGCCTTCGTTAAGGCGGTTGGCATATTCCATGAGCTTGTCGTGGTTCAGGTCCGTATACGGGACGAAGATAGCCCGCATCGAGGGCACGTCCGCTCCTGCCACGGCTTCCACATCGGTGTAGTCCGGCTCGTCAAAGACGATGCTGGCATTTACCGTATCAAAGCTAACCACCTCATGGCCCTGACTGTCCAACACCGTGCCCTCCTCGGCCAGGATGGGCAGCTCGATACTGACGCTGTCATCGGTGATGACAGCATATTTCTGAAGGCCGTAGAAGGTGACCATAAGCACCGAGACCAGGGCCAAAAGCGCTACAAAGGGGATAAACAGATAGTTGCGTCTCTTTCTCCTGCCCTTGTAAAAAATCTGTATCCTTGCCAAACTGTTTTACTCCTCTATCATGGAAATGCGGCGCATATGGCGCTCATCCCCGGAGAAGGGGGTGTCCAGGAAGGTGTCCACTATCTTCAGGGCCAGGCCCTCTCCCAGCACTCTTGCGCCCATGGCCAGGATATTGGCGTCGTTGTGTTCCCGGGTAGCCTGGGCGGAAAAACAGTCGGAGCACAGGGCTGCCCTGATGCCCTTCACCTTGTTTGCTGTGATGGAGATGCCTATGCCGGTGCCGCATATCAGAATGCCCTTATCGCACTCCCCGGAGGCCACGGCCTTTGCCACGGCCCGGCCGTACACAGGGTAGTCGCAGGAAGCACCGGAATAAGTGCCGAAGTCCTTGTACTCCAGGCCCCGCTCCTCCAGGTGCTTTTTAACCGCTTCCTTCAGCTCAAACCCGCCGTGATCGCTGCCTATCCCTATCATATTTTGCCTCCAGTTTACACAAAGTATTTTAATCTGAGGGTATTTTATCACCAAGGCGGTATCCGTGCAAGTACAATTCCTTTCCGTTTTGTAAACAATAGCGTCAATCTCTTGACTTTATCCTTTGAAATTCTTAAAATATATTTAAACAAAAGGGAGCGAGTGTATGAAAGGCTGGTTTGAAAATCTGTTTCAGGGCAGGCAGGGAATGGATGAACTGTCCAAATCCATGTTTTGGTGGGGCTTGGTATTTCTCATAGTTTCCGGGCTGCTCTCTGCGCTGCTAAACGGAGTGCTCAGTCTGCCTTTCAGCTGGATAGGACTGCTGCTTATCATCCTCTGTTTTGTCCGGGCCTTTTCCAGGCGGCTGGAACAGAGAGAGCTTGAAAACAGCGCCTACCTGGCTTTTCTGGAGCGCCGCCGCCGTCAGTGGGAGATGCGCAAGGAGCGCTTCCGCCAGCGCAAGGATTTCCGCTTTTTCAAGTGTCCCGGCTGCGGCACTATATTGAGGGTGCCCCGGGGCAAGGGAAAGATACACATAAACTGCCGCTGCGGCTATGTCCTCTACCGCCGCACCTGAGCCGCCGCAATCCTTCTGAAAATATCATGCCGCCGTATACCTAAGGTATACGGCGGCATTTTATCCTTCAATCATTCCGGTCCGGATTTGATTTTCCCGGCTTTTCCTCAGATGAGTATGCCCCGCTTTTTTGCCTCGAAGCGCAGCTGGTCCCTGAAGTCGGGGTGGGCAACGGCTATGAGCTGCTTTGTTCTCTCACCCAGGCTCTTTCCTCTCAGCCGGGCAATGCCGTACTCTGTGACTATGCAGTCCACGTCGTTCTTGCTGGTAGTGCACACGGCTCCGGGGGTGAGGCTGGGCTTGATCTTGCTTATGCTGCCACCCTTGGCGGTGGAGGAGAAGGCAATAAAGCTCATGCCCCCCTTGCTCTGGCAGGCTCCGCGGACAAAGTCTATCTGCCCGCCCGAGCCGGACATGTGCTTTGTGCCCACGCTTTCGGCACAGACCTGGCCCCAGAAGTCCACCTCCAGGGCTGCGTTGATGGACACCACATTGTCATTTTTGCTTATCACCATGGGGTCGTTCACATAGTCCACCGGCAGCAGTTCTATGGCCGGGTTGTCGTCTATGTAGTCATAGATCCTCTGGGAACCGTAGGCAAAAGTGGTTATGCTCTTGCCCCGGTGTATCTGTTTTTTGCTGTTGTTCACGGCGCCGCACTCAATGAGCTCCACCATGGAGTCGGTGAACATCTCCGTATGTATGCCCAGGTCGTGCTTGGTTTTCAGAGCCAGGCCCGTGGCGTCGGGGATGGCGCCGATGCCCAGCTGTATGCAGGCCCCGTCGGGTATCTGCTCGGCAATGAGATTGCCTATGGTTATGCTCACCTCATCCAGCTTTGCCGCAGGCAGCACCGGAAGAGGGAAGCTGTTCTCCACAATGGCATCCACCTGGCTGATGTGGATCTGTGTACCGCAGACGGCCCTGGGCTGTCTGTCGTTCACTTCCAGGAAAATGCGTTTGGATTTGTCCATCATGGCCTGGGCGTAAGAGGCGTTGTTGCCCAGGCTGAAATAGCCGTGCTTGTCCATGGGGGACACGGCCACGCAGAAGGCATCGTACTCGTACTCTCTGCGTATGTGTCCCGGAACGTCCCGGTAGTAGGAGGGGATGAAATCGGCCCATCCTCCGTTCACGGCCTTCCGGGCCCCTGCGCTGGAGAACCAGGAATAGCCGGTCATTATCCCGGCCAGGCTCTCGTCGGCGTAGAATTCAAAGGGGTACACATCCAGAAGCGTCTGCACCTTTATGTCCCGCAGTCCTGCTTCCTTTGCCCGCCGGGCAAAGGCGGCCATAATGGCCGGGGTCTGTGACGGTCCGGAGTCCATGCCCAGGCTCCATCCGCTGTTCAGACATTCCGCCAGCTTTTCCGCTGTGGTGAGCTTTGAGGCGTATATCTCTCTGTAGTCCATATTAATCTCCCCGCCTTGCGGCGTCACTGCCGGGCTGGGGCACAGCCCAGTCGCTTTCCCTCAGCGCCGCCGGCTGCGCTGCCTTCTCTCTGAATATATTCTGTTATCAGCGATCCTGCTGTCCGACTCCTGCATGAAGCGCTTCAACCTGTCCTCAAAGTCCTGGTTGGCCGTGGGCGGGGCCACCTGGCCCTGGGCAGGGCTGTAGCTCTGGTGGGCAGGGGGTGCGGCATGGGCAGACTGAGCCGGGCGCCGGTAGGCCGGCGCAGAGCCGGTCCTGGGCGCTTCCTGGGCTCTCTTGATGGACAGGTTGATCTTACCTGCCTCGCCCAGACTCAGCACCTTGACCTTCACTTTCTGCCCGATCTCCACATGGTCGTGGACATCGCTCACATAGGCGTTGGCCACCTCCGAGATATGTACCAGACCGCTCTTTCCACCTTCAAGGCTGACAAAGGCGCCAAATTTGGTTATTCCTGTCACAGTGCCTTCCAGCACCTGTCCCACAGCCAATTCCATTGATTATCCCTCTCTGTCTGTTGAAAAATAAAACAGCTTCTCCCCAGGCAGCACCAGGCCCAAGCGCTCCCTGGCCAGCTGCTGCATTTCCTCCGGGCTATGCCCTTGGTTTATTTTCTCTTCCAGCTCTCCGTTGAGCTGAATAAACTGCGCTCGCTGCTGCTGCATCTGCTCGGCCATAAGCCGTGACCGGCTCAGTTCCCGGCCCACCGTCATGGCGCTGGCCAGGGAATAGAGCAGCAGGGCCACAAGAATGATACGCAGCAAGGTCTCCCGTGAATCCATATCCTCCTCCGGACGGAGTTGGCCGTCCTTTTCCGGGGTGCAGGATGATCTGGCTCCCCACGGCCGTCACCCGAAGCCGCGGGACCGGGGCACACTGTTCGGCTGCAGCCTAGCGCTTACGGCTCTCGCATTTTGCAGTTTTATTTTTTTATTTTAAAGCATTCTTTTATTTTTGGGAAGAGGCTTTTTAAGTATTTTTGAATTTTTTTTAAATTTTTTTCCAAAACTTCCAGGCCTTTTCCTAGTATCTGGAAGAATTTATCCAGTACCGGCAGCACCAGCAGGCTCAGGCTGTGCATATACAGCATAAATCCCAGCAGCGCCGCCGCCAGCTCCCAGGTGCCCAGGCGTCCGTTATCCGCCTGCATGGCAAACACAAAAAGGCCGAAAGCCGAGGCAAAGGCAAAGAGTCCATCCGCTGCCGCCGCCAGCGGCTTGCCCCCCAGCCGCCTCAGCGGCCGCAGCAGATCGTACATGAAGCCTATGCCCAGGCCCAGGAGCAGGGCCAGTGCCAGAGCCATGGCCTGCTCTCCCACGCGTATCTCCATCAGCCGAAGAGTCTGGACCAGAGGGAGCCGGAGCGGGGTGCTTCCCCGTAGCTCAGCTCCTGAATATGGCCCCTGACCTCCAGCTGCCCTGCATCCAGGTCTATCCTGTCTATGTGCAGCTGCTCGCCTCTTATGGTCAGATCTCCCTGGGAAGTAGTCAGGACTATCAGACTCTCGTCAAAGCCGGACACGTCCTCCACGCCCCCCAGGCTCAGCTTCTCCCGGTTTTCCATGCTCAGGCTGTGGTTCTTTATCAGGGCCTTTTGGGCTTCTTCATAGGCCATGGTCTATCACCCCCACAGCATATATATGCGCTTGTCCGAAAAAATATGCCGGGAAGCTACGTCGCCGCAAACTCCATATCCTTCCCAGCGACAGCAGCCCACAAGGGCAGCTGTCGCTTCTCATCCATTCCGTTGCAGCTCCTTTCTGAATCAAACCCGCTTACGCTGGGCTTTGATTCAGCCTTGAAAACAGGAAAGATGCCGGGGGAGCTCTTTCGCTTCCCCGGCATATAAGCTGCCGCTTTATTTTACCCGCTTCTTGAAATATACCGCCGTCACAGCTGCCAGCTCCAGCACATAGACTGCGGCAAAAATTTCGTTCCTCTGCCGGACTGTGGCCCGGGCCTGCTCCAACTGCTCATAGTCGCAGGTAAAGGCCTTCAGCTCCAGCAGTTCATCGCCCCGGAAGCTGGCCTGTACCGAGCAGACAGTGAGATCGTTCAGCCCATATTCCATAAGCACCTTGATGACCCCGTCCGTTAAATATCTCCGGCTGGCCTCCAGAAAGCTTATTTCCTCACCCTCTTCATCATAGTACTTGGCATTGCCATTATAGTGATTGTTATCCAGGGGCATGCCCTTTTCTTCCATGAACTGGGCAAAGCTGTTCAGGTCATCAAATTCTATCCCATCCATTATTGTGCCCGGCCCCCATATACGAGTGAGAGAGAAATTGGCAAAGGCGGTAAACGCAAAAACAACAACCAGGGCGAGGCCAAGCAGACCCTTCAGGCGGTGATTGTATCTGTACCTTTCTCCCGCCTTTTCCTCCACAGCATATTCCGCTCTTTTACTAAGCCTGCCGTTTATAAACCAGCAGGCCCCACAGCCCAGGGCCAGAGCTCCGGCAACACAGGCCCCTCCGGCGGTCAGCCAGCTACCTGCATGGATGGACGCATCTGCCTGCTCCAGGCTGAGCAATGGCAGCAAGGCGGCAAGCACACAAAGGTCAACTCCCAGGCTGAGCTCGGTAATATACAGCAGCTGAAACCGAAAGCCGCCCAACTCCGTCCCCTCCGCCTCTCCCGCCCACAGTCGTGCATTGTTTCCGAATATCAGCTGGCAGCTGGCGGATAACAGTAGGAAAGACAGCCCCAGAAAGAAACCCAGCCGTCCCCGACTGAAGCCGAAGTTTGCCGCCGCTGCCGCCGTCAGCCCCAGGAGAGCCAGCAGCGCTGCAATACAACTGCGGTTCCTGAAACGGCTCATGGCTGACCTCAGGAGATACTGCCTCTGTTTTTCACTGCGCCGCTCATCCTTTTCCCTGTCCTGTTCCGACCGCTCCCCGGGCAGGCGCTCCCCTCTCAAAAGCTCGTCACAGCTGACGGAGAAGATCTCCGCCAGAACCGGTATAAGCGACAGGTCGGGACAGCCCTCATCCCTCTCCCAGCGGCTCACCGTCTTGTCCGATACATTCAGCATTTCCGCCAGCTGGCGCTGGGTCAGGCCACGGGCCTTTCGCAGCACGGCGATAAAGGCGCCCATGCTCTTTCGCTCCAAGGGTCCACCTCCTCTGCTGTTTTTATTTTACGCAGTGATTCTAACATCCAGACAGAGAAAATTCCAGCCAAGCCGCCGGGGATCTCTCTCATATGCTGAGAATCCGCCCCTTGTGGGCCTCAATCCCTTTCGCCGAAGTACAGGGTTTTCGCCAGGCGAATATACAGCCGGTCCCTCTCCTCTATGGCCTTCTCCGCCCTGTCTCCGGAGTAGTCATAAAAGCCGCCGCCGGTTTTCACTCCCAGTCTGCCCCGCTCTACCAGCTCCCCGAGCAGCCTGCCGGTGCTCCCGGCGCTGCAAAGGTCGGCGTTTAAATAGTCGGAAATATTTTTGAATATGTCCAGCCCGCCCAGGTCGGCCACGGCAAAAGCCCCCAGGGCAGCATACCTGAGCCCCAGCCCGCCCTTCAGGGCCTCGTCCACATCCTCAGATCCGGCGGCGCCCGTCTCCACGATATACAGGGCCTCCCTCAAAAGTGCAAATTGCAGCCGGTTCACGATAAACCCGTTTATGTCCTTTACCACCACCGGCCGCTTGCCCAGGTCCAGCACAAGCTGCTTCATGGCCTGCACCGTATCCTCGCCCGTCTGCTCCCCCGCCACCAGTTCGCACAGGGGCAGCAGGTGTGGGGGATTCAGCCAGTGCTGGCCCATAAAGCGCCGGGGCAGATATACGGCCCTGGCTATCTCGCTTATCTTCAGGCCCGAGGTGTTGGTGGCCAGCAGAGCCTCCTCCGGCGCCAGGCGGGATATTTCCCGCCAGAAGTCCTGTTTTGCCTCCATATTTTCGGCAATGCACTCCACCACTACGGCCGCGTCGGCAAACTGTCCTTTGTCCGTAGTCATGAGCATCCGCCCTTCCATCTCCCGCACCTGACCGGCGTTTATTATCCCCTCGGCCGCCAGGCTCTTCCGGTTGAGCTCCATGAGCCTTCCGGCCCGCTCCAGCCCGCTCTCGCTCCGGTTATATAGTACCGTGTCCCAGCCTCCCAGGGCATATACCTGGGCTATGGACGGGCCCATCGTACCTGCTCCGGCGATGACCGCCTTCCTGTTTTTCATTTTTTTATCTCCCTTCCCCGGCCTCCCAAGTCTTTCTGCCGGTATATTTCCGCCCGCATAAATCAGTCCTGCCTATAGCGCGGAAAGGCCCGGGCGCGCCTGCGTCCGGGCCTCCCTATTAAGTTGTTATGACAAGCGGCTTCAGTGCTTTCCGCCCTTGTCGCCCACGCCGAAGTGCAGTTCCTTCATACCGTCAACCTCATCGCAGATATCCTTCAGGGCGCACACCGAACAGTCGGTGGGCAATCCCTCCAGAATATGGGTGAGGGTCCCGGTGACGGCTGCGGCCTTTTTGGCCAGAGCCTGCAGGGCCTCATAGTCCGCCTTCGGGTCTGTGATGAAAATCACCGTGGCCTTGAGGACGTTTGCGTCCTTCTTATATTCCGCCACATATCTGTTCCCTACGGTCTTGAAGCTTATACCCTGTTTAAGGGCCTGCTTGCTCACACGGATCTGCTCTCTGTAGCTCTCGGGAGACATCCGGATCATATAGCCCTCCGGATACACATGGTATTTGGAGAACTCTATATCCTTCAAGGTGCGGTAAACCGCTTCATCATCGTCGTCCAGGACGCCCACCTGCAGCAGCACGATACGGGCAAAGTCGCATTCGCCTTTTATCTGGCCCAGGTCCGGCCCGATAAGAATGACCTTGTCCTCGCTCACCAGCTGGGAGCTGGAGGTGAAGAGGACATAGTTTGCGCTGCCTCTGCCCTGAGCGCCCAGCTCATAGACGGCGTCCCGCTGGAGCACCAGCTCGCTGGAGCCGGTATCCTTCCAGCAATTTGCCGGGGAATAATCCCAGGTTTTTTTATCCAGTTTTTCCAGCTGCGCCTCGGTATCTTTTATAAGGGAATTGTATAGCTCCATATTTTAGAATACCAGGTCCACCGGCTTGCGGTCAAACACCAGGTTCACCTGTTTGTATACCCAGCCCAGGAGCTTCTGGTCCAGGTTCCAGAAGTACACCACGAACAGAGCCACAACGGTCACCGCAAGCATGACGGCCAGCTTCTTAATGAATTTACACATCAGAGAAATTGCTCCTTTCCATAAAGTGAGGGTCCAGGGGCCTTTTTATTTTTTGGCCATGCCCTTCTGGCGGGCATACTCGGCGGCGCCCAGAGCGCCCATCAGCTGCGGGTCGGTCTTCAGCTCCACCACTTTCAGCT
>CASFJB010000059.1 GCA_949294945.1 uncultured Eubacteriales bacterium
CCCGGCAGGCCCCTGCGCAGGGGAATTTCTCTCCGTATCCTCCGGCAGAAAACGGCAAAAAAGGCGTGCCGCTGGCACGCCTTTTCAATATACATATACTATATTATTTTACGATTTTACGGACAAGCTCCCCCTGACGGGACATGAGCCGGGGTACCTCAGCTCTGCCCCCTCAGTCTATGCCCAGCACCTTGTAGTCCTGCTTCTCCACGGCGGCTCTCAGCGTCTCGTCGCTGACTCCGCTGAAGGTGACCACGGCGGTGCCCGCCTGGTGGCTCACCTCTGCTTTTTCCACTCCCTCTATCTCCTCCAGAGCCTTCTTCACTCTGGCCTCGCAGTGGGGGCACATCATGCCTTCGATCTTCATAGTCTTTACCATTGTCTTTTCCTCCTTGATTTCATGGTCTTTTATATTTGCTTTTTTGTGCTTTGCCTTTCTGTCATGCTTTGCCGAGTGCAGATCCAGAAGATTCAGCCTCAGGGCGTTGGTGACCACGCAGAAGCTGCTGAGGCTCATGGCGGCCGCGGCTATCATGGGGCTTAAACTGATGCCCAAACCCGTCAGGGCCCCTGCCGCCACCGGGATGCCCACACTGTTGTAGAAAAAGGCCCAGAACAGGTTCTCATGGATGTTCCTCAGGGTGCCCCTGCCCAGGCGTATTGCGGCGCACAGATCCAGAAGGCTGCCCTTCATCAGCACCACGTCGGCCGCGTCAATAGCGATGTCCGCTCCGGCGCCTATGGCTATGCCCAGATCCGCCCGCTTCAGGGCCGGGGCGTCGTTAATGCCGTCCCCCACCATGGCGGTGAGTCCTCCGGAGCACAGCTCCCGGATGGCCGCCTCCTTGCCCTGGGGCAGTACCCCGGCGATTACCCGGTCCACCCCGGCCTGGCGGCCTATGGCCTTGGCCGTGGCCTCGTTGTCCCCCGTAAGCATCACCACGTTGATGCCCATATTTTTAAGCTGCCGCACCGCCTCGGGGCTGTCCGGCTTTATCACGTCCGCCACGGCTATTATGCCCATGAGCTCCCCGCCCCGGGCAAAGAGCAGCGGCGTCTTTCCCTTGGCGGCCAGCCGGGCGGCTTTGGAACGCAGCTCCTCCGGGACCCGGGCCATGCCGGAGATGAAGTCCAGGTTTCCTCCGGCAGACTCCTGTCCGTCTATCCGGGCGGTCAGGCCGTTGCCCGGCAGGGCCCGGAAATCCTCCGCCTCTCCCGGCTCCAGTCCCCGGGCCGCCGCCCCGGCCATGACGGCCTTGGCCAGCGGGTGCTCGCTCTTGCTTTCCAGCGCGGCGGCAAAGCCCAGCAGTTCCGTCTCGCTCAGCCCTCCGGCCGGCAGGATGTCCGTTATCTCCGGGGTACCGGCGGTGATGGTGCCGGTCTTGTCCAGCACCACGTTCTCCACCCGGCCCGCAGCCTCCAGGGAGGCGGCGGTCTTGAACAGCAGGCCATGCTTTGCACCCAGGCCGCTGCCCACCATTATTGCCACGGGAGTGGCCAGGCCCAGGGCGCAGGGACAGCTTATCACCAGCACCGAGATGCCCCGGCCCAGGGCAAAGCCCAGGCTCTCCCCCAGCAGCAGCCAGGCCGCCGTGGTAACCAGGGCAATGGCCATCACCGTGGGCACGAAGATGCCGGAGACCTTGTCCGCCACCTTGGCGATGGGGGCCTTGGTGGTCCCGGCCTCCTCCACCATTTTGATTATCTGGCTGAGAGTGGTGTCCTCCCCCACTCGGGTGGCCCGGCAGAGGATATAGCCCGCCTGGTTCACCGTGGCGGCGGAGACCCGGTCCCCTTCCGTCTTGTCTACGGGGATGCTCTCCCCGGTGAGGGCGGACTCGTCCACGCTGCTGCTGCCCCGGGTTATCACCCCGTCCACGGGGATGCTCTCCCCCGGTCGCACCGCAAAGATGTCACCCTCTTTAACATCCTCTATGGGGACCTCCCGCTCCACCCCGTTTTCCACCAGGGTGGCGGTTTTGGGGCTCAGCTCCATGAGGCCCCGCAGGGCGTCGGTGGTCTTGCCCTTGCTCCGGGCCTCCAGCATCTTGCCCACGGTTATCAGGGTGAGTATCATGGCCGCCGACTCGAAATACAGCTCATGGCGCAGATGGGCAGAGACAGCGTCCCCCAGGGCGCACATCTCAAACATCACGGCGCAGCTGTACACAAAAGCGGCGGCAGAGCCCAGGGCCACCAGGCTGTCCATATTTGGGGCACGGTGGAGCAGGCCCTTAAAGCCGCTTATAAAGAACTTCTGGTTTATCACCATTACTGCCGCGGTGAGCAGCAGCTGGCTCAGGGCAAAGGCCAGGGCGCTGTCCTCCAACAGCCTTGGCACAGGCCAGCCCAACATACCGTGGCCCATGGAGATATACATCAGCACCAGGAGAAAGCCCAGGGAACTGACCAGGCGGCGCCTCAGCACCGGAGTCTCCCGGTCCTTCAGCTCCTCTTCCTCCCCCCGCTTTTCCCGGGAAGGGCGGCCCTTGGGGCTGGCCCCGTAGCCTGCGGCCTCCACCGCCCGGATTATCTCCTCCTCACTGGCGCTGCCTTCCACGGACATGGAGTTTGTCAGCAGGTTCACGGCGCAGTCACTCACATCCGGCAGTGCCGACACCGCCTTTTCCACCCGGGCCGAGCAGGCGGCGCAGCTCATGCCCGTCACATTGTACTGCTTCATATTTTCATATCTCAGACTAGCGCATCAGCTTTTGCAGGGTAGCCAGCAGTTCGTCTATGGTCTCGTCCCTGCCTTCTCTGATGTCATCGGCCACACAGGTTCGGATGTGCTGGCTCAGCAGCTCCCTGCTGAAAGCGTTGAGGGCTGCCGTTGCCGCCGAGACCTGGGACAGGATATCCGGGCAGTAGGCGCTCTTTTCCACCATGCCCCGGATGCCCCGTATCTGGCCTTCCACCCGGTTCAGGCGGTTTATAAGCTTCCTGTATTCTTCCTCGCTGCGGTGCTTCTTTCGCTCATGGCAGCAGCCTTGCTCCCGGCTGTCCTCCGGCTCCGCTCCTACAGGCATAGCCGCTACCCGCTCTTTATCTTCAGGCATTTCCGCTCCCCCTTATAATCTTGCTATACCCCACCGGGGTATTTGCAGTATATACCCCCTCCGGGTATTTGTCAAGCCCATGGCCCGGTCTTAGCATGAATATTGAGTTTCTTCCAATGCATACTTTTTTCTCTTTCCTGAGGTGTTTATACACAAGGCCCCATATTGTCTGGCAAAAGTGCTAAATTTCCCGGTGGAAAGCGATTGAAAATTGTATAATGCTGTGCTATAATCTTGACAGATATATGCGAAGGGATCGTCTATTTTGTAACGTTCGGAGCCGTGCCCCGGTGATCAGGCCTAAGCTCCGTTTAGTTTAAAATTCAAGTAAAATCAGAAAGGAAGATTTTATGGACGCAAAGTATCAGCCTCTATTTACTCCCTGGAAGATCGGCAATGTGGAAATAAAGAACCGCATCGTTCAATGCTCCATGGGCGGCACTTCCCTGTTCGGTTGGCTGGAGCCTAACCACTTTGATAAGGAAGCGGCCTACTTCCTGCTCAACAGAGCTCAGGACGGCGTCGGTCTCATCCTGCCCGGTATGCAGTGCGTCAGAGACCAGCTGGGTATTCCCGGCAGAAAGTGGCTGTACCAGAACGACCAGATGTTCAAGCAGCTGAAGGAGTACATGGTGGAGTTCCACAAGACCGGTGCGAAGCTGTTTATCCAGCTGGCCGCCGGCATGGGCCGCTCCATGGCCATCAACGGCTGGATGACCGTTCTGGCAAAGCACGATATACTCAACAAGCTGGCCAGCCCCATAGTGGACGTGCAGTACTGCTGCGCCTCCGCCTCCGCCACCCCCAACCGCTGGGCCGAGGATGTCAAATCCCGTCCTCTCACCGTGGCCGAGATCCAGGAGATGGTGGAAGCTTTCGGTAAGACCGCCAAGCGTCTGAGAGAGGCCGGTGTTGACGGCGTCGAGATCCATGCCGTCCACGAAGGCTACCTCCTGGACCAGTTCACCATGAAGAACTGGAACTACCGCACCGACCAGTACGGCGGCTCCTTTGAAAACCGCTTCCGCTTCCCGGTGGAGATCGTCCAGGCCATCAAGAGAGAGGCCGGAGCCGACTTCCCCGTCTCCCTGCGTTACTCCGTTGTCTCCAAGACCAAGGAGTGGGGCAAGGGCGCCATGCCTTATGAGACCGACTTTGAGGAGTGGGGCCGCGACATGGAGGAGTCCGAGCGGGCCGTCAAATACCTGGGCGACGCCGGCTACGACATGTTCAACTGCGACAACGGCACCTACGACGCCTGGTACTGGGCTCATCCCCCACAGTACATGCCGGACAACTGCAACCTGGAGTATGTAAAGCACATCAAAAAATTCACCGACAAGCCCGTGGTCTGCGCCGGTCGTATGGACCCGGTGGTGGCTGCGGAAGAGATAGCCGCCGGCACCATTGACGCCGTGGCCATAGCCCGTCAGAACCTTGTCGACCATGAGTGGGTCCACAAGATCATGGAGGGCCGCCAGGACGAGATCAAGCCCTGTATCCGCTGCCACAACGGCTGCTTCAACTTCTCCAAGTGGAAGGGCTCTCCCAACAAGCAGAAGCTGGATGACTCTCTGCACCTGGCCCGCTGCGCTCTGAACCCCACCACCATGCAGCACAACCGCTATAAGATTGTCCCCACCAAGAAGCCCAAGAAAGTGGCCATCATCGGCGGCGGCATCGGCGGTATGGAATGCGCCCTGGTGCTGCTCCAGAGAGGCCATAAGCCCGTCATCTTTGAAAAGACCAACGAGCTGGGCGGCCTGTTCCTCACCGCCTCCGCCATGAGCTTCAAGGAGAACGACAAGGATCTGCTGCGCTGGTACATCAGAGAGGTGGACAAGGCCGGCATAGAAGTCCACCTGAACACCGAGGTCACCGATCTGGGTACTCTCCGCGGCTATGACGACGTTATAGTGGCCACCGGCTCCGTGCCCAGGACCATGCCCACCGTGCCCGGCTTCGACAAGTGCCTCACCTTCACCCAGCTGCTGAAGGACAAGGTCCCCGTGGGCGACAAGGTGCTCTTCATCGGCGGCGGCCAGTCCTCCTGCGAGGCGGCCTACGACCTGGTCCTGGCCGGCAAGCACCCCATCATCGTGGAGTACCTTAACGACCTGGTTGTGGCCCAGGCTACCTGCCTTGCCAACACTTCCTTCCTCCGTGACGCCATGGAGTATCACAAGGTGCCCGTATACCTGGAGCACACCGTCACCGCCATCCGGGACGGCTCCTGCACCGTGAAGAACCTCAAGACCGGCGACACCTTTGAGGTGGAGTGCGACAACGTGGTCAACGGCATCGGCTTTGTTCCCACTCCCCTGGGCGGCAAGAACAGCAAGGCTCACCGTGTGGGCGACTGCGTGGCCATCGGCAACCTGCGCACCGTCATCTGGCGCGCATGGGATGTGTGCATGAAGATCTAAAACTTAAGTCAAAAATTCCTCAGGCCAAAGGCCTGAGGAATTTTTTGCAGTGAACAGCAATCGTTAAGTTGAAAGCTCCGCCGGAGTCCGGCGGAGCTTTCGTATTAAATAAATTCATCAGTTGGCCTTGACCTTCATGAGCCGGGGGATGATGACCAGGGCCAGCGCTCCGCCGACGAGGGCGGTGACGCCCTGGGGCCAGGAGAAGGTGGCGGACATCACTGCCGCCTGCTTTTCCGGCACGCTGCCCAGGGAGGCTATAACTGCCGGCACGCTGAGCCACAGGAAGCCGCACTTTATAAGGGCACAGCAGACCATGGAGATGCGGCTGTCCAGCTTGGTTCTGCGGCTCAGGCCGAAGAGCCCCGCCAGGATGGCGTTGCCGCAGGCTATCACCGGCACCAGCTGCATCAGGGCCGGGCCCACTCCCAGGAGGAAGGCCAGGGCGGAGGAGAATATGCCTATGCAGATACCGGAGAGGGCTCCGGTGCGGGCGGCAAAGACAAAGAGCACGCAGTTGACCAGGCTGCCGGTAATGAGCTGGGTGACGGACAGGGGCCCTATCACCACGGCACCGGCGGGAAAGAGCTTACCTGCCAGCTGGGCCAGGACCACCAGGGCAATACCTATGGCGGTCTCCGCTATAAACTTTATCGCTTTGTGCTGCTCTCTCATTCAGTGGCCTCGGAAAGCCTTGCTGCATAGCTGCTTTCACCTGCTGTCTGCTTGGGAGCTGCGTCCTTGTATTTCTTCACTGCCGCGGAGGCCGTGGCCACCGGGGCTATGGTGCCGGCCCCTGCCACGCAGCCGCCGGGGCAGGCCATGCCCTCCAGCAGATAGCCGTTGCGCTTTCCGGCCTTGGCCATGAGCAGCATCTTCCGGCACTCACGCAGTCCGTCGCCGAACTCCATTTTCACTTCCGTGCCGGGTTTTATCTTGGAGATGTGATCCTTTATCTTGGAGATGTGATCCGCCACTGCGGCGGCCACGCCGCCCACTACGGCAAAGCCTCTGCCGGCGCTGGTGCCCTCGTCAAAGTCCTTGTCCTGCTCGTCGGGCTCCAGGGTGGCAAAGTCCACTTCCTTGGCCTCAAACATACCCTGGATCTCCTCGAAGGTGAGCACGAAGTCCACATCGGAGCGGATGGTGCGGCGGGAGGCCTCCAGCTTCTTGGCTGCGCAGGGACCCACGAAAACTATCTTTGCATCAGGGTTGTCCTTCTTGACTATGCGGGCGGTGAGCACCATGGGAGTCAGGGCCATGGAGATATAGTCGGTAAACTCCGGGAAGAGCTTCTTTGCCATTACGCTCCAGGCGGGGCAGCAGGAGGTGGCCATGAAGGGCTGCTTCTCCGGGACCTTCTCCAAAAAGTCCTCCGCCTCCTCTATGGTACACAGGTCCGCGCCCACGGCCACTTCCACCGTGTCGCTGAAGCCCAGGATGCGCATGGCCTTGCGGAGCTTTGCCGGGGTGGCGCCCTCAAACTGGCTGACAAAGGCGGGGGCCACGATGGCGATTATCTTGGCGCCGGACTTGATGGCCTGGATTATCTGGAATATCTGGCTCTTGTCGGCAATGGCGCCGAAGGGGCAGTTCACCAGGCACATGCCGCAGGAGACGCACTTGTTGTAATCTATGACGGCCTTGCCGTTTTCGTCGGTGCCGATGGCGTCCATGCCGCAGGCCTTGGCGCAGGGCCGCTCTATGCGGCTGATGGCGTCATAGGGGCACTGGTTGAGGCACTTGCCGCACTTGATGCACTTGCTCTGGTCGATGTTGCTCTTGCCGTCCTTGATGTAGATGGCCCCCTTGGGGCACACGGCCTGGCAGGGGTGAGACAGGCAGCCCTGGCAGTTGGAGGAGACCCTTATCTCCTTGGGAGGGCAGCCGTTGCAGGCAAAGGGAATGATATTAATAAGGGGCGGCTCATAATACTTCTCGGGGATATTGGCCTCCTCTATACCATCGCTGGCGGGGCCGTACTCATCCGCCGTGCGCAGGGGCAGGCCGCAGGCCAGGCGCAGACGCTCGGTGACTATGGCCCTCTCCAGGAAGATGTTGCTCCTGTACCTGGCTTCGCTGCCAGGCACTATTTTGTAGGGCAGGCGGTCGATGCGGGAATAGTCCCCGCCCTCATAGGCCAGCTTGGCCACTTCCTTGAATACGCTGTTGCGCAGATCGTCAACTACGCTGTGGATTCCTCTCATATCCGTACCTCCGAAAAAGTGTTTTCCGAAAAAGCGTTCTCATCTTACGGGTATCCTGGCGGGCTCTCTTGGTATTGTCAATATTATCACGCACTTTTCTTTCAGTCAACTCGCTGTTTCATTTTGGCCGCAGCTTCTGTTATGTGCATAATTCAGCCGGACTTTCTTGTGGATTTCCCCCAGCTTTACTATAATATTCTACAAAGAACAGAGAAAAAAATCTTTAACTGGAGATGAAATATTCCCCGCTTTTTCCCTACTGTATAGTTGAAGCGGAAAGGAAGTGTACACATGGAAGACAGCCGGATAATCGACCTGTTCTTTGAGCGCTCGGAACAGGCGGTACATGAGCTGGAACTGAAATACGGCCGGGCGGTTAGGAAGCTGTCCCTGAACATCCTGGGGGATGCGCGGGACGCCGAGGAGTGCGCCGCCGACACCTATATGGCGGTGTGGAACAGTATTCCTCCCCAAAGGCCGGAGCACCTGAAGGCCTACACCCTGGCCATAGCCCGGAACCTGTCTCTGGACCGCTACCATGCCAACAGCGCCCGGAAGCGAAACGGCAGCTACGACCTGGCCCTCTCGGAGCTGGAGGGCTGCCTGGCAGCCGCCGGGGACGCCCAAACGGAGCTGGAGGCCAGGGAGCTGGCGAAGGCTATAAACCGTTTCCTCGCCGGCCTTTCCAAGGAGGACAGGCAGCTCTTCGTCTGCCGCTATTATCTGGCTGAGCCGGTGAAGGACATCGCCGCAAGGCTGAATGTCAAAAGCGGCCGGGTCTCCCTGCGCCTCTTCCGCATCCGTGAAAAACTCAAAAACTATCTTGAAAGGGAGGGGCTGATATAATGAGGCGTGAAGAGATTTCCCGGGCATTGTCCATGCTGGACCAGAAGTACATCTTGGAAGCCCTGGAACCGGCGGAACCCGGCGGTGAGGCCCCCAAGGTGAACTATATGAAAATCACGAAACACGGCGCAAGAAATCTCCGGCGCACGCTGCTGATAGCCGCAGTTATATCCCTGTTCTTTGCCGTCACCGCCTTTGCCATAGGCTACGGCATAAACCTGCAGCGGCAGCAGGAGCTGAGAGAGCAGCTGCAAATCGATGAAAACCAGGTGGAGGAATACACCGAATACCCGCTGCCGGAGGAGACCGGGGAAGAGGTATCCTCCGAGGATGAAATGACCGTCGCCCTGCTGTCCTCCATCGGGGGCGTGGAGTACGACACAATATATATCAACGTCTCCCCCTATGAAAAGGATTGGATATACGGCGAAATGCCCGTGGGCGCCTCCTTTGACGGCGGCGAGAGCTTTGCCACCTGTACCCCGGCCATGAAAAACGGAGAGATGATATACGACGAGACAACAAAGACCATCACCTTTGAATGTCATCGCTTCCACAGCAGCCCATATACCGACGAAATGATCGTGGCCTATGGTCAGGGTGACAGCAAAAGGGAGCTGGGCCGCTTCCGGCTCAGCATTAGCCAGGTGGAGACCAGGCTGTGCCTTTTTGAAAAGCCTGTGGAATTCAGTGTGGATGAGCTGGGCAAGACCGGTCGGCTCCTGGGGGTGGAGCTGTACTCCAGCGGCATGACCTGGCTTTTGGAGAACGAGGACTCGGAGCGGCTTTATTATTACGCCAAGGGCCTGAGCTTTGAGGACTTGAGCCGGGAGGACCAGGAATGGATACGCAGCGTGGAGGCCCCCTGGGCCAATGCCATCAGCGCCGTCACCCAGGGTACGCTGCACATGGCCGATGGCTCGGATATGGAACCCCGCTCCGCCGAGTCCGGGGATTATCAGGACGGCATCGTAAAGCGCTACAGCAGTTTTGCTATGAGCACCATAGACCCTGACGATGTAGTCTCCATCACCCTCTTTGACGGCAGCACCGTGGAGCTGGATTGACTCCCGGCAAAAGCCGCTCCATATGCAAATATCCCCATCCCGTTTGGGATGGGGATAGCTTTTTCATATCAAATATAGAAGCTGCCGCCGCTGTTGAAAAACCAGATGAAGTAATAGCCCACCATCAGGTGACCCAGCAGCAATCCCATACCCACGAGGCACAGCAGCGCCCCTCCGGCCTTTTTCTTTGCAAAGCTCTCCTGTATCATGCGCCACAGCAGTCCGATGCCCAGGCCGAAAATGCAGGTGTACAGGCTGAGACTGCCCCAGTCGAAGTTGCCGTCGTTGGCCCGGTAGCCGGTCTCCGTGAGGAAAACCGCCTCCAGTATGGACACCAGCAGCACCAGCAGGAACAGGCCTGTCTCCTCTTTTTTCTTCTCCCTCCGGAGCTGAAGGGCAAGAGTATATATGGGCAGCAGCAGGGAACGCAGATACATCAGAGCCAAACTGCCCGCCTGGCTTAGGCTCAGGCTCCTTATGGAGATGCCGGACTCACCCTGCACGCCCTCTATACCCATGTCCTCCAGTATCTCGTTGCCGCTCTGGGCAAAGTCCCGGCTAAAGAGCATGGCGTACTGGCCTATACATATGAGCCCCGCAGGCACCACCGCCAGTCCCAATATTACCTCGTTTTTCAGGTACTTGCCTCTGTACTTTATAAAGTCGTATATCAGCAGGCCCAGCAGAGCCGGGCAGAAGGCAAAGGCAAAGTTGGGCTTAAAGCCCGTGGCCAGCAGGAAGGCCAGCATAAAGCCCAGCCACTCCTTCTTGCCTATGCTGCCGTGGCGCTGCTGCCAGCAGCGGTAAAAGCCGATAAAGCTCAGGGGGATGAAGCTGCGGCTGAAGAGCACCGTCATGTTGTGGTAGAGATTGCCGTTGTAGGCGTTCAGGTAGATGCCTGTCTGCACCCCGGGGATTATCCAGGGCCCGCAGAGATGGGCCAGGGCCGAGGCCAGGAAGGCCTCCACCGGGCTGAGCCGGGGCAGCAGGTAGCGGATGAACAGGGCCAGGGTAAAAAGGCCGATGAGGTTATTCAGCGTCAGGCTCACCGCCAGAGCCCGCTGGGCAAAGTACTCCCCGCCCAGGTAAAACAGCTGTATCAGCAGGCTGCTCAGGCCATAGTCGTTGTGGCCCAGGGCCAGCTTTATATGGGCGGGCACGTCGGAAAACACCAGGCCGGTGCAGGCGCAGTAGAACACCTTCCACCACTTGTAGCATAGGAAAGCGGTGAACACCAGGCTGAACACCGCCAGGGGCAGTTCAGTCCTCTTTTTTGTGCCCAGTTTATCCATGGCTGCGTTTCCTTTCTCCGGTCGTACTGTTTGTCAGGATTATACCCCAAAAGGCGGAAAAGAACAAGTACAGTGGGCCCGGAAGCTTTATTACTCCGCCAGAGCGGCCTTCTCCGGTCTGCCCATAAGTTCATAGTATCTCCGCCAGTCTCCCAGGGACTGCAGCGGGATGTCCTCCCCCTCCAGGGAGATGTGTTCCGCCACCTGTTCCGGCAGCAGGGAACAGTCGTAGTCCTTCCCGTCCTTTACGATCACAAAGCCCGCCATCACGTCCACTTCCACCCCGTCTATGATAAACTCCAGAAAATGCCGGGTCTTATAGCCGGGATTGGGCTTTTTGGGCAGCAGCTCCCCTAGAGCGCAAAGCCGCCTTTTCACGGTCTCGATGTCCGTCTCCCCCGCCATGATGTCTATGTCATGGAAGTCGCCGGTGCGGCCCTTGAAGTACAGCAGCAATGAGCCTCCCAGGGCCCACAGTACCCCCTCCTCATTCAGGGCCCGAGCAATGCGGCAGAGGACTTTCAGTTTTTTCTCCCGCTCATCCATTTGTTTTCTCCTCCAAAGTACTTTTCTGAAGGCAGTATATCAGAAGCCGCCCCTTGGCCGCAAGCCCGGAGACAGCAAAAAAGAGGGCGGGCGTCCCGTCCTCTTTTTAGGGTATGTATTATTTTTTGTTTCTGCGCTGCACGGTGTAGACATAGGCGCCGATGCCCACCAGGCCCAGCAGGGCCAGCATCAGCACTATCTGCAAAAAGGCGCTGCCGGCATTGGTCTCATGGGGTTCATGGACGGTGACGGTGTGGGTGGGAGAGGGGCTAGCAGAGGTGCTGGGAGAGGGGCTGGCAGTAGCCGTAGGAGAGGGGCTGGCAGAAACCGTAGGGCTGGGGGAGGGTGTGGCCGCCGTCACCTGTACGGTGAAGGTGCTGGTCTTGCCCTGGTAGCTCACGGTGACGGTCTGGCTGCCTGCACTGCTGAATACCATGGGGCTGCAGGTAAAGCCCTGGCTCACATCGGTGATCTGCTTGTTGGTGACCACCCGGATGGACAGGCCCGTGGTGTCCAGCCTCTCGTTCACGGTGTAGCTGGTCTTGGCAGGCAGGCTGGAGATGCTGATGCTCTGCACCACTTCCTTCTCCGCCTCCACCTCTACGGTGAAGGTGCAGCTCTTGCCCTGGTACTTTACGGTTATGGTCTGGGTACCGGACACATTCAGCACTGCGGGGGAGACTTCCAGTCCGCCGGTGACGTCATAGTAGCCCTGGTCGGTGTAAACACGGACGGAGAGGCCGTCGGTTACCAGCCGGTCCCCCTCCTTGTACTGGGTCTTGCTGGGCAGGGTGAGCACACCGATGCCCTCTATCACCGGCTGGTTGTTCTCCACGGTGACGGCGATTGGGGAGGAGATGACCTGAGTGGAGCTGTTGCTCACCACGCAGTAATAGTAATTGGTGCCTATGCTGCTGGTGTCGGCATAGTAGTTGCTGCCGGTGGCGTTGACAATAAGGGTGCCGCTCATATTGGAGCCGTCCAGGCTCCTGTACCACTGGTAGCTGAGGGCGCTGCCGTCCGGGGACTGGGCAGTCACGGAAATGATGGCCACATCCCCCACGTTGCACTTCACATCGGCGCAGGTGTACACGGTAGGCTCGGAGCCCCCGCCGGGCAGAGGGGCCAGAGCATAAGCTCCCGGGGCTGCGGCAAGGAGGAGCAGCAGCGCCAGAGCTATGGAAATAAGTCTTTTTTTCATCTTTTCATCCATGTCCTTTCTGTTTCAAGCTAGTAATAACATATCCTCATACCATTGTCAACAGTTGTGAAGGCGCAATAAATATGCTAAAATATATTTTAATAAAGTAAGTGACGAAGAATACTGAGGAAAGGAGCCGAAGCCATGGCCTGCACCCAATGGTATAAAGAGATGTCCGTTTACCACATTTGGCCCCGCAGCTTCCGGGACGGCAACGGAGACGGCATAGGCGATCTCTGGGGAGTGCTGGAGAAGCTGGACTATATAAAGAGCCTGAATGTGGACGCCATATGGTTCTCCCCTCTCTATCCCTCCCCAAATGCGGACTACGGCTATGACATTGCCGACTACAAGTCCATACATCCGGATTTCGGGGACCTGGAGCTGTTTCGCCGGGTGCTGGAGGAGGCCCACAAGCGGGGGCTGAAGGTCTTTATGGACCTGGTGGTGAACCACAGCTCCGACCAGCATCCCTGGTTCAAGGCCAGCCGCCGCAGCAAGGACGATCCCTACCACGACTATTACCACTGGCGGCCGGGCCGCCGGGGCATAGGCGGCAGGAGGCGTCCCCCCAACAACTGGACCAGCATCTTTGAGGGCGGGGCCTGGGAGTATGACAGTAACTTAGACGAATACTATCTCCATTTGTTCGCAAAAAAACAGCCGGATCTGAATATGGACAATCCCAAGGTCCGCGCCGAGGTGAAGGACATCCTCCGCTTCTGGCTGGACATGGGAGTGGACGGCTTCCGGGAGGACGTGGTCACCTTCATCGCCAAGGCCCCCGGCCTGCCCAACGCCTACCCCAGGCTGCCCATTGCCAACGGCATGAAGTATTTCTCCAACCGGCCGGAGGTCTACGGCTACCTGAAGGAGTTCAGGGATGAGGTGCTGAAGGATTACGACTGCTTCACCGTAGGCGAGAGCCCCCTCACCAATGCGGACATCGCCCTGAGATACGTCACCGAGGGCCAGGGCCAGGTGCTCAACGAGATGATCGCCTTTTCCCACATGGAGGCGGACTGCTTCATGACGGACATGCTCCGCCTGCCCTTCAATCTCAGGAAGATGAAAAAGGCCTTCTCCGACTGGCAGTACAAGCTCTCCGGCAAGGGCTGGAACGCCCTGTACATAGAGAACCACGACCACGCCCGGATAATCAGCCGCTACGGCAGCGAGGACTACCCCACAGAGAGCGGCAAGCTGCTTGCCGCCATGTACATCCTCCAGCGGGGCACGCCCTTCATTTATCAAGGCCAGGAGATAGGCATGACCAACATCCGCCTGCCGGAGATAGGTATGTACAAGGACGTGGCCAGCCACAACAACTACCGCATATTCAGCCGCATAGCGGGGAAAAAGAAGGCCATGGAGCTGCTGAAGGAGACCAGCCGGGAGAACGCCCGCACACCGGTGCAGTGGGATTCCACGGCCAACGCCGGTTTCAGCAGCGCCGCGCCCTGGTTCCCCGTGAACCCCAACTATAGCGCCGTTAACGTGGCTGCCCAGGAAAATGACCCGGACTCCCTTCTGAATTTCTACAGGCGGCTTCTGGCCTACCGTAAGAGCGAGCCTCTGGCCCTCTACGGAGACTACCGGGAGCTCCATCCCAGGGACAGGCATTTCTATGTCTATGAGCGCAGCTATCAGGGCCGGCGGCTCCTGGTCATCTGCCATTTCAGCTCCCGGCCCCACGGCTTCAGCGCCCCGGAGGGCAGGGAGCTCTCCCGGGGAAAGCTGCTGTTTTCCAACTACCAGGAGAATGCCCTTCAGGGCGAGGGCTTTGTGGCCCGGCCCTGGGAACTCCGGGTATACGAGCTCTGAGCTTTTCACACATCAGACAGAGAGGATAAGCATATGAACAGCATTAAAGAAAAAGCCTACGCCAAACTGAACATCTCCCTGGACGTGTCCAGCCGCCGCCAGGACGGCTACCACGACATGGTGATGGTGATGCAGACCATATCTCTCTATGACGACATTGAGCTGAGCCTTGAGGACGGAGGCCGGGTGCGGGCAAAGACCAGCCTTCCCTTCATCCCCGGAGACGAGAGGAATCTGGCGGTAAAGGCGGCCCTGAAGTTTCTGGAGGCCACCGGCCATGAGGGCCAGGGCATGTTTATAAAGATAGTCAAAAAGGTCCCCGTAGGGGCGGGCATGGGAGGCGGGTCCTCCGATGCCGCGGCGGTGCTGCGCGCCCTGAACCGGCTCTACGGTTTCCCCCTGTCTACGGCGGAGCTGGAGGAGCTGTCCTGCGCCGTTGGATCCGACGTGGCCTTCTGCGTTGCGGGAGGTACGGCTCTGGCCACCGGCCGGGGCGAAAAGCTCCGGGCCCTGCCGCCGCTGCCGGACTGTCTCTTTGTTGTATGCAAGCCGGAGTTTTCCATCTCCACCCCGGAGCTGTTCAGGAAGCTGGATCAGATACCCCTCCGCCGCCATCCGGACACTGCCGGGCTCCTCTCCGCCATAGAGCGGGGGGACCTTAGCCAGATGTGCCGCAGGATGTACAATGTCTTTGAGGACGTGGAGGACCGGAGACTGCGCACGGTGTCGGAGATAAAGAGCATACTTCTGGACCACGGGGCCCTGGGGGCGGTGATGACCGGCACCGGCTCCGCGGTGTTCGGGGTCTTTCGCCCGGAGGCCGCCCTGGAAGAGCTCTGCGCCCTGCTGCGCAAAGACTACGGTTTTTGTGAGAGCGCCCGCTGTGTCGGCAGAGTTTTGGAATGAGCAGGCAAAAAAGCCTTGCAAGCTGCCTCCCCCTGTGATAAAATAGGCCCGCTTTGCGGCAGACAGTTCGTGACCATCCTGTCTATAAACAAAACTAGGGACGAAAACAAGTACCGTGTAAAAGTTATTTGTTTAGGCGCACCCTGGATGGGTGCGTCTTTTTATGTCCGGAGGTGATGAAAATGGATATGAAGAATATGGACAAGACCCGGAAGCTCTGCTTTTCCGGAGCCGTCATGGCCATCTACATAGTGCTGATGTACCTGACCCAGAGCTTTGCTTTCGGCCAGTACCAGGTGCGCATAGCCACAGCCATGTATTCCACAGCATATCTGTTTCCGTTCCTGGTTGTGCCGCTGGCGCTGGCCAATTTGCTGTCCAACATGCTCATGGGCGGCTTCGGCTTTTTCGATATCGTAGGCGGCGGTCTGGTGGGCCTGCTCACCGCAGGCTGCTGCGCCTGGCTGGGCAAAAAGCGGCTGAGCGTCGCTCTCACCGCCCTGCCTGTCACCCTCATCCCGGCCCTGGGCGTGGCCTCCTGGCTGAGCTATCTGCTGGGGCTGCCCTACTGGGTGATGGCTCTTAGCCTGCTGGTGGGCCAGTTCATCGCCGGCCTTGCCGGGGTACTGCTCACCTCGGCCCTGAAAAAAATCTGGAAACTTCACTGAGGAGGAAAAAATCATGAGCGGCAGAAATTCCGCCGAGGCCGAGGGCCTCTCCCTGCTGGGAAACAAAAAGACCGTGTATAAAAGCGACTACGCTCCGGAGGTGCTGGAGACTTTCCTGAACAAGCATCCGGACAACGACTATTTCGTGAAGTTCAACTGCCCGGAGTTTACAAGCCTCTGCCCCATCACCGGCCAGCCTGACTTCGCCACCATATATATCTCCTATGTTCCCGGAGAGCGCATGGTGGAGAGCAAGTCCCTGAAGCTGTATCTCTACAGCTTCCGCAACCACGGCGATTTCCACGAGGACTGCATGAACATCATCATGAAGGACCTGATAAAGCTGATGGACCCCAAGTACATTGAGGTCTGGGGCAAGTTCACCCCCCGGGGCGGGCTCTCCATCGACCCCTACTGCAACTACGGCCGTCCCGGCTCCCGCTGGGAGGAAGTGGCCTGGCAGCGGCTGAGCATGCACGACCTGTATCCCGAGAAAGTGGACAACCGCTGATTTTTAAGCCCCGGTTTAAAATATGAAAAAACCGTCCAAGCTATGTGCATACACTACATAGCAAGGACGGTTTTTCATATGTTCAAGACCAAGATAAAATCCCTTAAGCTTTGGGAGACGGCGCTGCTCATAGCCCTGTCTCTCACCACTCTGGCAGCCCTCTGGGCCCAGGGGCGGCAGAACTCCCTCAGCGAAAAGCTGGTGCGCTTTCATGTCATCGCCGTCTCCGACGACGAATACGAGCAGCAGCTGAAGCTGCGGGTGAGGGACGCAGTGCTGGAGTACATCTCCCCCAGGCTGGAGGGGGTGGAAAGCAGCGCCCAGGCCCGGGAGATACTGGCCTCGGAGCTGGACAATATCCGTGAGACCGCCCAGGCCGTCTCCCAGGGCCGGGGCGTCACCGTCACTCTTACCCGGGAAAACTACCCCACCAAGAGCTATGAGGGCTTCACCCTCCCCGCCGGAGAGTATGAGTCCCTCCGGGTCATCCTGGGGGAGGGCCGGGGCCACAACTGGTGGTGCATCGTCTTTCCCCCCGTCTGCCTCTCCGCCGCCCAGGCGGACATGGTGGAGCAGCAGCTGGGCGAGGAGGACTTTCGCCTCATCAGCGAGGACGGGGGCTATGAGCTGCGCTTCAGAGCCCTGGAGCTCTGGGGGGAACTGGTGGAAAAACTTGGATGAGTCCGCCGGGAACTGTTGCGCAGGGGCCCCGGGCCGTGTATAATATTTCTGTAAAGTAAAAATACACGGGAGGGATACGCCTTGAAGCTGTGCAACATTTCTGTGGAGGGTGAGACCCATCTGGCCCTGGTCACGTCCCGGGGCGTGGTGGACCTGAAGGCCGCCGGCTACACCGGCAGCATGAACGAGCTTATCTCCGGCGGCTGCACCGGGGAGCTGAAAAAATTTGCGGAGGACGAGAGCCTGCCCACGGTGAGCAGCCCCGTCTTTGCCAATGTGGTGCAGCCCATAGGCAAGCTGGTTTGCGTGGGGCTCAACTATCGGGCCCATGCCGCCGGGGTGAACATGAAGATACCGGAATACCCCATCCTCTTTTCCAAATTTGCCAACGCCCTGGCGCCCTGCGGCGCCCCGGTGGAGCTGCCGGAATGGGAGAGCAGCTACGACTACGAGGCGGAGCTGGTCATCGTCATAGGTAAGGAATGCTGGAATGTGGACGAGGAGCAGGCCAAAGCCTCCATCTTCGGCTACACCTGCGGCAACGACTTCTCCCTGAGAGACGCCCAGATGCGCAGCGGCCAGTGGCTCATCGGCAAGACCATGCCCGGCTTCGGCCCCTGCGGCCCCTGCATAGTCACCGCCGACTCCTATGACCCGGATGTGAACGGCCAGCTGCGCCAGGACGGCAGCACCCGGGATATGATCTTCTCCTGTGCGGAGATAGTCAGCTATGCCTCCAAATACATAAAGCTCTGCCCCGGCGACCTCATCTATACCGGCACCCCCAGCGGCGTGGCCCTGGAGGGCCAGACCAAGCACTGGCTCCGCCCCGGCGACGTGGTGGACGTGGAAATAGAGGGCATCGGCACCCTCCGCACCCCCCTGGTCTGAGCCTCCCGCTCCCTGCATGAAACAACACTGACACCCCTTTCCCCGGCCCCTCCGGACTTCCGGGCTTCCCCCGGCCCTGTGTTCGGAAGCGCCGGGATTTTTTATGCCCCGGCCCCTTGACAGTTTTCTTCTACTGTTGTAGAATATATCCAGAGATACTACAAATGTAGAACATTTGGAGGTGAAGCACCGTGAAGGACTTTCCCCATCTTCCCGACGCCGAGCTGGAAGTGATGCAGATAATCTGGGCCAAGGGAGGCGGCGTCTCCCGGCAGGACATTGAGCGGGAGCTCTCCGCCCGGCGCAGCCTGGCCCCCACCACCATCCTCACCTTTCTCACCCGCCTGTGTAAAAAGGGCTTTTTAAAAGCGGAGCGGGAGGGCCGCAGCAAGCTGTACACTCCCCTCATCTCCCGGCGGGACTATCTGGCCAGGGAGAGCCGCAGCATTCTGGATAAGCTCTTCGGCGGCTCCCTCAGCTCCTTTGCCATGTCCCTCAGTGACGCCGGGCTGAGCAGGAAAGAGCTGGAGGAGCTGCGGGAGCTATTGGAGAGGGATGAGCTATGAGCATTTTTGCAAGCCCTCTGTTTTTCAGGCTCTTTGTTGGCCTTTTTTTGAGCGCCTTGGTAGCCTGGAGCTATCGCCGCAGCCGGCGCTGTGAGCGGGGCGCCCCGGTCTCCATGGCCTTTCTCGACGCCCCTGCCGGGCACAAATATACCTATGTGTACTTCGACCCCCTTGCCCTGCCCATTGTGCTGGGGATATATCTGCTCCTTATCCTGCTTATGGGCCTGGGCAATTTTGGGATCGTGGCCGGATTTTTTCTGGGAGCGATACTGACCATAAGCATATATTTCGGTCTGCTGCTTCTGCTCTTGCCCCTGCTGAGGCGCTTCTTCTCCTCCCACGCCTGCGCCGTTTTGTGGCTGCTGCCCACTTTTCTTTTCTATTTACCCAGCGTGCCGGACAAGCTGGCCTGGAGCGCCTTGTTGACGCTAGAACTTCCGGCGGACTTTCCCCGGCTGTTTATGTGTATCTACCTGCCGGTTGCCCTGGCCGTCTTCGGCTGGAAGCTGCTGGAAAACCACCTGTTCTACAAGCGCACCATGGCCTCGGCCCGTGAGATAAGAGAGGGCCGGGAGCCGGAGCTGTTTAAAGCCGAACTGGAGCGGGTGTCCTATCTCAAGCCGGTGAAACTCTGTTACTGCGAGGCCCTCAGCTCTCCCCTTTCCATGGGCATCTATGACCAGACCCGGGTCACACTGCTGCCCCATAGGGACTACACGGAGCAGGAGCTGAACTTCATCTTTCGCCACGAGGTCTGCCATCTCCAGCGCTGCGACATCCACACCAAGGTATGTCTGGCCTTCTGCCTGGCCTTTTGCTGGTTCGACCCCCTGGTGTGGCTGGCGGTACGCCGTGCCGCGGAGGATCTGGAGCTGGCCTGCGACGAGCTGGTGCTGGAGGGCCTGGGCCGGGAGGAACGGCAGGCCTACGCCCGTCTGCTTCTCATGAATTCCGGCAAGGCCCCGGGCTTTACCAGCTGTCTCTCCGCCGCCGGGCGCACCATGCGCTACAGGCTGAAAAACGTGGTGGAGCCCCGGCGCCGCCTCCCCGGCATCCTGCTGCTGGCGGCGGTGATGTTCCTGTGCGTCATGGGCTACGGCCTGGTGATATTCAGCATATAGACCTCATATATACCTCAAGCCCCCGGCGGAGCATAGTTCCGCCGGGGGCTGTCGTTTTATAATCATTTCAGTCCGGCAGGAACACGGTGAAGGTGCTGCCCTTGCCAAGTTCGCTGTCCACCCTGACGCTGCCGCCATGGAACTGGGCTATCTCCTTCACCATGGCAAGGCCCAGGCCGCTGCCCCCGTCCTCGCTTCGGGAGCTGTCCGCCTGCCAGAAGCGCTTCCACACCTTGTCCAGGTCCTCTTTGGCTATGCCTATGCCGTCGTCGCTAAGGGATATCTCCGCCCCGTCCTTCAGCTTTTTCAGTCTCAGGAGGATGTGTCCCCCGTCTTTGCCGTACTTATAGGCGTTTTGCAGCAGGTTGTGTATGACCCGGGAAATGAGGGCGGCGTTGAACTTCAGGGAGATGTTCTTGTCTATCTCCGTTTTCAGCTCTATTCCCCGGTCATTCTCCGGCACGAACTCGTTGGCGCACATTTCCACGAAAGCGCTGATATCCCCTTCTTTCATGGGATAGCGGTCGGTGCCGTGGTGCATCCTGGTCAGGCCCAGCAGCTGCTGCACCAGCTGGGACATGCCCTTGGCCTGCTCCTCGATGATACCTATGGAAGTGAGAAAGTCCTCCTTGCTCTCGTCCTTGCGTTTTGAGCGGTCGCACTGGGCCAGGATGATGGTGATGGGGGTGCGCAGCTCGTGGGAGGCGTCGGAGACGAACTGGCTCTCGGCAGTGAAGGATTGCTCCAGCCGCTCAAACATTCGGTCGAAGACCCGGCCCAGCCTTTTCAGCTCCTTGGGCCCCCGCTTCAGAGCCAGCCGGCGGCTCAGATCGCCACCGTCGGAGATGTCGTTGGCTATGCCTATCATCTTGTCCATGGGCCGGAAGGACAGCCAGGCTATCAGCCAGCCTCCCCCCACCGCCAGCACCAGCAGCCCCGGCACTATGCTGAGGGTAAGGATCAATATGGTGCGCATCAGGCCGGACTCGTCCTGGGAGTCGATGACCCCTCTTATCCATATGCCTGTGACATCCATGTCCACATAGCAGTCATAGACATAGTACTCCCTGTCGCCTATGAGCTGGCTGCGCATCACATTGTTCTCCAGAGGCAGGGTGATGTCCACGTCCTCCGGCATGGCCCCCATGAGCAGCTCCCCGTCATCATTAAAGAAGTCGCAGTAGACCCCCCGTTTGTACACGTCCAGGTCGTCCCACTCAAAGCGGCCGTGGTCGAACTCCACATCTCCGGCGTTGGAGAGCACCACCTTCACCAGTCGCCCTGCCGGGTCGTCGCTGATGGTGTTGGCGTTTATCACCAGCACGAACACCAGCACCATGGCCGCCATCAGCAGCACCATCAGGGTGAACCACAGGGTCATCCGCATTTTTACCGAAAGCATAGGCCCGCTCCTTTACTTCTCCTTCAGCACCCAGCCGGTGCCCCAGACGGTGTGGATAAGCTTTTTGGAAAAGCCCGTGTCCATCTTCTTTCTCAGATAGCCCACGTAGACGTCCACCACGTTGGTGCCCCCCTCGTAGTCGTAGTTCCAGAGGTTATTCTCTATCATCTCCCGGGAGAGCACCACTTCCTTATTGCGCATCATGTATTCCAGCAGGGAGAACTCCTTGGCTGTCAGCTCGATATTCTTCCCCGCCCGGGTCACGGTCCTGGTGTTGCTGTCCAGGCTCAGATCCGCAATAGTGTAAACGTTGGAGCGGTTGCCGGTGTACTTCCTGGCCATAACCCGCACCACCGCCATCAGCTCCTTGAAGTCAAAGGGCTTGGTGAGGTAGTAGTCTCCCCCGCTCTCCAGGCCCTGCACCTTGTCCGCCACGGCGTCTCTGGCGGTGAGGAAGAGCACCGGGGTCCTGTCTCCCCTGTCCCGCAGCCGCTTTACCAGCTCAAAGCCGTTCATCTTCGGCATCATCACATCCAGGATTATCACGTCGTACTGGGCGCACTCCAAATATTCCAGAGCCTCCAGGCCGTTATAGCAGCTGTCCACGCTGTAGCCCTCGTCCTCCACCGCTTCGCTGATTATCCGGTTCAGATGCTTTTCGTCCTCCACCACGAGTATGCGCATCCCCCCCGCCTCCTCTCCATTTTTAATTTTATAGTAGCAGAAATTATTAATAATTTTATTAATGCTCATTCGACCGCCTGCACCGCTCCGGCAAGGGTCTGATCCGGACTTTTCATCTGTTGTTTTGATTTTAATTCTTTTCTTAGGATATTACAATATACTTCGATCATAAACAGCAAAAGGAGAAAAGAGATGAAGAGATTTTTAAAGATATCCGCTGTGGTCCTAGTCCTGCTTCTGGTTGCCGGCGGAGCCATAGGCGGCTACTTTATCCACCGGCAGGGCAGTCTGTACATAGGCCGGGACAAGGCCCTGGAGATAGCTCTCCGGGACGCAGGAGTGGACTTATCCGCTTTGAGAGAACGGGATGTGGATTTTGAATCCGGCTACGGCTCCGCCTGGTACGACGTGGATTTTGAGACTGTGAGCTGGGAGTATGAATATTCCCTGGATGCAGTCACCGGTGAGATAGTTTTCAGATCCGGCGAAGCTCAGCACCGCTGAAACAGATTCCCTTATCCCTTCCTTTTTATATCTTTCCCCATTCCGTTTTCCCCCTCACAGTTCTTTGCAGAAGGACGCCGGTTCCCCCGGCGTCCTTCTGCTCAGCTTTTCAAAATGCTGCTTCGCTGGAAAAGCCTTGAAAATCAAGGCTTTCCTGTGGCGGGTTATCGTATCACGATGGGGCATTGCCCCCTCGTGCTCCTCCCTCCCATATCCCCCCATATTTTTGTTCGGGAAAAAATGAGCTATCCTATTTTCTATTGACATTTTTTAAGAATATGTTAGAATTTTTCCGACTTTTTCTGAGGGGCTGAGCTTTTGCTTTTCAATTCGCTGCAGTTTCTGATCTTTCTGCCAATAGTAGTGGCAGTTTATTATTTAATACCAAAGCCCGCAAAGCATCTCTGGCTTCTGGCCGCCAGCTATTATTTCTACATGTGCTGGAACGCGGTCTATGCTCTGCTGATGCTGCTGTCCACCGCCGTCACCTATCTGTGCGGCCTGGGCCTGGACTTTCTGGGCCGCCGGGAAATGCCCCGGCTCAGGAAGCTGCATCTGCGCAGGGCCGTGCTGTGGACCAGCCTGGTGATAAACCTGGGCATACTCTTCTTTTTCAAGTACTTCGACTTTGCCCTTGACAGTCTCAACGCCCTGCTCATCCATGTAGGCCTGCACCTGACCCGGCCCGGTTTTGACGTGCTGCTGCCTGTGGGCATCTCCTTCTATACCTTCCAGGCCCTGGGCTATACCATCGACGTCTACCGGGGGGATATCTACGCCGAAAGGAATTTCTTCCGCTACGCGCTTTTTGTCTCCTTCTTCCCTCAGCTGGTAGCCGGGCCCATCGAACGCTCCAAGAATCTGTTGAAGCAGCTGGCCGTGCCCCAAAAATTTTCCTATGAGAATTTTCGTGAAGGCCTGCTGCATATGCTCTGGGGATTCTTCCTCAAGATAGTCATAGCAGACCGTCTGGCTCTTTTTGTGGATACGGTTTACAGTCAGGATTATCAGAATTTCGGCGGCTTTGTGGTCATTATCGCCACTTTCTTTTTTGCAGTCCAGATATATTGCGACTTTGGCGGCTATTCGTCAATCGCAATCGGAGCCGCCAAAATTCTGGGCGTGGATCTGATGGAAAACTTCAACACTCCATATCTGGTTACAAGCATTGCAGATTATTGGAAGGGCTGGCACATAAGCCTTTCTACCTGGTTTCGAGACTATGTGTACATACCTTTGGGCGGCAATCGAAAGGGCAAGGCCAGGAAATACCTGAATATTATGATCACCTTCGGCGCCAGCGGTCTGTGGCACGGAGCCAACTGGACCTATGTGGTCTGGGGTCTGATCAACGGCTTTTATCAGGTGGTGGGCAGTATCCTTATGCCGCTGCGCCGCCGCCTTGTGGCCTTGCTTCACCTCAACGAAAACAGTCTGGGCCACAAGGCCCTGCGCATGCTGGTCACCTTCAATCTTATCCTTATCTCCCTGGTCTTTTTCCGTGCTTCCAGCCTGTCCATGGCCGTGGATATGCTGCGCAGTTGCATCTATCTGCGTCCCTGGGTACTGTTTGACGGCTCACTGTACATGCTGGGCCTGAACAAAGCGAATTTCATACTGGCTCTTTTCTCCATGGGCCTGCTGCTTTTTGCGGATATTATGAAACTCCGGGGCGTATGTATCAGAAGGCTCATCATGGCCCAGGACGGCTGGTGCCGGGCTTTGGTGCTATCCCTCTCCATCTCCGTCATTCTCTTGTTCGGCATATGGGGTAACGTCTATGATGCCGCCAGCTTTATTTACTTTCAGTTTTAGGAGGCAGCCTTATGAAAAAACATTTAAACCGGGCTGCGGTTATCGTTGCCACGCTCCTCATGCTGGCGCTGATGCTCTCCTTTCTCTCCTCCCTGACTATGCGCAAAGATGCCTATGTCAACTCCAAGCCTTTTTATGAACACTCCGACCAATACGATATTCTCTTCTTTGGCACCAGCCATATCCGTAACGGGATCCTCCCCATGGAATTGTGGACGGATTTCGGCTACACAGCCTACAATCTGGGCAGCAGCTCGGCTACGATCCCCATGTCCTACTGGAATATTGTAAACGCCTTGGATCATTCTTCTCCCAAGCTTATAGTCCTCGATTGCTGCCGGCTCTCCTATTCGGGCATCTCCTCCGGCACCTCTTATGTCCACACCATGACGGACAGCATGCCTCTTTCCGTAAACAAAATACGGGCCGCCTTTGACCTGGGTGGGAACACCAGCAGCGCCCTGGAGCTGATATGTCCCTTTTCCGTATATCATGCCCGCTGGGAAGAGCTGACCCGGGAGGATTTCTATCCCCCCTTGTCTGTTTCCCACGGCGCCACTATCGGCTTCAACGTTGCCGTACCGGACCGGCTCGCCCGCACCGAGGAAGGCATGGTCTTTACGGAGGAAATGCCCGGCGTCGCTTATCTGGAAAAAGTTATAGAGCTGTGCCGCAGCAGAGATATCACGCTTCTCTTGACCTATCTGCCTTATCCGGCTACCCTTGAGGAGGTCAGGGAGGCTAATGAGACCGCCAGGCTTGCGGAAAAATACGGGGTAGACTACATAAATTTCCTGGCGCTGGATACCATAGACCTGGATACGGACATGTATGACTCTTTCTCACACCTGAACTATTCCGGCGCACAGAAGGTAAGCAACTATATCGGCCGCTATATCTCCCAGCACTATGATATCCCGGACCGGAGGGGTGATGCGGACTTTGCCTGGATGGAGGAAGATCTCTCCGACTATGTGGACTATCTGGAAAGCTCCCTGGAGAGTGACGCCTATCTTTTCAATTACCTGCTGCTCCTTCGCCAATATTCCACCGCATGCACCATATATGTGGCCAAGGATTCCCCCGTCTATGACAATGAGGTCCTTCTCAAGCTCATTGAGAATGTGTCTCCGGAGGGCAAATTGGAGCTCCTGCGGGAAGCCGCACGGGATAAGACGGATTATCTTCTTTTTGTAAACAACGTTGACGGAGAGCTTCAGGAATTGGCAGGCAGTGATATTCCGGACCTTCTGGATACGGGCATGGGTACAATAGGCATAGAGTCTTTCCCCGTCATTGGCTGTCAGGTCTATGACGGACTCACAGGGACAAACCTGGGCTGTGACCGCGGCTTTGCCCCCGGAGATGACGGAATCTACATCAGAACATATTGATTCACAAACTGCCGATACGACAAAAATACCCGCTGTTAGACAGCGGGTATTTTTTGATTTCAGATCTTTTATTCTTCGTCTTTCTTTTCGTCCAGCCGGACCAGGACTTTGCCTACCCGGCGGCCGTCCACCATGCTCAGCACGGTGATGCTCATGTCCTCATAACGGAAGCTGTCTCCCGCCTTGGGGAAGCCTCCGAACATCTCCAGGGTCCAGCCGCCTACGGTGCTGCTCTCCGCCTCAAAGTCCTCGGCATTGCGGCCTATGGTCTCCAAAAAGTCCTCCAGAAGCATGCTGCCTTCCAGCTCATAGGAGCCGTCGGGGCGGCAGACCATCTCCTGTTCCACGATGTCCGTCTCGTCCCAGATATCTCCCACGATCTGCTCCAGCACGTCCTCCATGCTCAGCACTCCCAGGGTACCGCCGTACTCGTCGGTGACCACCGCCAGGTGCTGCTTTGCATGGCGCAGCTGGTTGAGCACCGCCGGCAGCTTCATGGTCTTATACACATAGCAGGGGGGCATCAGCAGCTTTCTGATATCCACCCGGTCCCCGTCGCTGAGGGCCTTCAAAAAGTGGTTGAGATACAGCACGCCGATTATATTGTCCACGCTGCCCTCGTACACCGGCAGCCGGGAATAGGGCGCCTCCTCGATGACGGAGAGGATATCCTCCCAGTCGTCCTCGATGTCTATGGCGCACACGTCCACCCGGGCGGTCATTACCTCCAGAGCGGAGATCTCCGCAAAGTCAATGGCCGCCTGGACCAGCTCCGACTGATCCTCGTCCAGCACATCCTCCACCTCGGCAGTCTCTATAATAGACTGGAGCTCCTCCACCGCCTCTTCCGGCCCGCCCTGGTCGGGCACCGGCAGCTTAAAGGTTATCAGATGTATCAGCTTCACCACCAGCCAGATGAGAGGCCGGAGAATGATCATCATGAAGCGCACGGCCCCGGAGTGGCGCACCGCCACGGTATTGGGGTTTTTCTTGGTGGTGATCTTGGGCATGGTCTCGCCGAAGACGATCACCAGCAAAGTCAAGATCAAAGTGGCAAGCCAAGCATAGTCCTCCGTGCCAGTGAGCATTATCACCAGCACCGAAGCCAGGGAAGAAGCCCCGATATTTGCCAGGTTGTTGCCTATGAGTATGGCGCTGAGGGCGTCGTCAAAGTGCTCGGTTATGCGCACCGCTCTCCCGGCGCCCTTGGAGCCGCTGTTTTTCATGCTCTCCAGGCGCATGGCGTTGCAGGAGGAATAGGCCATCTCCGAAGAGGAACAGAAGGCGGAAAAGCAGATGCAGAGAACGATGCCCACTATAACAAGATACAGGCTCATTCTTCCTCGCCCCCTTCCTTCTCGACCGGGAGCAGGGCTGCCTTCAGCTTCATTATGCGGTTATGGTCCATGGAGACCACCGTCACCTGCACCTGATGATAAGTGAAGCTGTCTCCCACCTTGGGGATGGAGGGGAACTGCTCGTAGGCCCACTCACCCAGAAGGGTGTTCACCAGCTCCTCGTTCTCCTCAGGATCTTCAAAGCCCAGTTTCTCAAAGACGTCGCTGACGGACTCGTCGGCATCCACCAGATAGGCGCCGTCGGGCAGTTCCACGTAGCTCTCTTCCACCACGTCGTCCTCGTCCCAGATCTCGCCCACCAGCTCTTCCAGGATGTCCTCCACGGTGACTATGCCCAGGGTACCGCCATAGTTGTCGGTAACTACGGCCATGTTCAGCTTACGCTTGGACATCACCGGCAGCAGCTCGTCGATATTGGTGCTCTGGTGGATGAAGAACACCTCGTCCATCAGGGGCTTTATGTCCAGGTTCTTGCCCAGACGCAGGTAAGCTTTTATGAATTTCCTTATTTGCAGCACACCGATGATATTGTCTATGCTGCCCTGGTACACCGGCAGACGGCTGTGGTTGGTGCCCTTTATCACAGTGAGGATATCCTCCAGACTGCTGCTTATATCCACCGCCACCAGGTCCACCCGGGGGGTGAGCACGCTCTCCACCGTCACCTGCACCTGATGATAAGTGAAGCTGTCTCCCACCTTGGGGATGGAGGGG
>CASFJB010000060.1 GCA_949294945.1 uncultured Eubacteriales bacterium
ATTCTCTTCGTTGCCGCTGGTGTGGTTCACCGTCAGAGCCTGGGTACCGGTGACATCCACAATGGCGGTGAGCACCAGGCGCTCGTTGTCTGCATCGGTCTTAGCCAGGGAGGACACCGCATAAGTCACGGGAGTGCCGTCCAGCTCCAGAGAGGCGCCGATTGTGTTGGCGCTGTCCACTGAGGCGTCGGTGCCGAAGCTCACCAGATAACGGCCGTCGGTGAGGTTGAAGCCTTCAGTGCCGTTGGCGGTGATGCTGCCGGTGGAGTCAATGTCGTTGGTGTCGAACTGCACGTTGTCCCCATTATTTACTGTCTGTTCGGCCACGTTGTAGGCCACGGCATTCTCATTGGTAGCGGTGGGCCCGGTAGGTCCGGCAGGCCCTGTAGCTCCGGTGGCGCCCGTGGGACCTTCCGCGCCGGTGGCTCCGCTGGGGATGGCAAAGTCCAAAATGGCGGCGGTGTTCGTCCCCGTGTTGGTAACCGTGGCGTCAGTCCCCGGGTCCCCGGTGCTGACGGTGCCCACAGTCACGGTGGCAGCCTCCCCGGTGGGCCCGGTAGGTCCGGTTGGGCCGGTAGCCCCCGTGGGTCCTGTAGGTCCTGTAGGCCCGGTGGGGCCGGTAGGTCCTGTGGGGCCGGTGACTCCGGCAGGTATGGCGAAGTCAAAAACGGCTGCCAGGTTGGTTCCGGTATTAGTAACCGTGGCTGCAGTTCCCGGGTCCCCGGTGGTGACGGTACCCACGGTGAGGGTGGCGGCCTCTCCTGTTGCCCCGGTGGCGCCGGTAGCCCCTGTTGCTCCGGTGGGCCCGGTTGCCCCGGTAGGGCCTGTTGCCCCGGTGGGACCCGTGGCTCCGGCGGGACCTGTGGCTCCGGTGGCGCCTCTGGGGCCCTGAGGGCCTATCGGTCCCTGGGGACCGGCAGGGCCCTGGGGGCCCATGGGGCCGGCAGGACCAACGTTGCTGCCGTAGCCGCAGCAGCTGCAGCAGCTGGTACTGCCGTTGCAGCAGTTGGTATATATCTTAGTGGAATAGAGGTCATTGTCTTTCATGGCTTTCCTCCAGTTTTAATTGAGGTTCCCCTCAGAGCATTATATGCCCCTCCCCGACTCTTGCCCCTCCGCTGCGGTTAGTACGCTTAAGGGAAATATGAAAAGCAGCCCTGCCCCGTTTCAGGGTTCCTATTGCCGGTCATTCCTGCTTTTCTCTCCCCTTTTCCGCCTTAAGCCCGGCCTTTATGTTCCATTAGCACAAATATACCTCCGCTAATTTTTCGTTAAAAAATTAATTACTGTTATTTTTCCCTATGGAATTGCAAAATTTTCTATGATATAATATCATGACATTATTTGGGACATATATAAATCGTGTCACAAGCGATTTAATATTAATATTGCACTTTGATTCAGATACAGGAGGGAATATGAAAAAAGTCGGAATAACAGAGACGATACTGCGGGACGCGAACCAGTCGCTGATTGCCACCCGGCTGCCCTACGAGAAGTTTGAGGGCATACTGGAGGAGATGGACAAGGCGGGCTTCTACTCGGTGGAATGCTGGGGCGGAGCCACCTTTGACGTGTGCCTGCGCTTTCTGAACGAGGACCCCTGGGAGCGGCTGCGGAAGATAAGGGCCAAGATGCCCAACACCAAGCTGCAGATGCTGCTGCGGGGCCAGAACATTCTGGGCTACAAGCACTACAGCGACGATGTGGTCCGCCGCTTCGTCCGCTCCGCGGTGAAAAACGGCATAGACATCATCCGTATTTTTGACGCCCTGAACGACCTGGACAATCTTAAGGTCGCCATAGAGGAGACGGTGAACAGCGGAGCCATGGCCTCCGGCGCCATATCCTACACCACCAGCCCCGTCCACACTCTGGACAAGTACGTGGAGATGGTCAAGGAGCTTAAGCGCATGGGCGTCAGCTCCATCTGCATAAAGGACATGGCGGGCATACTCTCTCCCAAGAGCGCCTATGACCTGGTCAGCGCCATCAAGGACGCCGTGGATCTGCCCCTGGTGCTCCACACCCACTGCACCACAGGCCTTGCCTTCATGACCTACCTCAAGGCCGTGGAAGCGGGAGCCGATGTGCTGGACACCGCCATCTCCCCCTTCTCCGGCGGCACCTCCCAGCCTGCCACCGAGACCATGAGCTATGCTCTCCGGGAGCTGGGCTATGACACCGGCCTCAACGAGGATGTGCTCTACCACATGGCGGATTACTTCAAGCACCTGCGCACCGACTACCTGGCAGACGGGACTTTGAACCCAATCTC
Source organism: uncultured Eubacteriales bacterium (assembly GCA_949294945.1). Taxonomy (GTDB): domain Bacteria; phylum Bacillota; class Clostridia; order Oscillospirales; family Oscillospiraceae; genus Limivicinus. The sequence goes on from CASFJB010000060.1 coordinate 2,279, forward strand.
CATGGCCACGGACACCCAGTGCCTCAATTACCAGATACCCGGCGGCATGCTCTCCAACCTGCTCAGCCAGCTGAAGATGATGAACGCCCTGGACAAGTTTGACGAGGCCCTGCTGGAGACTCCCCGGGTCCGCAAGGACATGGGCTATCCTCCCCTGGTCACTCCCACCAGCCAGCTGGTAGGCACCCAGGCGGTGCAGAACGTGCTCTCCGGCCAGCGCTACAAAAACGTGGGTGCCGAGATGAAAGCCTATTGCCGGGGTGAATACGGCAAGACTCCCGCCCCCATCGACCCGGAGGTCAGAGCCAAGATCCTTGGCGACGAAAAGCCCATAGAGGGCCGCTACGCCGACAGCCTCCCCACCGACACCTTTGACAAGGCTAAGGAGTATCTGGGGGACACCGCCCGCTGCGAAGAGGACGTGCTCAGCTACATCGCCTTCCCCCAGGTGGCGGAGAACTTCTTCCAGAAGCGCCGTGAGGCGGAAGAGCACGTGGTGCATTACTCCATTCAGGAGATCTAAGGAGGCAGAGCAATGACTGATCTTGTAAACATTTCCGCAGTCAACGCTTGGATAGTGGCCCTACTGGGCTATGTAGTGGTATTCATCGGCCTTGTGATGCTGATGGCAGTTATGATGATCATGGGCGCCATAATGGTGAGCCGGGCAAAGAAGGCCCAGGCAGCGGCCCCTGCCGCCGCCCCTGCGGCTCCCGCCGCTCCCAAGGCGGAAGCCCCCGGCACAGCCGGGGAGCTGAAGCTCTATGACACCGACCCCAGGGACGCCGCCATGGTCATGGCCATTGTGGCGGACACTCTGGGTAAGCCCCTCAATCAGCTGAGATTCAAATCCATCAAGGAGGTCAAGGAAGATGAAATATAAAGTCACTTTGAATAACAGGGTATACGAGGTAGAAGTTGAGCAGGGCGAGGCCATGCTGGTGGACGAGTACGAGCTGGCGGCTCCCGCCGCCCCCGCAGCCGTGGCTGCTCCCGTGGCCGCTCCTGCGGCAGCTGCCGCTCCTGCCGCTGCCGCCCCGGTGTCCGTTGCCGCCGGCGAGCCGGTGAAGAGCCCCATGCCCGGCAACATACTGAAGATAAACGTCACCCAGGGCCAGCAGGTCAGCGAGGGCGACGTCATCATGATACTGGAAGCCATGAAAATGGAAAACGAGATAGTGGCCACCAAGAGCGGCACCATAGCCCAGATAGCCGTGAACAAGGGCGCCGTGGTGGAGACCGGCACCGTCCTGGCGGTCATCGCCTGAGGAGGTAGGGTATGGACATAATCGGTACCCTGCGGGACCTGGCCCTGGAATCGGGCTTCGCCGCCTTCTTCTTCACCGACGGCGGCTGGAAGAATATAATAATGATACTCATTGCCTTCGTACTGCTGTACCTGGGCATAGTGAAGAAGTTTGAGCCTCTGCTGCTGTGCGGCATAGCCTTCGGCTGCCTGCTGTCCAACCTGAGCTACTTTGTGGGCCTGGGGGACAACGCCCTGTACCACCCGGAGCTCTGGGAGGCCTTTCTGGACGAGGCCAGCCCCTACTACCACAGCTACGGCCACATCATGAGCAACGCCGGACTGTTGGACTTCTTCTACATCGGCGTGAAGGCGGGCATCTATCCCTCCCTTATCTTCATGGGCGTGGGCGCCATGACGGACTTCGGCCCCCTGCTGGCAAACCCCAAGAGCCTGCTTCTGGGAGCCGCCGCCCAGCTGGGCGTGTTCATCGCCTTCTTCGGCGCAGTGCTGCTGGGCTTCACCGGCCCTGAGGCCGCCTCCATCGGCATCATCGGCGGAGCCGACGGCCCCACCGCCATATACCTGACCACCAAGCTGGCCCCCCAGCTGCTGGGGCCCATAGCCATTGCGGCCTATTCCTACATGGCTCTGATACCTCTCATCCAGCCCCCCATCATGAAGCTCTTCACCACGGAGAAGATGCGTAAGGTGAAGATGGAGCAGGCCAGGGAAGTGAGCAAGACCGAGAAGATAGTCTTCCCCATAGTGGTGAGCACCTTCGTCATTCTGCTGCTGCCCTCCACCGCACCTCTGGTGGGCTGCCTGATGCTGGGCAACCTCTTTAGGGAGTGCGGCGTCACCGACCGTCTCTCCGACACGGCCCAGAACGCGTTGATGAACATCGTCACCATCTTCCTGGCCACCTCCGTGGGTGCCACCATGGTGGCCCAGAACTTCCTGAATGTGAGCACCATCAAGATAATCCTCCTGGGCCTGTGCGCCTTTGCCATATCCACGGTAGGCGGGCTGCTGGGAGGCGTGGTGATGTACAAGACCTCCGGCGGCAGGATAAATCCCCTCATCGGCTCTGCCGGCGTCTCCGCCGTGCCCATGGCCGCCAGGGTCTCCCAGGATGTGGGCCGCAAGTACAACAAGACCAACTTCCTGCTGATGCACGCCATGGGCCCCAACGTGGCCGGCGTCATCGGCTCCGCCATCGCCGCCGGCTTCCTCCTCTCCGTTTTCGGTTGAGGAACGCCTCCGGCTCCGTCTAAATTATGCCCGCAGCAATATCGCTGCGGGCATAGTTATCTGGTATCCTCCTGTCTTTTCAACGGCTTGGGAACAAATTCCCCCTTTACAAAAGCCCCGGGGCTGTTGTATCATGTTATCCGTTGATCAGCCGCCATAGCTGCGGCGGCAAGTGCTGAAACAGGAGAATGAGTATGGACCTTTTTATGGATATCAACTTGCAGGACTGCCCTGTCTGCGGCCACCCCGGTCTGCTGGAAGAGGAGAACGGCTGGTGCTTCTATGTCATGTGCATGGATTGCGGCTGCCAGACCGCCGAGATAGCCTATAAGACCAGAGAGGAGCGGAAAGCTGCCGCTCAGAGCGCCGCCGATTTGTGGAATATGGGCAAGGTGGTCTCCCCCACCCCCGGCTCCTGAGGCCGTAGCAAAATAATACCGTCCCCGGAAAGCGGATGAACCGCAGTCCGGGGACGGTATTTTTATGTGTCACTCCAAATAGTAGCGGCGCAAGCCAAGGGAATGCTTTCCGTATTCTATGGCCTCAGCCGGGCAGCGGCATATGCAGGCCATGCAGTGGATGCAGCTGCCCTGCCACACCGGCCTCCCGTTTTCCATGCGGATATTGTTCACCATGCAGTTTTCTGCGCATTGACCGCAGGAGACACATTTGTCCGTAGCGTAAAACTTCCTGTCGCCTATGGTAAACTTGTAGAAGCCCCAGTTCACGGGACCGCTGAGGAAGCTGCCCAAAGGCCCGGCTTTTTTCGTCTGAATGTCTTTGCCTTCCTTTATCAGTTCCGCAGCTTTCAGGACTTTCTTTTCCCCTATGCGCAGCAGCTTCTCCGCCGTTTTTTCGTCGGGCGCGGAAAAGACGGCAATATAGTTCTCCGGCATCTTTATCTCCGCCATGCCCCCAAACTCAAAGCCCTTGGCAGCGCAGAGCTCTTTTATCCCCTTTTGGGCCTTGCCTGTTCCGCTGCCGCAGTCCATCACGAAGTAAGCCTTGGCGGAACCGGAAAAGCGGCTCTCCTCTATGAAGCGGCGGAAGGTCCTGGGCAGCTGCCAGCCGTAGGTGGGGCTCACAAATACCCAGGGCTTTTCCGATTTGAAATCCCCGGTTTTGTTCTGCTTTATCAGCTCCGGAGCGGACACCAGCTCGTCCTCCAGAGCGGCGGCCAGCTTACGGGCCAGGAAACGGCTGTTGCCGGTACCGGTGAAATATATGATCATTTTTATTCCTCCTTGTCAATGTCGGCCATGGCTTTAAACAGTGAGTCCAGTTCCGGGGAAAATCTCCTCATAATGACCGGGTGTCCCTGGGCATTGGAACAGCCGTGGGTCACCTTTCCGGTAAATACCAGCTCGCCCTTTTCCCCATACATGTTAAAGCCGAATACCAGCCTGACCCCGGTGTATTCCAGGGTCCGCACCTCTATGCGCAGCCTGTCTCCGGCGGTGCTGCTGTGTTTGTATTTCCCTTCGATCTCCGCCACCGGCAGCATGAGCCCGGCCTTGCCCATCAGCTCATAGCTCACGCCCAGCTGTTCAAAGAGCTCCGCCCTGGCCTCTTCCATGTATCTCACATAGTTGCTGTGATGGGTGACGCCCATCTTGTCAGTCTCATAATAATTGACCTTACGAGTAAATTCTGTCATCTGCCTACCTCCGGATATTTAAAAAGCTGCCGGCCGCATTGGCAGTTCAGCCCGCATTATCAGCCTGCATACACCGTATTTTACATCCACCACGCCGGTATTACAATAGGCAGAATACCCCTGGGCTCAAGTCCTGAATTTCAGGTATTTTCCCCCTTTATAGTGATTTTTGCAGAAAATTTACTTCGCATATTGTGCAAAAAAACAGCAAACAGTATTAATTAAAGAAGCTTTTTAAACATTTTAGTCCTTGAAATAGTTTTTTACTTATGCTATAGTTGAAAAGTCAGTGGTGTCGTCGGCTTGTTTTCCGGCGGCATAAGTAAGGAGAGATTTTTTGTGAAGCGACTCAAGGTATCAAACAATGTTATCCGTCGGCTGCCCAGATATCTCCGCAAGCTGGATGAGCTTGACGGGAACGGAGTAAGCCGCATATCCTCTTTTGAGTTGGGACAGCAGCTCGGGCTGACACCTTCTCAGATCCGCCAGGACTTCAGCTGCTTCGGCGAGTTCGGCCAGCAGGGTTACGGCTATAATGTCCCCGCTCTGCGCACCCAGATAGCCTCTATTCTGGGTATAGACAGAGGTTTTAATTCTATACTCATCGGTGTCGGCAACATTGGCCGGGCTTTGATGGATAATTTCTGTTTTGCCGAATGGGGCTTCAAACTGGAGTGTGCTTTTGATATCAAGCCCGCCCTTATCGGCACCAGCTTCAAGGGCGTGCCTATCTACAGCATGGAGTATCTTCTGGAGTACCTGAAGCATAACCACGTGGACGTGGCCGTGCTCACGGTGCCCAAGGAGGTGGCCGTAGCAGTCACCGAGGAACTCACCTCCAACGGTGTGGATGCGATCTGGAACTTCACCAATGTGGAGCTCACCGCTCCCAACAGCCCCACCCTGGTGGAGAATGTCCATTTCTCCGACAGCCTGCTGTCCCTCAGCTATTTTATAGCCGAGCGCAAGGACGAGAATGCCGCCCGGGCAGCCCGCTCCGAGAAGCAGTAAAAAAGGACAATTTAATTCTTCATAACAAAAAGCTTCCCACGGGAAGCTTTTTGTTATATTATATACTTATCCAGAAATAACCAGTTGCTTTCGTCCGGGAAAATTCATTCCGGAGGCTGCGGACAGGAGCTGATTAATTTGTATGCCGATGGAGTTATCTTCGATCTGGACGGTACCTTGTGGGACTCCTGCCGCTCGGTGGCGGAGAGCTGGCGGCTCACCCTTGAGGAAAAACACCGAGGCCTCATACGGCCCACAGAGGCGGATATCCGGGGTATCATGGGCATGACAGCCAGGCAGATTGCCCACAGTCTTTTTTCCCCTTACGGGCAGCAGGCAGAGGCTGTGTGCTTAGACTGCCTCATGGAGGAATGCAAGTATATAGCCGTACACGGCGGCCGGCTCTATCCCGGCATTGCCGGTCTTTTCAGCACTCTCAAGCCTTCAAAGGGCCTGTATATCGCCAGTAACTGCCAGGACGGATATATCCAGTGCTTTCTGGAATACACAGGTTTCGGCAAATATATCTCCGACTATGAGTGTTCCGGAGTCACCGGTTTGAGCAAGGCGGAGAATATACGCCTGATATCCCGGCGCAATGCTCTCAGCGCCCCCCTGTATGTGGGAGACACCGCTATGGACGAGGAGAGCGCCGCAAAGGCCGGCGTCCCCTTTATCCACGCCGCCTACGGCTTCGGCAGAGCCGCAGCCCCTCTGGCGGTGATACACAGCCCCCTGGAACTATTGGACATTGTCGAGGTTTAAATCATGTCAGATACCATTGCAGCCATAGCCACCGGCTCACAGGTGGCCGCCATAGGCATAGTGCGCCTGTCCGGGCCGGATACCCTGTCCCTTGTGGACGCCCTTTTCAAGCCCCTCAGCGGGAAACCCATGTCCCAGAGCAGGGACCGCAGTCTCATATACGGGAATCTCTGTGACTGCGCCGGAGAGCTTCTGGACCTGTGCCTGTGCACCATAAGCCGCGGGCCTCACAGCTACACCGGAGAGGACACCGCAGAGTTTCAGTGCCACGGTTCCCCCGTGGTCCTCAGGACGGTGCTGGAGGAGCTGTTCAAGCTGGGCGCCCGTCACGCCCTGCCTGGAGAATTTACAAAGCGGGCCTTCCTCAACGGCCGCATGGACCTGACCGCCGCCGAGGCTGTGGCGGACATAATAGACGCCGAGTCCGTGGATTACGCCAAAAATGCCGCCGGACAGCTCACCGGTGCCGTAAGCCGCAGAATAGACGGCATTTACTCAGCCCTCACCGATATAAGCTCCCACTACCACGCCGTGCTGGACTACCCCGATGAGGACATAGAGTACTTTCGCCTGGAAAATTACCGGGAGCAGCTGGGCAGCGCCGTCAGCTCCCTTGAGCAGCTGCTGGACAGTTTCAGCCGTGGAAAGCTGATGCGCTCCGGCATTCCTGCTGCCATCGTGGGCCTGCCAAACGCAGGCAAGAGCTCTCTTCTCAACGCCCTGCTGGGCTATGACCGGGCCATAGTCACCGAGGTCCCAGGTACCACCAGGGATACCATAGAGGAAAAGCTGAGTCTGGGCTCCCTGAGTCTGAAGCTCTGCGACACGGCCGGCATCCATGACACCGCCGACCGGGTGGAGCAGCTGGGAGTGGAACGCAGCCGCCGGGCCCTGGAGAACTCTGAGCTGGTCATTGTGGTCCTGGACGGTAACCGGGAGGCAGACCTCCGGGAGGATGAGCTGCTCCGGGCGGCCTGCGCAGCCCCTCACGCCCTTGTGGTCATATCCAAAAGCGACCTGGAGCTGAGGCGCAAGCTGCCGGAAACCCAGCTGCCGGTGGTGACGGTGAGCTCCGTAAGCGGCGAGGGACTCAAGGAGCTGGAGGCGGAGATAAAGCGCATGTTCCCCCTGCCAAGGGTGCCCGCCGGAGAGATCCTCACCAATGCCCGCCAGGCCGACGCAGTCTCCAGAGCCCTGGAGAGCATGAAGGCGGCCATGGAGGCCATGGGCGGCGGCTGCACACCGGACATCGTGCTCACGGAGACCGAGGGCGCCATGGCCGCTTTGGGGGAGCTCACCGGACGCAGCGTCCGGGAGGATATCACAGACAGAATATTTCAAAGGTTTTGCGTGGGAAAGTGAGGAAAAATGGATTACAAAGTTATAGATATGGCCGGATACCCCAGACTCAAGCATTTTGACTATTTCCGTTCTCTGGCCTATCCCTATATAGGCTTTACCGTGAATATGGACGTGACGGACTTTGTCCACAAGTCCAGGAAAGAGGGTCTGCCCTTTTTCCTCAGCCTGTGCTACTGTGTGTCCCAGGCGGCCAACGGTGTGCCGGAGTTTCGACAGCGGATAAAGGACGGAGGCATCATCCAGTATGACTGGTGCCAGACTTCCCATACCGAGGCGCTGGAGGACGGCAGCTATTGCTACTGCGTTCTGGAGAGCAACATGAGCTTTCGCGAGTATCTTCCCAAAGCTCTGGAGGCCCAGAAGCAGGCCCGGGAGGAGCGCTCCCTGGAGGACGGGGAGGATGGAGACTCTCTCCTGTTCGTCAGCTCCATACCTTTCATCAGCTATTCCTCTCTGGTGCAGCCGGTGCCCTGCCCTGCCGACAGCAATCCCAGGATAAGCTGGGGTCGGTATTTCCACCAGAACGGGCGGCTGCTTCTGCCCGTGACCGTGCTGTGCCACCACGCCCTGGTGGATGCCATCCATATATCCAGATTTTATGCCACTCTGGATATGGCTTTAACCAGTCTTTTTCGCTGATTAGCTATTGACATAGCGCCATCTCTGTGCTATTATACTTTGGCAAGTCGGCGTTATGCAGAAGTACCCAAGAGGCCGAAGGGGCTCCCCTGCTAAGGGAGTAGGCGTGTATAAAGCGCGCGAGGGTTCAAATCCCTCCTTCTGCGCCAGTTCATCCCCTGCCATGGCAGGGGATGAACTTTATTCAAATATAATAATGGAGGGTTACCGAAGCGGTCATAACGGGGTGGTCTTGAAAACCGCTGGGTTTTTCCAGCTCACTTTTCGATTTTTCCTTGATTTTTCAAGGCTTTCCGGGTTTTTAGCTTTCAGTTTTCCTCTTTGTTCTCTTGTCTGTTCTACATTTTTTCTCGTTTGTTTTTCTTGGTCTTTTTCTCAAAAAGTCCAGAATTTAATATGGAGGGTTACCGAAGCGGTCATAACGGGGTGGTCTTGAAAACCATTAGAGCGCAAGCTCACAGGGGTTCGAATCCCTTACCCTCCGCCAAAAATCAGGTCTAAAACGGCTTAATTAATGCTGTTTTAGGCCTTTTTTATTCAATTTTCAAACCATACCCCAGCCGCCTCTGTCTTTGTTCTACACTTTGTTCTTCTGCAAAAAAGTGGGAACCTGAGCTTAAAACAGGCTCTTAGAGCAGAATAGAGAGGGCCAGGCCCAGACCTTCGGTCATCGCCTCAGCGGACTTCTGCTTCGCCGAATACTCCAGATGGGAATATATATTAGCGGTAGTTGAGAAGTCGCTGTGGCCCAGCCATTCCTGCACCTGCTTCATGGGAACACCGTTTGATACCAGAAGGGAGGCA
>CASFJB010000061.1 GCA_949294945.1 uncultured Eubacteriales bacterium
CCTGCGCCGGGTGTTCCATAGGGTGCTGGTGGACTGGGGCTTTGACCTGGTGAAGCTGGACTTCCTCTATGCCGCCGCCCCCTTCGGAAGCAAAAAAGAGACCAGGGCCGGACGGATGATAAGGGCCATGGAACTGCTGAGGGAGTTTTGCGGAGACAAGCTCATATTGGGCTGCGGCGTGCCCCTGATGCCAGCCTTCGGCCTGGTGGACTACTGCCGGGTAAGCTGCGACGTGGGGCTGGACTGGGACAACAGCTGGATAATGCGCCGCACCAATCTGGAGCGGGTATCCACAAAGCAGGCCATAAGCAACAGCATCTTCCGCCGCCAGCTCAACGGCCGGGCCTTCCTCAGCGACCCGGACGTGTTCTTCCTGCGGGAGAACAATGTGAAGCTGACATGCAGGGAGAAAAAGCTGCTGGCAGACTGCTGCAGCCTCTTCGGGGGCATGCTCCTCTGCTCCGACGACATGTCCGCATATTCGGAGGACGCCCTGAAGCAGTACCGGCAGATGCTGAAAAACCGGGAGGCGGAGAACATCCGGGTCATCGCCGACGGCGGCCTTGCCGTGGAATATGAACTGGAGGGTCGGAAGCTGGGTTTCAAACTGAAATAAATTTACATATATTGGAAATGGCTCAGGCGGGATGAGATTAATATGTCCTGCCTGAGCGTATTTTGTCCCCGGCTTTTGTCAAAAATGGACAATTCAACATTGCCATACCAAAACTGTTGTGGTATAATGTGCAGAAAAAGCAGCCCGCATAAAGGAGACATAACTTGGAAACCATCAGCCAAATCCTGGCAAGAGAGCTGGACAGGCCCCTGAACCATATTGATAATGTCATCAGCCTTCTGGACGAGGGAAACACCATACCCTTCATCGCCCGCTACCGCAAAGAGCTCCACGGAGCCATGGACGACACCAGCCTGCGCACTCTGGCGGAGCGACTGGAATATCTCCGGGGCCTGCAGCAGCGGCGGGAGACTGTTAAAAAAGCCATAGAGGAACAGGGCAAGCTGACAGAAGAGCTGTCCCTGGCCATAGACGAGGCGGAGACCTTGGCCGCCCTGGAGGACCTGTACCGGCCCTATAAGCAAAAACGCCGCACCCGGGCCACTGCGGCAAAGGAAAAAGGCCTGGAGCCCCTGGCCACGCAGCTCTTTCAACAGAGCCGGGATCTGCCCGCCCCGGAGGAATTGGCAAAAGATTATGTAAACCCGGAAAAGGGCGTGGAGACGGTGGAGGAGGCCCTGGCCGGCGCCTCCGATATAATTGCCGAAATGATATCCGATGATGCCGCAATACGTGGCATTTTGAGGGACTATATAAAAGCCAACGGAAAGCTCAGGTCGGAGGCCGCCACAGAGGAGGACAGCGTCTACCGCTTGTACTACGATTTCAGCCAGAGCCTCAGCCGCCTCCAGGGACACCAGATCCTGGCCATAAACCGGGGGGAGAAAGAGGGCATATTGAAGGTCTCGGTGGAAGTGGACCGGGAGACCGCCCTGCAGCGGCTGCGCCGGGCGGTTATCAAGCCGGGCAGCAGCGCCATGGCCTTTGTCCGTGCCGCTGCCGACGACGCCTATGACCGGCTCATCTTCCCCTCTCTTGAGCGGGAGACCAGGAGCAGCCTTACTGACAGCGCCTGCGAGGGCGCCATAAAGATGTTCGCCCTTAACCTCAAGCCCCTGCTGATGCAGCCGCCGGTGAAGGGCAAGGTGACCATGGGTCTGGACCCGGGCTACCGCAACGGCTGCAAGGTGGCGGTGGTGGACGGCACCGGTAAGGTGCTGGATACCGCCGTGGTCTACCCCACCTTCTCCGCCGGGAAAAAGGCGGAGGCAATACGCATACTTTCTGCCCTGATTAAAAAACACGGGGTTGAGCATATCGCCATAGGCAACGGCACCGCCTCCCGGGAGACGGAGCAGATGACCGTGGAGATGCTCCACCAGCTGGGGGGCGGCCAGGCCTATGCCATAGTCAACGAGGCCGGGGCCTCGGTGTATTCCGCCTCCAAGCTGGCGGCGGAGGAGTTCCCGGATTTTGACGTGAATCTGCGTTCCGCCGTGTCCATAGCCCGCCGGCTCCAGGACCCTCTGGCGGAGCTGGTGAAGATAGAGCCAATGGCCATAGGTGTGGGCCAGTACCAGCACGATATGCCTCAGGCCAAGCTGGAGGAGACTCTGGACGGCGTGGTGGAGGACTGCGTCAACGCCGTGGGCGTGGATATCAACACCGCCTCCCCGGCCCTGCTGCAAAGGGTGTCCGGCCTGAATAAGACCACGGCCAAGAACATCGTGGCCTACAGGGAGGAAAACGGGGTCTTTACCAGCCGCAAGAGCATAACCAAGGTGCCAAAGCTGGGGCCCAAGGCCTTCCAGCAGTGCGCCGGTTTCCTGAGAGTTCCCGAGAGCAAGCAGGTGCTGGATAACACTGCCGTCCATCCCGAGAGCTATGCCGCTGCGGAAAAGCTGCTGGAGCTCTGCGGCTACAGCCTGGAGGACGTGGCTGCCGGGAACATCGGCGAACTTCCCGAGCGGCTGGAGAGCTACGGCACCGCCAGGGCCGCGGAGGACTGCGGCGTGGGCGAGCCCACCCTCAGGGACATCGTATCCGAGCTTCTGAAGCCGGGACGGGACCCCAGGGACGAGCTGCCTCCCGTGCTGCTGCGCCGGGACGTGCTGGAGATAAAGGACCTCAAGCCGGGCATGGAGCTGACGGGCACCGTCAGAAACGTGATAGACTTCGGAGTTTTTGTGGATATCGGCGTCCACCAGGACGGCCTGGTCCATATTTCCCAGATAAGCGATAAATTCATCCGCCATCCCAGTGAGGTCCTGGCGGTAGGTGATGTGGTAAAGGTAGTGGTGCTGGACGTGGAGGAGAAAAAGCACCGCATATCTCTTTCAATAAAACAGGCGAAAGGTCGGTGACATATATGACAAAGGAAGAAATAAGAAACATCAGGATAGCCCAATTGGTAAATTACGGTGTCTCCCGGAAGCTGATAGAGCGGGAGGACAGGTATTGGGCACTAAACAGCATATTGGCCGTGCTGGAGCTGGACAGCTTTGAAGCACCGGAGGAGCTGCTCTTTGAGCCTCCCCTGGAGGAGATCCTGAAGGGCCTGCTGGACGATGCGGAAGAGCGGGGAATAATTCCCGGCGGCGTTACCAGCCGGGACCTGCTGGACTCCAGGCTCATGGGCGTGCTCACCCCCAGACCCTCCCAGGTGCTGGAGAAATTCTGGTACCAGTATAAGATAAGCCCCATGGTGGCCACTCAGTGGTACTATGACTTCAGCCGGTACACGGATTATATCCGCAGCTACCGGGTGATAAAGGACAAGAAGTGGGTGTCCAAAACCCAGTACGGGGATATAGACATCACCATCAATCTCTCCAAGCCGGAGAAGGACCCCAGGGCCATAGCCGCCGCCAAGCTCCAGAAGAGCTCCGGCTATCCCAAGTGCCTGCTGTGCCGCCAGGCGGAGGGCTACGCCGGACGCATGGACTACCCCGGCAGGGCAAACCACAGGATAATACCTCTCAAGCTCAACGGGGAGAATTTCTTCCTCCAGTATTCCCCCTATGTGTACTACAATGAGCACTGCATCGTTTTGAACGAGAAGCACGTGCCCATGAAGATAGACAAGAACACCTTCCTGCGCCTGCTGGACTTTGTGCGCCAGTTCCCCCACTACTTTTTGGGCAGCAATGCGGACCTGCCAATAGTGGGCGGTTCCATCCTCAGCCACGACCACTTCCAGGGCGGCAACTATTGCTTTGCCATGGAAAAGGCGCAAGTGGAGCATGAGCTGTCCTTCCCCGGCTTTGAGGACATAAAGGCGGGCATAGTGAAATGGCCCATGTCCGTCATCCGCCTGCGCTGTGCCGACAGCGGGCGTATAGCCCAGCTGGCGGACAAGATACTGGGAGCATGGAGGGAATACAGCGACGAGAGCGTGAACGTCTTTGCCCAGACCGATGGCGAGCCCCACAACACCATCACTCCCATTGCCCGCCGCCGTGGCAGGGACTTTGAAATGGACCTGGTGCTGCGCAACAACCTGACCACGGAGGAGCATCCCCTGGGCCTGTTCCACCCCCACGCGGAGCTGCACCATATAAAGAAGGAGAACATAGGGCTCATCGAGGTGATGGGTCTGGCCGTGCTGCCGGCCAGGCTCAAGGAGGAGCTGCGGGAGCTGGCGGAGCTGCTGAAGAACGGCGGGGACCTCTATGCCTCCGAGGCCACCGCAAAGCACGCCCCCTGGGCCGAGGAGCTGAAGACACGCTACGACTTCGGCAAAGAGGATGCGGACAAGATCCTGCGCCAGGAGGTGGGCGTGGTGTTCCAGCAGGTGCTGGAGCATGCCGGCGTCTTTAAGCGGGACGAGCAGGGCCGCGCCGCCTTCCTGCGCTTTGTGGAGAGCGTGAAATAAGCGGAAAAGGAAAACCATATGACACTTGGCAAAAGCTGGTACAAAAGCGACAGGGCCCGGCTGCTGTTCGCCATACTGCTGAACCTGGCCTTTCTGGCTGTGCTGCTGCTGTGCTTTGAAGTCCGGTTTGAGGAAAACGACGATCTGACCGTCCAGAAATATCTGGACGGCCAGACCGCCGTAAAGAGCCCTTTTGTAATATACATCAACTATTTCCTGGCCCGGCTGCTGATAGTCCTTTACAATGTCAGCGGCAATGCCCTGCCCATGTTTTCCCTGCTGCAATACTCCATGCTGCTGCTGAGTTTCACCGGCCTTAGCTGGCTGCTCTTCAGACGCCTGGAGCTTTTGCCCGCTGCTGCCGCCTCCCTGGGCATCCTCTGCTTTTTCGGGGCGGACAGCTACCTGGCCCTCACCTACACCAAGACCGCCGGAATAGCCACGGTGGGAGGAGCCGGCCTTATGCTGGCGGGGGCCCTGGAAAAGAGAGGCGTGAAAAAATGGCTGCCTCTGATACTGGGGGCCGGGCTGCTGCTCTTTGCCCTGATGCTGAGGGACAAGGAGTTTGCCGCCTGCGCGGCCCTTATGCTGCCCCTGGGCCTGTGGGCTCTGGCAGGGGAGATAGGCGCGGCCCCTTCCGGCCGCCGGCTCAGAGCCGGTCTGCGCTTCCTGCTGCCCTTTGTGCTGACCGTTGTGCTGGCTGCGGGACTTTTTATAAGCAACGAGTTCATCTGGGACAACAGCGAATACAGCAGCTACAAGCAGTTCAACGCCCAGCGCGGCCGCTTTGTGGATTACATAGTGCCGGAATACGAGGAAATGCCGGAGGCCTATGAGAGCCGGGGAATAGACAAATACACCAGGGACATGTTCCGTGAGGGCTGCTACGACTGGCAGCTGTGGAACGAGGAGACCTACCGCGTGCTCTCAGACGCAAGGGAAGAGAGCCTGTATAAGCTGTCCTTTGGAGAGTGCCTGGGTGTTTTCCTGGACTACTGTCTGGGAGAGTTTTTTGCCCAGAAAGCGATATACGGAGCCCTGGCTGCACTGGTCATCTGGCTGGCCCTGGGGAGAAAACGCCTGGGGAATTTGCTCTGCATAGGAGCTGCCTGCGCCTTCTTTGCCCTTTTGTATATCTACCTCATATCCCAGGGCCGCTACCTGGTGAACAGGACCGACGTGGGCTTCTTCTTTGCCCTGGCGGTAACGCTGCTGTGGATGGTGCAGGAGGGGAGCTCAAAACGGGACGGCATGCTCTGCCTGCTGCTGATAGTTCTGTGCCTGGGTCTGGGATACAGGCAGAACAGAGATTACTGCTATCTCTATCCCGACAACTACCTGGGCGATGACAGCCGGGAAAAGGCGGCGGTGGAGGCCCTTATAGCCGATGAACACCTGTTCATCCTGGATGTGGAAGCCATGAACCTGATGCTGTATTCACCCCTGGAGACCGTACCGGAAGGCTACGGGGACAAGATCGTGCTGATGGGGGACTGGTGTGAAAACCATCCCATTAACACCCAGATCCTGGCTTCCTGCGGAATTTCCAATCCCCTGGAGGATATGGTGGATAATGACAGGGTTTGCTATATCACCAATGAGATAGATGTGGCGCTGGACTTCATCAGGACCAAATACGCCCCGGAGGCCACGGCCGAACTGCTGGAGCCTCTCAGCAGCGAGACAGGGCTGAAGGTATACAGAATACTGAGCTGAGGACAAAACATGGCACTTTGTGAAAGACTGGAAGAAAAATGGAGCAGGGACAGGGGGCTGAGACTGGCAGCGGCGGTGCTGCTAAACGCCCTGTTCCTGCTGCTTATGCTCAGCTGCTTCACCCCACGCTTTGAGACCAACGACGAGGTGCTCATGAGCAAGTTCGTGGACGGTCAGATGGCGGAGAAGAGCGCTTACATCCCCTTTATAAATATAATCCTGGGCTTTGCGCTGAAGCTGGAATACAGCCTCTTGGGAGAGAGCTTGAATTGGTACAGCATATCCCAGTATGCTCTGATGCTTTTTGGCTTCACTGCCATTACCTGGGTGTTGCTGCGCAGCTTCCGGCCTCTGCCGGCTCTGAGCATGACTGCCCTCATACTGATGACCACAGGCATGAACGCCTACCTGTACCTTTCGTTTTCCAAAATATGCGCCCTAGGCACTGCGGGAGGCCTCAGCCTGATGCTCTTTGCCAAGAGCGGAGAGGGCACAAAGAGGCTGCCATTGGTATTGGGCTTCCTTCTGGCGCTGCTGGGCTACCTGTGGCGCTTTGAGGAGTTTTTCGGCGTGGCAGCTCTCATGGCCCCGGTGGGCCTTACGGCTATGCTGGGCATATGGAAAGCTTCGCGGGGAGAAAGTGCAGCCGCCAGACTTAAAAAAATATGGGCATATGCCCGCCCTTTCCTGCTGCTTCTGGCTGTGGTGCTGCTCTGCTTTGCCTTTGACCGCTTCATGTGGACAAGGGGAGACTATGAGTATTTCACTAAGTATAACGACACCCGCAGTATACTGGTAGACTATGCGGAGCTGCCGGAGTACGACGAGATGCAGGAGGTATACGACTCTCTGGATATGGATGAGAACGCCGTATACTTCCTTAAAAACTGGAGCTTCTATGACACGGAGAAATTCTCCCTGGAGCAGATGGAGGCAGTGCTGACGGCCAGAGAGCAGTGGACCGAGCACAAGAGCCTGGGAGAGTGCCTGGGAGTGTTCCTGGATGAAGCCGTCCCGGGACTGGCCAAGACCCTGGCTTTTTATGCCCCGGCCCTGATGCTGATGCTGTGGCTCTCCTGCGGCCGGCGCAGCTGGCGCCACTGGCTGGGCCTGCTGCTGAGCCTGGGCTTTTTCGGCATCATATACATGCTGATGATAGATCAGAACCGCTATCTGGCAAACCGCATAGATATGGGCCTGCTGCTGGCCCTGGCTCTGGTGATGAGCTTTATAATGGACGGCGAAAAGCTGAGAGACGACAGTCTGCTGTGCTGCGTCCTGGCTGCCCTGGCCCTTTTTACCGGGCTGTATATGAATAAGAACGTCTGCCTTTACAGCGGCCAGTATGCCGTGGAGGACAAGAGCAGTCAGAAAGCCGCCGTGGAGCTGCTGCTGGAGGATGAGGAGCACCTGTACCTGTGCAAGGTCTGGAGCATTGACCACGAGCTCTACGGGCCTCTGGAGACGGCTCCCCAGGGCTATGCCGACAGGATAGTGCTGCTGGGGGGCTGGAGCCTCTATCACCCCAGCATAGAGCATGTGCTGGAGAGCTGGGATATAGAGAACCCCTACCCGGACATGATAGATAATCCGGGAGTCCTGCTTATCGACAAGGACGTGGAGCGCACGGTGGAATACCTGCAAAAGTACTATGAGCCTTCCGCCAGGGCGGAAAAGCTGGAGGAGCTCAGCGCAGAAACCGGACTGGAGATATACAGGATAGTCAGCGGCGACCGGCGTCAATAGATATCAAGGCCCTTGCTCAAATTAAAAGAGAGCCGGAGCGAGGAAGATATATGTATCTCCTCGACCCGGCATCACGTATAAAACGATCCAGGCCCCGGGAAGCCCCGGGGCCTGGATTCGTTTAGCTTATTTTTTATTGTTTGGCTCAGGTGATTATCCGCCGGGCCTCATAGCCTCTGTCGGCGTAGTAGCCGGAGAGCTCGGAGATGATGACGCCGGTGGAGGAGTTTGCCGCATGGACAAACTTGTTGTCACCTATGTAGATACCCACATGACCGATGTAGCTGCCGCCGGAGTAGAAGCAGAGGATATCGCCGGGCTGCAGGTCGCTGGGGTCCACATGGACGCCGTTCTGGGCCTGGTCGCAGGCCACACGGTTCAGGGTGTAGCCGAAGTTCTTGTAGGTGTAGTACACCAGACCGGAGCAGTCAAAGCCTGTCTCGGGAGAAGCGCCGCCCCAGCAGTAGTTATAGCCTACGAACTGGAGGGCAAAATCAGCCACCTGACGGCCTTCCACCGTGCCGCCGGCATCGGGGGAGACGGTATTGGAATAGCTGCCTTCCTTCACGTACTGGGAGTAGACATAGCCTGCCTGCCCGTCGTAGATGACAGCCGTCCATTCGCCGGTGGTGCCGGTGATGGTGACTGCATTGCCGTAGAACAATTCACAGAGTATCTGGGAGCTCATGGAAGCGCCGGCGCGCATACGCACGTTGTTGCCGCTTATATAGCCCTGAACCTGGGTGCTGCTGTCTGCGGGAGGAACGGTGGCCTGAGGCACATCGGTGGACTCATCAGGATTTTCCAGGCTGGGAAGCTCGGTTCCCGCGCTGGAGCTGATAGTTATGTACTGGGAGTAGACATAGCCGCTGACGCCGTTTATAACGCAGGCGGACCAATCTCCGCTGGTGCCGGTGACCGTGACTGCGGTACCTTTGTTGTAGGTGTCTATAATGGAATAGCTGGTGGAGGGTCCGGTGCGGAAACGCACGGTGTCGCCGTTAATGTATCCGGCCTGCTCTTGAGTGGGAGAGGTGGAGGGAACGGGGACAGGTGTGGCCGTAGGCACTGGACTGGGGGTGACGGCCGTACTGCCGTCCAGAGGCGGCAGATAGTCGCCGGAGGAAGAGCTGCCGTCGGAACTGTCCTGAGAGACATCCAGGATCCCGTTGCCGTTGGGATAGCTGGGATAGATGTCCACCTGGCCGCTGACAGTGCCGGAGTAGCTGCCGGAGCTCACATACTGGGAAAAGACATAGCCGGCCTGGCCGTCAATGGTGCAGGCGGTCCAGTCGCCGATAGTGCCGGTGATGGTCAGCGCCTTGCCCCGGTTGTACTCGCCCAGGATGGCTGCGCTGTTGGAGGGATTGCTGCGGAAGCGCACATACATGGCATTTATGTATCCGTCACTGCCGCTCTGGGGACTGCTCTGGGTACCGCTCTGAATGCCGCCCTGAATACTGCCCAGAGTGCCGTCCAGAAGGCTTTCGTCCAGGTCGCCGGAGAAAATGTCACCGCTGAGGGACAGGTAGGCGGCGGACATGTATCCGCTCTGGCTGCCGTAATCCACTGCATACCAACTGGAGTTGGAACAGTCGGTCACATTGACCCTGCTTCCCCCGGCAACACAGTTGATTATCTTGTAGTTGGTTCCAGGGCCCGAACGTAGGTTTACCTCGCTGCCGGTGACCAGAGCCGTGTCTGCAAAAGCACTGAGGCTGAAGCAGGAGCTCATGGCAAGAGCGGCAATGAGGGTCCTGATGATATTTTTGCGCATTTGAAACAGATCCTTTTCTAGTTTATCTGGAGGAGAGCGCACGGTCCAGCCAGACGACTGCCACATCCATGGCAGAATAGAGCCCGTCCTTCTCCGCCTTCTTTACGATGCGGTCTCTGGACTTGATACTGGCGTCGGTAAGCTGGAGCTGTACGGAGACCTTGGTGGCCACGTCCAAATCTTTTACCTTTTTGCTTTCCAGTATTTGCAGCATGATAATGTACTTATCAGCAAAGCTGCCGTAGTAAATGATATTGTCCTTTCTTTGGAAGGGATGACCCTTGTACTCCAATGTTTTAGCCAATAAAAGCACCTCCAGTGGGTAAAAACCCGTAATCAAAATGTAACATATTGAACAAAGTTTGTCAACAGAAAATTATGGTAAACCCCGCAGACGGGGAGGTCTGCATGAGAATTTTCCGCCTGGCGGAGGATTTTGCTCCGCCAGGCAGTAAGCGCTACCAGATGAAAATATTGTCTCCATTGCCGCCAAGGAACTGGTCGTTGGAGGAACTGCCGTTGGATACACCGCCCCAGTTGTCCACGCTGCCGGAGGAGCCGCCCCAGCTGCCGCCCCAATCATTGGAGTCGGTGGTGCCGTCCCAGCTGCCGCCGAACTGGTCACCGCCGCCGATGATGGTACCGCCGGTATCGCCGCCACCGATGATGGTGCCGCCCAGATCGGGATCGGTGCTGATGAAGTCATCCAGATAGGGATCTTCCTCATCGGTAAAGCCGAAGATGCCGGTATTCTCACCGCTGAGGTAGGGATATGTGAAGGACTTCCAGGCCAAGCCGTCATGAAGGGGAGACATGACCTTTTTCCACAGCTGGGCAGCCGGGTTGCCGCTGACCTGTATTGCCTCCTGCTCGTCGTAGCCGGTCCAGACTGCGGCCACATAGTAGGGGGTGCAGCCCACGAACCAGCGGTCCATATACTGACCGGAGCTGCCGGTCTTGCCGGCCACAGGCACGCTCCACAGAGCGGCCTCTCCGCCGGTACCGTTTTCCACTGCGTTTTGCAGCATATAGGTGAGGGTATAGGCGGTGTTGGGCTCAAAAGCCTGAATGGTGCGGGGAGTGTTGTCAATAACGATGCTGCCCTCACTGTCGGTGAGCATGGTGTAGGTACGGCTGTAGGTGAAGATGCCGTCGTTCAC
>CASFJB010000062.1 GCA_949294945.1 uncultured Eubacteriales bacterium
GTCGCTCTGACGGACTATGGTGTACTCTACATCCTCCAGCTTTACCTTGCTGCCGCTGTACTTGCCAACCAGAACGTTCTGGCCGGCCTTGACTATCATCTCTACCTCGTTGCCGTCCACCATGCCGCCGGGGCCGACCTCTACAACTTCGTAGACCTCAGGCTTTTCCTGGGCGGATGCGGTGAGGAAAATGCCGGAGGAGGTGCGCTCCTCAGCTGCGTTCTGCTTGAGAACGACTCTGTCGGCCAAAGGTTTCAGTTTCATATCATATACCTCCAAAAGTTTATTACAAAATTCAGCACTGTTAGCACTCTAAACCTATGAGTGCTAACAGTGCTAATAATAACACAGTTTTATATTTTTGCAATACCCTAAACAAAAAATTTGCAGAGAAATTTATAAATTTTTTGTAACGAGTTTTTCCCGCTCCGGCTCAGGCTTCAGTCTCGGGGGCGGGACCGAAGAAAGTCATGCCCCGGGGAACCACCAGCCTCAGGGCGCCGGGGACGAGGCGCAGCTTCGCCTCCCGGGCAAAAATCGCCTCGCCGTCGATGTTTATAACATTGTCCTCATCGAAGCGTATGTCTATCCTGTCGGTGCGCAGATGGGTGGCATATTCCGGCATTTCGTCGGCTCTGCCCTTGGCGTACATGCCTATGAGCCGGACCAGGGTGAGCAGGCTCACGCCTTTTATGATGAACACGTCCATTATCCCGTCGTCGGGGCGGGCGTCCGGGCTGGGGTTGAAGCCGCCGCCGTAGAAGCGGCCGTTGCAGGCGCAGACCAGGGCGTGCTTGCCTCGGGCCTGAAAATCCCCGCTGGATATGCGCATGCTGCGGTTGATGCCCTTTACCACATTCACCACCGTGGACACCACATAACCGGTGGCCCCGCCGATAAGGGGGATATGGCTGTAGTTGTGGACCTGGGTACCGATGCGGGCGTCAATGCCCACGGAGCAGATGTTGGCGCTGTAGCGGCCGTTGCAGTCTATAAGGTCGATGGGGTGCTCCCAGCCATCCACCAGAGCGGAGAGGTCCCGGTACAGGTCCTGCTCAGGGCCGAACATGCGGCAGAAGTCGTTGCCGGTGCCGGTGGGGAAGGGGCACACCGCCGCATTCTCCAGCAGCGCCGCACCGCAGACGCACTCGTTGAAGGTACCGTCGCCGCCGCAGGCATAGATACGCAGGTGTCCGCCCTTGGCGGCTTCACGGCGTATCTTTTCCGGGGCGTCCATGGCGGCCTTGGTCACGTATATCTCATATTTGTCGCTGCGGTTCCTGAACAGCTCCTCCACCTGACGGCGCACCTTGTCGGTCTTGTCCTTGCCGCCGGCAATGGGGTTGACGATAAACAGATGCTTCATTTTCCGACTCCTCTGTTGAGATACATGAACAGGTCGCACTTTATCATACCGTTATACAGCTTGCGCTTTTTGTCCGCCGGGCGGCCGAAGCAGCGTTCAAACTCCGTGTGGGAGCTGAGCAGGTACAGCTGCCAGTTCTGGCTGGCGGCATAGGCCTTGCCGAAATCCCGGTACAGTTCCTCCGCCTCCTTCTGCTCCATGATGCGCTGGCCGTAGGGCGGATTGGTGACTATGACTCCCCGCTGAGTCTGCCGGTCAAAGCTCCGGGCGTCCGCCTTTTCAAAGCGGATGATGTCCGCAACTCCGGCCCTTCGGGCATTCTCCCTGGCCAGGTCCAGAGCATGGCCGTCAATGTCGGCGCCTACAATATTATAATTGTCATTATATTCCAGAGACTTTGCCCGTTCCCGTTCCTGCTCCCAGAATTTGCCATCCAGGTTATTCCAGCTCATGGCGGCAAAGCGGCGGTAAAGTCCCGGGGCCCGGTTTTTGGCTATGAGGGCGGCCTCTATGGGTATGGTGCCGCTGCCGCAGAAGGGGTCGCAGAAATCGTCCCGGCCCCGGTAGCGGGAGAGGCTCACCATGGCGGCGGCCATGGTCTCCTTCAAAGGGGCGGCGTTGTGGGCCGGGCGGTAGCCCCGCTTGTGCAGGCCGTCCCCGGAAGTGTCAATGCACAGGGAGACCCGGTCTTTCATTATGGAAAACTGCACTTGATAGAGCCCTCCGGATTCAGGGAACCACTCTATGCCGTAGACGCTTTTCAGCCGCTCCACAATGGCCTTTTTGATTATCTTCTGGCAGTCGGAGATGGAGAAGAGCTTGGAGTTGAGGCTGTAGCCCTTGACGGGGAAGGCCCCGTCGGCAGGGATCAGGCTCTCCCATGGCAGGGCCCTGGTGCCCTGAAACAGCTGCTCGAAGCTGAGAGCCTCAAAGCGGCCCAGCTCTATCAGCACCCGTTCTCCGATGCGAAGGTTAATATTTGCTCTGGCAATGGCAGCGTCGCCGCCGGAAAAATAGACCCGCCCGTTTTCGGCGGAAACCTCTTCCATATCCATGCGCCTCAGCTCATCGGCAATTGGACCCTCCAGGCCCAGGAGACAGGGCACGCAAAGCTTGTGATACATTATTTTCTCCCCTTGTGATCATGGTGCAAAGTGACAACAAATTCCCAATTTGTGTAATTTAATCAATTCTACTACAGTTTCCTCCCCTTGTAAATGGATGTGCACAGAAAAAACGCCACTGTCAATGAAGACTAAAGATCCCTTAAAATGCTGAAATACCAGGGAAAAAACAATAAAAACATACTAATCCCAACTTCACAAAAACTTGACTGAATTTTATCAAAAATGGCTATTGAAATTTGTGCTATTTAGCGTTATATTAAGTTCTAGTCACAAACTGTTCATTTTTTCGGAGGTCAGCCATGAGCGTAGACAGAGATAAGTTCCTTGATACTCTGGCCGATTCCTTCGAAGCCTATTACGATCTGTATCCCGCGGCGGAGGGCTTGGAACTGCCTCTGGTATTCCGGGCGGATTACCATTCCCGGGCGGAGAGATATTGGCTCAGCAAGAACATCCCCATCTGGGGAAACGAGACCAATGAATTTGCCTACATTTTCTCGGCGCCCGCTTTTGACCCGGACCTGGCCTCCAGGTGCATCGACTTTGCACTGGAGCATGGCCTTCCAATGGTAAAGCCCCACAAGGAGCACCAGTACACCAACATCAAAGTTATCCTTGTGGCGGATAATGTGGAGGAAGAAACCGCGAGGTATGTAAAGAAACGCAGCTTCTCCAAAAACTACAAGTTTTCCTTCCACGGCTTCAGCACACTGAAGTCGGCCATAGTGGATCTGGGGACGGGCAGGACCGTCACCAATTCCGCCGGTCACGAGCTGGCGGGGTATTTCAGTAAACTGTTTGCAGCTGGAGAGAGGTCAAAGCTGTAAATGGGAATATATCAACATTTTTTATTTAAGGAGTGAAAAGTGTGAGCGCAATTCTTATCATGTTGATCGCTCTGGTGCTGCTGGCTCTCGGTTACATATTCTACGGCAGCTTCCTGGCGAAGCAGTGGGGCGTTGACCCCTCTCATGAGACCCCGGCACACACCAGTTACGACGGAAAGGACTTCGTTCCTGCCAACCCCGCCGTTCTGATGGGCCACCATTTCTCTTCCATAGCCGGTGCAGGCCCCATTAACGGACCTATCCAGGCTGCAGTCTTCGGCTGGGTCCCCGTTTTCCTGTGGGTCGTAGTCGGCGGCATCTTCTTCGGTGCCATGCATGACTTTGGTGCCCTCTTCGCCTCCATCCGTCACAACGGCGGTTCCATCGGCGAGGTCATCAAGGAGAACATGGGTGTCAAGGCTCAGCGCCTGTTCACCATCTTCGCACTGCTGGTGCTGATCCTGGTCATTGCCTCCTTCACCGCAGTTGTTGCCGGCACCTTCGTATCCGAGGGTTCCTTTATTACTGTTGGCCGCGCCAATGTCAGCGGCAACGCCTCCACCGCAACCACCTCCCTGCTGTTCATCGTCCTTGCCTTCTTCTTCGGCTTTGCCGTGTACCGCAAGAACGTAAAGGTGGGCCCTGCCACTATAGTGGGCATCATCGGCATCATCGTCATCACCATCGTCGGCCTGAACGTGGGCGTCAACATGAGCCGCACCGCATGGGTTATCTTCATTGCAGTCTACATCATGGCCGCCTCCCTGCTGCCTGTCTGGATGCTGCTTCAGCCCCGTGACTACCTGTCCTCCTTCCTGCTCTACGGCATGATGGTCCTGGCTTTCGTGGGCATCATCGGCTCCGGCATGAAGGTGGAGCTGCCCGCCTTCACCGGCTGGACCGCTTCCTCCGGCACTCTGTTCCCCACTCTGTTCATCACCGTGGCCTGCGGCGCCGTCTCCGGCTTCCACTCCCTTATCGGCTCCGGTACCACTTCCAAGCAGCTGAACTCTGAGAAGGACGCCAAGGTCATCGGCTACGGCGCAATGATCGTCGAGTCCGCTCTGGCCATTATCGCCCTTATCGCTATCGGCGTTGTCTACAAGGAGACCAACATCGGCGGCGGCGACAAGTTCCTGCTCACCGCACCTCCCACCATCTTTGCCGGTGGTGTTGCCACCATGGTTGCTACCATGACCGGCGGCATTGCAGACTTCTCCAACCCTGTTTACGACACCGTTTACACCCTGCTGACCCTGGCCGTGTCCGTCTTTGCTCTGACCTCTCTGGACTCCGGCACCCGTCTTTCACGGTACATGTTTGCCGAGCTCTTCATCCCCGAAGGTAAGACCCGGGACGACCTCACCGGCGCTGCCAAGTTCTTCTCTCATCCCTTCGTGGCCACTGGAGTTATGGTCATCATCGGCTGCGGCATGGGCTTCATGAACCTGAGCCAGATCTGGGGCGTGTTCGGCGCTGCCAACCAGCTGCTGGCCGGTATCGCCATGCTGGCCGTGGCTACCTGGCTGGGCAACATCGGCAAGAACAACAAGATGTTCTTCGTGCCCATGGTCTTCATGCTGGTGGCTACCATCACCTCTCTGTGCATGACCGTTATCGCCAAGGTCAAGCTCATCGCCGCTGCAGGCGCTAATTGGGGCGACTGGTTCCAGATGATCTGGTCCATCGGCCTTGTTGTTCTGGCTATCATCCTGGTCATCCAGGGTATCCAGATCCTCTCCACCAAGAAGGAGCAGAAGGCTGCCTGATCTTCTCAGGGAGACTTAACGGACAATTACATAAGCAAAAAAGGGCCGTCCGCCGGACGGCTCTTTTTTGTGCTCCGGCCTGCGCTCGGGAGTTGAAATAAAGGACCGGATAGGCTACAATACTGAAAAATGATTTTCCGCTACACAGGAGGAACAGCATGTATTTTGACACTCATGCCCATTACGATGACGATGCCTTCGATGCCGACAGGGAACAGCTGCTGAAGAGCCTGGGAGAAAAGGGTGTGGAGCTGATAATAGACCCGGGCTGTGATGCGCCCAGCAGCCGCAGGGCCCTGGAGCTGGCGGAGAAATTTCCCTTTGTATATGCCGCCGTGGGCCTGCACCCGGAGGAGCTGGACAAATACAGCCCGGAGAGCTTTGAGGAGATATGCTCCATGGCCCGGCACCCCAGGTGCGTGGCCATAGGTGAGATAGGCCTGGACTACTACTGGGATGCAAGCCACAAGGAGGAGCAGAAGGAGCTCTTCCGCCGCCAGATAGAGCTGGCCCTGGAGCTGGATAAGCCGGTGATAGTCCACGACCGGGAGGCCCACGGGGACTGCCTGGAAATAGTCAGGGACTATCCTGGCCTGAGAGGGGTTTT
The DNA here is from genome assembly GCA_949294945.1 of uncultured Eubacteriales bacterium. GTDB lineage: Bacteria > Bacillota > Clostridia > Oscillospirales > Oscillospiraceae > Limivicinus. The sequence goes on from CASFJB010000062.1 coordinate 5,697, forward strand.
TCATTGCTATTCCGGCAGCGCCGAAATGGCAAAGGAGCTGCTGAAACTGGGCTGGTATTTGGGCTTTGACGGACCCATAACCTATAAAAACGCCAGAAAAGCCCTGGAGGTCCTGGAGCTCTGCCCCCCGGACAGGATGCTCATTGAGACGGACAGTCCCTATCTGTCCCCGGTGCCCATGCGGGGCAAGCGGAATGATTCCTCTAACCTCCGTTATGTGTCGGAGAAGATAGCCCAGGTGAAGGGCATAAGCCCGGAGGAGGCCGCCGCAGTCACTATGGCCAACGGCCGCCGGCTGTTCGGCATGGAGATAAGCTGAGTATGCACAGCCTGGAAGATATAAGAAAGGAATATGACCGCCTGGACAAGCTCTCCGGCCTGGACACTTCCAAGGTGGAGATAGAGATATCCAAGAGGCCGGGACGCCGTCTGGGCAGCTTCCGCTACCCCCTGAAGGAGGGGACGGCCCCGCTGCGCATAATCATCAGCGCCTCAGTCCTGGAACTGGAGGAGCAGTTCTGGGACACCATACGCCATGAGTACGCCCATGCGGCGGCCTACCTGCGCTATCCCGGGGAGAGACACGGCCACGACGAGCTGTGGAAAGAGCTGTGCCGGGAGCTGGGCTGTGCCCCGGAGAGATTGGCTCCCCGCAGCCGGGCCCAGCAGCAGCGCACGGAGGAAACGGCAAAGTACCGGGTGCACTGCAAGGGCTGCGGCAGGGACAGTTATTATTTCCGAGAGGGAAAGGTGGTAAAAGCCCTGCGCCGGGGAGGGCGGGGAAGAGTCCGCTGTGTCTTTTGCGGCTCAGACAGCTTTGAATTGTACGTGAGAAAATAGGGAAAAAGCCTTGAACATTATGCAAAAACCATCGAATATTCATTTATCCTTTGAATATTCACAAATAAAATGAATAATCGGCGTATAAAAAAGAAGAAATACGAATTTTATTTCAAAAAGCTATTGACAAGGCGAAGGGCCTGTGCTATTATCACACTCGTCGAAGGACAGAGGGTCCTTTGGACATAAAAAGCAAATCAAAAAATAGTGAGGAAAGAACGATGAAAAACATGAAGAAACTGCTCTGCATGCTGCTGGCCCTGTCCATGGTGCTGGCTCTGTGCGCCTGCGGCTCCAGCACTGAGGAAGCCGCCACCGAAGAAGCTCCCGCCGAGGAGGCCGCCGAGGCTCCCGCTGAGGAAGCTCCCGCCGAAGAGGAAGTTGATTACTCCACCATGACCATCGAGGAGCTCAAGCCCCTGATCACCACCGTCACCGAGGGCAAGCTCACCGTGGCCACCAGCCCCGACTTCGCTCCCTATGAGTTCTATGCCATCGACGAGAATGGCGAGCCCCAGCTGGCCGGCTTCGATATGGCTCTTGCAGCTTACATAGCCGATTACCTGGGCCTGGAGCTGGAAGTCATCCCCGTGGACTTTGACGGCGTGCTCAACGAGCTGGCTGCCGGCAACGTGGACCTGGGCATGGCCGGCCTCTCTCCCGACCCCACCCGTATGGATGCCATGGACTTCTCCGACATCTACTACCAGGGCGGTCAGTCCTTCGTGACCGTTGAGGATAAGGTTGACCTGTTCCCCGACCTGGAGTCCGCCAACAAGCCCGAGTACTCCATCGGCGCCCAGAACGGTTCCATCCAGATGGATCTGGCCAATCAGTACACTCCCGATGCCGACATCGTTGCTCTGGTCAAGGTCACCGATATCGTTGCTGAGCTCATGAGCGACAAGCTGGACGGCGCCTTCATCGAGACCGCAGTTGCCGAGAACTACGCCATCACCAACCCCGGCCTGGCCGTCATCCTGGATGTTCCCTATGACGTGGAAGGCTCTTCCGTTGGTGTTGTCAAGGGCAACGAGGCTCTTCTGGCCGGCGTGAACCTGGCCATCGCCGCCGCCATTGCCGACGGCAGCATGGACACCTTCGTGGCCGAGGCCAACGAGCTGTCCACCGGCGAGATCATCGAGGGTCTGCTGGAGGACCAGGCAGCATAATCAAAGCCTGCCTATCTTAAAGAAATAATTGACGCAAAGGCCTCCGCTGAAAAACGGAGGCACTTTGCGCTGTAAAGGAGTCCTGCATATGTTGACAATAAGCGGTTTCCAGAAAGCTCTGGAATATTGGCAGCTCTTTCTACAGGGCGTAGTCTGCACGGTATCCCTGTCGGCTCTGACGGTGGTGCTTGGCTTTATCCTTGCCCTGGTGCTGGCCACCTGCCGCATGGGCCGTTCAAGAATACTCAGAGCCGTCTCCACTGCCTACGTTGAACTCTTCCGTGCCACGCCTATGGTGGTGCAGGTGTTCATCATTTTCTACGTGGTGTTTGACGGCATAAAGGTCCTGCCCGGCTTCAAGCTCTTCGGCTTTATCCGTTTCGAGCGTTTCTTCCCCGCCGTAGTTGCCCTGGCTCTCAACTCCGGCGCCTATCTGTCGGAGATAATCCGCTCCGGCATCCAGTCAATCGACGGCGGCCAGACTGAGGCTGCCCGTTCCCTGGGCCTGTCCTCCTGGAAAACCATGCGCTTCATCGTGCTTCCTCAGGCTATAAAGAATATACTCCCCGCCATTGCCAATGAATTTGTCACCATCATCAAGGAATCCGCCATATGCTACACCATCGGCGTGCAGGATATCATGTCGGCGGTGAACGCGGTAAAGGGCGCTACATACAAGATGGGCGAGGCGCTGATAATCGCCACCGTCCTGTACTTCTGCCTTACCTTCCCCACCAGCAAGATAATAGCACATTTTGAAAGGAAGATGAGCCGTGGCGATAAGCGATAAACTTATACAGGTCAAGGACCTGAAGAAATACTACAACAAGGGCGTCATCAAAGCCCTGGACGGCGTCAGCGTGGATATAGACCGGGGGGATGTGATGGTGGTCATCGGCCCCTCCGGCTCCGGCAAATCCACCCTGCTGCGCTCCCTGAACCTTTTGGAGCAGCCTACTGCCGGCAGCATAATCTTCGAGGGCGTGGATATCACCAGGAAGAAAGGCCCCGACGGCAAGAAGCTGGATATAGACAAGCACCGACAGAAGATGGGCATGGTGTTCCAGCACTTCAATCTCTTCCCCCATATGACCATCCTCCAGAACATGTGCATCGCTCCCGTCCAGGTGAAGGGCGTGAGCCAGGAGGATGCGGAGAAAAAGGCCATGGAGCTTCTGGCCCGTGTGGGCCTGGCAGACAGGGCCGACGCCTATCCCATCCAGCTCTCCGGCGGCCAGAAGCAGCGTGTGGCCATAGTCCGGGCCCTGGCCATGGAGCCGGACGTGATGCTCTTTGACGAGCCCACCTCCGCTCTGGACCCAGAGATGGTGGGCGAGGTGCTGGACGTTATGAAGGAGCTGGCCCGGGAGGGCATGACCATGGTGGTGGTCACCCATGAGATGGGCTTTGCCCGGGAGGTGGGCAACCGGGTGCTCTTCATGGCCGACGGCAAGCTGCTGGAGGAAGGCAGCCCCGACGATATATTCAACCATCCCCAGAACCCCAGGCTCCAGGACTTCCTGTCCAAGGTATTGTAAGGTATCGCAATGACTACAGAGAAACAGAACGCACAGGAATACATTAATTCAAGGGCGGATTATTTCCGCAGCGTAGCGGACAGCATCTGGGAGAAGCCGGAGCTGTCCCTGAAGGAGTTTTCCGCCGCGGAGGTCTACTGCCGGGCCCTGCGTGAGCTGGGCTTTACGGTGACGGAAAAGCTCTGCGGCATAGACACCGCCTTCTGCGGCAGCTACGGCAGCGGCCGCCCGGTGATAGGTATACTGGGGGAGTACGACGCCCTCTCCGGCCTGAGCCAGCAGGCCTGCTGCGCCCGGCCCCAGCCTCTGGAGGAGGGGGGCAGCGGCCACGGCTGTGGCCACAATCTCCTGGGGGCCGGTTCCCTGGCCGCCGCAGCGGCCATAAAGGACTACCTGGAGAAGAAGGGCGGCAGCGGCACCGTCATATTCTACGGCTGCCCCGGGGAAGAAGGGGGCAGCGGCAAGGCCTTCATGGCCCGGGAAGGGCTGTGGAAGGAGCTGGACGCCGCTCTCAGCTGGCACCCCTCCGATGTGAACCAGGTGCGCACCGGCACCAACAACTCCTGCATCCAGGTGCTCTACAAGTTCTCCGGGGTGGCGGCCCACGCCGCCGGCGACCCTTATAACGGCCGCAGCGCCCTGGACGCCGTGGAGCTTATGAACATGGGCGTTCAGTTTTTGCGGGAACACACCACCGACGACTGCCGCATCCACTACGCCATTATTGACGCCGGGGGCATCTCCCCCAACGTGGTCCAGGCCAAGGCCAGCGTGCTGTATATGGTGCGGGCCAACAGGGTGGCCGACTCCGTGAAGCTCCAGGCCCGGGTGGACAAGATAGCCCAGGGGGCGGCGCTGATGACGGAAACCAGCTTTGAGCGGGTGTTCATCGACGGCACCTCCGAGCTGCTGCCCAACTACACCATAGAGAAAATGCTCCATGAGAACATGGAGCTGGTGGGCGTGCCGGAGTATGACGGGAAGGATTTGGCCTTTGCCAAGGCTCTGAGGGAGAGCTATCCCCAGGAGACCACGGTGCCCGGCATAGGGGCCAAGAGCGACGAGAAGATAGCCCGAAAGGTGCTGGAGCTGACGGAGAATCTCAGCAAGCCCATCAACGACTTCATCATGCCCATGTATTCCGGCAGCGACTTTGTCCCCGGCAGCACCGACGTGGGGGACGTGAGCTGGCTCACTCCCACCTCCCAGATAGACGCCGTGACCTGGCCGGCAGGCATACCCCACCACTCCTGGCAGGTGGTGTCCTGCGGCAAGAGCGGCATTGGCTACAAGGGCATGCTCATGGCCGCCAAGGTCCTCTCCTGCACCGCCATCGAGCTCTTTGAGTACCCGGACAAGCTGAAGGCCGCCCGGGAGGAGTTCCTGCGGCGCTCCGCCTCCGGCTATGTCTGCCCCATAGAGCCCGGCGAACAGCCCAAGGCAATTTAAAAACAAGATGATGTAAAACTTATCCCCGGCAGCTTTTACTGCCGGGGATATCAGCTTGTAGAAAAACCTGCTGTGGCAATCAAGCCATAGCAGGTTTTTTGCTTGGAAACGAAAGCGGAAACGGGAAAAGCACCAAAATAGCAGCTGCAAAAATAGCAGCTGCACTTTTCCCCAATCCTGTTCGTTTTCCACCATCCGGTCCCGGATGACTGGCCTTCCATTTCCAGGTGGCCAGTTTTTTCAGATTCATGGCAGCAAACTTAAGCTTCACCCAGTTTGTCACCTGGGCCAAGCCTCTGTACTGCGTGTAACGCATCCCGTGCTTCTCTTTTGCATCGGCAAATACACGCTCAATCTTCTCTTTTCGCAGCCGGTACAGTTCTCTGTACACCGCCATATGCCGGACGTGCTCTGCCATTTCCACATAGTCCTGCCAGACATGGCGCAGGACGGTTTTCTCACACTTGGCGTTTTCGGTACACATCCCTCTGGTGGGACAGGTCTTGCAAAGATACGCCCGGCTTTTGTATTCCCGGTAGCCCTCCCGGTTTGTAGTGGAATAATGCAGTGCGCGGTACTCCGGGCAGATCACATCGTCAAAGTATTCGTCATACACATACGTCCACCAGGGATGGCCGTTCTCTTTGGTTTTGGGACGGGTATAGCAGGTGGAAAGAACGCGGCCGCTCTCAAATATACGCTTGCAGATCCAGGGTGTTTTGTAGGCGCTGTCCGCTACCACGGTTTTGTGTTCGGGGTAGTACCGGCACAGTTCATCATACAAAGAATCAAAAGCTACACTGTCGTGGATATTGCCGGGAGTAACATGGACGCCGAGAATAAAATTGTGCTTGTCGCAAGCTGTGTGTGCTTCGTAGGCAAAGCACTTTTTGTGTTCTCCCTTGTGGAAAACGCCGCTTTCCGGGTCGGTGGTGGATATCACCGTTTCCTTCTTCTCCGGCGACTTTTTGTCGCTGTCATCCGAGAAAGGTTTCTTGCCGTGTTCTTCCCGGTCTTTGTTCACCTCGTCATACAGCTCTTTTGCGTACCGCTTTGCCTGTTTGGGAACCGCCTTTTTGGCCTGCTTCTTCAGATTCGCGCTTGCTTTAATGTGGGTTCCGTCCACAAAAACAGCTTCCGTGTCCAGATATCCTTCCTCTGCCGCGGCTTTCAGCACCCACCGGAACACATACTCCACCGTGGCGTGGTTGAACCGGTGCTTGAAGTTGTAGCTCACCGTGGAAAAATGGGGCACCGCTTCATTCAGCGGATATCCGATGAACCACCGGTATGCCAGATTCATGTTCACTTCTTCCAGGGTTCGGCGAAGCGAAGGGATTGCGTACATATGCTGGATCAGCACAATCTTGAACAGCACCACCGGGTCTACGCTGGGCCGGCCATTGTCCTCGCAGTACAGATCCTCTACAAATTCGTAGATTTTCTTGAAGTCGATGGCGGCGTCGATTTTCCGCAGCAAGTGATCCTGAGGAACCAGGCTCTCCAAACTTACAAATTCAAGCTGTCCACGATTTTCTGCGTTCTTTACCAGCATTTTTATCACCCCACACCATTATACCGCATTTCCTCCCTAATTACGAGAAAAAGGCCACACAAAGGTGACCTTTTTCGACAGGCTGACTTCCGCTGCAAAAGCAGCGGCAGGAATAAATTCCGGTGTACTTACAGGATATGCACGGCGTCGGGCTCGAACTTCAATGTACAGCTCTCCCCCACCTTGTA
>CASFJB010000063.1 GCA_949294945.1 uncultured Eubacteriales bacterium
CCTTGATCTTGGCGGGAACGCCTTCCACCATGGCCTTGGCCTCGGCCAGGCCCAGACCGGTGATGGCGCGGACTTCCTTGATGACCTTGATCTTCTCGGAACCGAACTCGGTCATGACAACGTCGAACTCGGTCTTCTCCTCAACAACAGGACCGGCAGCGACTGCGGGGCCAGCGGCCACGGCAGCGGCGGAGACACCGAAGGTGTCCTCCAGAGCGTGTACGAGCTCGCTGAGCTCAAGAACGGAAAGGGCCTTGATCTCTTCGATCATGGCGGCGATTTTTTCACTCATTGTAATATCCTCCAATTAAATCTTTGTTTGCCGCTTATTCTGCGGCTTCGGCAGCGGGGGCCTCCAGGGAGCCGCCCTTCTGCTCCAGGATCTGACCGAGGCAAACGGCCAGGCCGGTGATGGGTGCGATCATGGTGCCCAGGACCTTTGCGTACAGAGCGTCCTTGGAAGGCAGCTCGGAGATCTCGGCGATCTCGGACTCGCTCAGTATCTTGCCCTCCATGAAGGCGGCCTTGATATTGAAGCGGTCACCCAGCTTCTTGCTGTAGTCGCTGAGGATACGGAAAGGAGCGATGGGATCATTCTCGGCGGTAGCCAGAGAGGTGGTGCCGTTGAGGATGGAGTCAAGACCCTCCATACCCAGCTTGTCCAGGGCCTTTCTGGTCAGGGTGTTCTTGACGACAGTGTAGTTGACTTCGTCACGGCGCAGCTCGGTGCGCAGAGCGGTGTCCTCTGCCACGGTGATGCCCTTGTAGTCAACGAAGACGCCGGCGCCGGCATTCTTGATACGCTGGGCCAGAGCCTCCACTATCGCCTGTTTCTCGCTAAGAACCTTTGCGTTAGGCATGTGTGTTTTCACCTCCACACGAATGATTGCACGCTCATAAAGAAAGCCCCTGCGGCATAAAGACGCAAGGACACAAAAACAATCAAGATATTGTTGATGTCCTCGGCAGGAATTACGGCGAAAGCCACCTGCTGTCTTCGGAGCGCTGGAATATAATATAACATCTTCTCCCCTTTGTCAAGGACTTTTTTCTGCTTTTCCAAGGCTTTCCGGCTTTTGCGGGGAGCTGCGGGAAAAACTGGAAAATGTCCCCGGGTATCAAAATTTCAGGGCCGGGAAATAATAGCCTCAGTGTACAAGTACGCCACATTCTCATAAAGACAGGAGAAGGCTATGCAGGGGAAAGTTGAGATCTGCGGAGTAAACACCGCAAAGCTGCCGGTTTTGAAGGCGGCGGAGACCAGAGCCCTGATAGAAAAGGCTCAGCAGGGGGACATGGAGGCCAGGGAAAAGCTGATAAACGGTAATCTCCGCCTGGTGCTGTCGGTGATACAGAAGTTCTCCGGCAGGGGCGAGAGCATGGACGACCTGTTCCAGGTGGGGGTCATCGGCCTTATCAAGGCGGTGGACTGCTTCGACCTGAGCCAGAAGGTGCAGTTTTCCACCTACGGCGTGCCCATGATAGCCGGGGAGCTGAGGCGCTTCCTCCGGGACCACAGCGCCGTCCGGGTCTCCCGCTCCATGCGGGACACGGCCTACAGGGTGCTGCAATCCAAGGAGAAGCTCACCGCCCAGACCGGCCGGGAGCCGGGGGTGGAGGAGATAGCCAAGGACCTGGGTCTGCCCCGGCAGGATGTGGTCTTTGCCATGGAGGCTATCTGCGACCCGGTGTCCCTCTATGACCCGGTGTACAGCGACGCCGGGGAGAGCGCCTGCGTCATGGACCAGATAGGGGACACGAAAAACACCGACGAGCAGTGGCTGGAGCAGATAGCCCTGGAGGAGGCCATCCGCCGCCTGAGCCAGAGGGAAAAGCACATCCTGGCCCTGCGCTTTTACGACGGACGCACCCAGATGGAGGTGGCCAAAGAGGTGGGCATATCCCAGGCCCAGGTGTCCCGGCTGGAGAAGAACGCCATCAGGGAGATAAAAAAGAATATATCGGCATGAGAAGGAGCCCGGCGGCTCCTTCTTTTCCTTAGCACCGCCGCGGTAGATTTGTTAAAGAACAGGGAGTATAATCCACTGGGCAAGGGGAGAGCCAGGTCTCCCTATTCAGATATGCAAAGGCAGGTCGCAAAATGAAAACCGAAAAACTCTTTTTCAGAATACCCGCCCTGGTCCTGGGCCTTACGCTGCTGACAGGCTGCGCCTCGGCCCCGGCCGAGACCATAATTGCGGAGAGCCCTTCTCCTACGCCGGAGGTCACAGCTGCACCCCAGACGCCCACGCCCACGGTGGAGCCCGCCTCCAAACCGGAGACGCTGCTTGACTCCATGAGTCTGGAGGAAAAGGTAGGCCAGCTGTTCATAATCCGCCCGGAATCCCTGTCCACGGCCTTGACGCCCCAGCAGGCCCATGAGACCACGGAGTACGGGATGACGGAGTGGACGGAGGACATGGCCGCCCAACTGGAGAAATACCCGGCGGGGGGCATAGTCATATTCGGCAAGAACATCAGCTCCCCGGAGCAGCTTAAAAGCTTCGTGGCCGCTATGCAGGAGGCCAGCGCCCTGCCCCTGTTCGTGGGCGTGGACGAGGAGGGGGGCTCCGTGTCCCGCCTGGCAAACTCCCCGGCCTTTAAAACGGAGGAGGGCTATGTGCTGCCCCAGTTTAAGAGCATGGAGGAAATAGGCGCCTCGGGAGACACCGGCGCCGCCCGGACCCTTGGCTTTACCATCGGCTGCTACTTGGCAGAATACGGTTTCAATCTGGACTTTGCCCCGGTGGCGGACACCAACACCAACCCGAACAATGTGGTCATCGGCGACCGGGCCTTCGGCAGCGACCCGGAGCTGGTGTCCCAAATGGTGGCGGCGGAGCTGGAGGGCCTCCACTTCGCCGGAGTGCTGGGCTGCATAAAGCACTTCCCCGGCCACGGGGACACGGTGGGCGACACCCATGAGGGCTATGTGTCCATCCAAAAGACCTGGGAGGAGCTGCTCTCCGCAGAGCTGATACCCTTTATAGGCAATCTGGGAAATACGGATATGGTGATGGTGGCCCACATAAGCCTGCCCAATGTCACCGGCGACGGCCTGCCCGCCTCCCTTTCCGGGGAGCTGATAAACGACAAGCTCCGGGGAGAGCTGGGCTATGAGGGGGTGGTGGTCACCGACTCCCTGGCCATGGGGGCCATAACCCAGGAGTATTCCTCCGCCGACTGTGCGGTGATGGCCCTGGCCGCCGGGGCGGATATCCTCCTTATGCCGGAGGACTATGCTGCCGCCTTTGAGGGTGTGGTGCAGGCAGTGGAGGATGGCCGCCTCTCCCTGGAGCGCATAGACGAGAGCGTAAGGCGGGTGCTGGAGCTGAAGGAGCAGCTGTGGCCGGAGCTTTTCCTGTAGGCCGCAGCTGCTCCCTGGCAGCGGCCATTGTCTGCGCCGCCCGCTCCCTATTCCGCCTTGCCTTCGATTCGGGGCTTGTTCTTCACCCGGCCCAAAGCGTGCCCCTGCTTCCCGACGGCTTCCCTTTGCCGGGCTTTCAGGCTCAGGCATTCCGGCGCTCTCCTTCTTCCATAGCAAGACCCCCTGTGCAGTTTGCTTTTCTGCACAGGGGGTCATTTTTGCCCTCCGTTTTCACCTCTCGAGGTTTTTTGACGGGAGCTTTTGGATATACGGGTATGACAGTTGGGCTGTGTCCGGAAAGCTCAGGACAGGGCGTCCTCTTTCTTTGCCTCGTCCACGCTCTCGTCTCCGGCCACCTTGCGCTCGAACTTCTCCATGAGGAGGGGAGAGAAGATGCCCACGATGCTGAGGATTATCAGCACCCAGCTCACCGGGGACTGGAACAGGCAGCTTATGTCCCCATCGCTGACACGGAGTGCGCCCCGCAGGCCCTTTTCGCTACGGCGGCGGTGTTCAAATCGAACTTGCGCATCAGGTAGCCCAGAGCGCCGAAGATCAGCATGACCACCACATCGCTCATGTTCTTGTGGATGGCGTAGGAGCCGATGACACAGAGCACGGTGACGCAGGGGATGAGGATGGCGTCGGACAGGCGGGAGATCTGGGCAAAGCCGCGGCAGCCTATCATACCGATAGCCAGCATGAAGAACTGCACCAGCACGAAGCCGGCAAAGAAGGTGTAGGTCATGGCGGCGTGCTTGGTGAAGAGCTCGGGTCCCGGAGCCAGGCCCTGGATTATCAGGCCGCCCATCAGCACTGCGGTGACGGACTCGCCGGGGATGCCCAGGGTGAGCATGGGGATGAGGGAGCCGCCGGTGACGGCGTTGTTGGCGGATTCGGAACCGGCAACGCCCTCAATGGCGCCGTGGCCGAACTCCTCCTTGCTCTTGGAGAACTGCTTTGCGCTGTTATAGCCCATGAAGCAGGCGATGGAGGCGCCGGCGCCGGGGAGTATGCCGATGATGTTGCCGATTATCCAGGAGCGGATAATGGTGGGACGGATCTTCTTTCTCTCCGCTTTGGTCAGGGCGATCTTATCGCTGAACTTGGCGGCCTTGGCCCGCTTCTTTATCTCCTTCTCCGCCAGGATGAACACCTGGGACATGGAGAACAGACCGATGAGGGCGCAGGTGGTGTTGATGCCCTCAGCCAGGAAGGCCTGGCCGAACATGAAGCGCTTGGTGCCGTCGATGGGGTCCAGGCCGATAGTGGAGATGATAAGGCCCAGGGCGCCGGACATCAGGCCCTTAACTATGGACTTGCTGGAGACACCGGCGATGATGGTCAGGCCGAAGATGCCCAGCCAGAACTTCTCGGCGGACATGAACTTCAGGGCCAGCTGGGCCAGCATGGGGGCGAAGAAGTACAGGGAGATGCAGCTGAGCAGGCCGCCCCAGAAGGAGCTCCAGCAGGCGGTGGCCAGGGCCTTGCCGGCCTGGCCGTTGAGGGTCATCTGGTAGCCCTCGATGGCGGTGGCGGCAGAGGCAGGGGTGCCGGGGGTATGTATGAGTATTGCGGAGATGGAGCCGCCGAAGATAGCGCCGCAGTAGATGGCGCCCAGGACTATAAGTCCGGTGTCGGCAGGCATGGTGAAGGTCAGAGGCAGCATCAGGGCAACGCCCATGGCGGCGGACAGTCCCGGCAGGCAGCCGATGACTATGCCCAGAGCCACGCCGCCTATCATGGCCAGCAGGTTCAGGATTGAGAGGGCGCTTATAAAGCCCTGACCCATGAGCTGTAAAGTTTCAAGCATAAGTCAAAGCCCTCCTTATATGAGTATTCCGGCAGGCAGACGCACTCCAAGGAAGAGCACGAAAGCCAGGTAGATGAGCAGATCCATGGACACCAGGGCTATCACGGAGTGGAGCACCGGCACCTTCAGGTATATGAAGGAAGCTATCATGAACAGGGTGGTAGCGGTGAAAAAGCCCAGGTACTTTATAAGGAAAAAGTAGACGATGGTGAGCACCAGAGACAGGATGAACTGCTTGGGCAAAAAGCCGGCAAAGACCTTGTCCGCGCCGCTCTCCACGCCGTATTTCTTTGCGGCAATTATCATCTGTATAAGGTACAAAGTGGTCAGGCCGAAGAGCAGCACGATGGTGAAGATGGGGTAGGACTTGCTGCTCTCGCTGAGGTCGAAGCTATAGACATAAAAGAAGGCACAGACGGCGTACATGAATGCTACCACGCCTATGTCCGTCTTTTTCATTTTCAAGGTTGGTCCCTCCTTTTTATCCTCTGTAAAACTATGGCGGGAAGAAAGGCCTTCCGGCCCGGAAGCTCGGCCCGGCAAAGCTGCCGGAGCTCATGTTGAAGTCTGTTTGGAGGCCCGGGGCCTCCCGATTGTCTTTTGTGTTTGCTTGGGGCAAAATGCCCGGCGGGGGACAGCTGCTAAAAATTCTAATGAATTTTTAGCTTTAGACGCTCTGGCCGCACTCCATCCTCTCCCCTTGACTCCGGTACTTTGAGCAGCAGGGGAGCACGAGGGGGCAAGGCCCGCCTCGTATTTCAATAGCCCGCCGCTGAAAAGGCTTGTCTTGACAAGGCTTTTCAGGCGAAGCGGCATTTTGCCCTTTGACAAAATGCCCGGCGGGGCTCAGCTGCTAAAAATTCTCACGAATTTTTAGCAGCTGAGGGGCGGGTGTCCCCGCCCCCCAGCAAGAAAAAGGGATGAAGAATTATTCGTACCAGAAGCCCTCGGCCAGGCCCTCGGTGAAGGCCTGCTGCTCCTCGATGAGGGCGGCAGTAGCGGCGGCATCCTTGTAGTCGGTGGCCACTTCGGTGGCGGCGGCCAGGTAATCGGCATCCTCCATGGTGGCCTTGAAGGCGGCCTCGTAGAAGGCCACTACCTCATCGCTCACGCCGGCGGGAGCCACAACGCAGCGGGAGGAGCCCAGCCACTGGTCATAGTAGCCCATCTCGCCCAGAGTGGGCACGTCGGGCATCTCGGCCAGACGCTCGGTGGAGAAGGAGGCCAGCACGCGCACGTCGGTACGGCCGGCGATGTCGGCGGCCTTGGCTACGCACCAGTCGGCCTCGCCGCCCAGCAGGCTGGTCAGCTCATCGGCGGTGTTGCCCATGGGCAGGTCGGTGTAGGTGAAGCCGGCGGAATTGGCAAAGGCCTGGGCGCCGATGTGGTTGGAGGCCTGAGCGCCGTTGGTGGAGGCTACGGTCTTGTTCTCCTTGGCGTAGGCTACCAGGGAGTCAATGTCGGGGAAGCGGTCGTCATCGGCGCGGACGATGACCAGAGAGGTCTCGGTCACGTGGTTGCAGATGGCGGTGAAGTCCTCGGTGGTGTAGGTGCCCAGCTCGTTGACGATGGAGCTGTTGAAGTTGGGCAGGTTCATGAAGCCTATGGTCATGCCGTCAGGCTCGGCGGCAGCCAGCTGGGACCAGCCGATGGAGCCGGAACCGCCGTCCACATTCTCGATGACGATGGTCTGTCCCACGTACTTCTCGGCGTACTGGGCCAGGATACGGGCGGTAACGTCGGTGCCGTTGCCGGCGGCGTAGGAGACAATCATGGTGACGGGGCCGTCGGGAGCCCAGCCCTCAGCGGCGGGAGCCTCCTCAGCGGGAGCCTCGGCAGCCTCTTCGGCAGGGGCTTCCTGGGCGGGAGCCTCGGACTGACCGCAGGCGCACAGGGCGAACACCATGCACAGAGCCAGAAGCAGTGCAAGATACTTTTTCATTTTGATTTTCCTCCTCATAGAAATAATTTACTTGCTTTTGACGTGGCTCATTATATGTTCTTAACAATAACTTGTCAACAAAGCTCATCTTTTTTGCTTAAAATCAACAAAGCAAGGCAGCCTTCAAAAAATGTTCATGATTTCTTAATTATTTGCGGATTTTGGCTTTTTTCCCGCCTCAAAATTTCAAATTTTTGAAGTCCCCTTTTCCCGCCCCACCGGCCCGGCCGCGTATTCTTAACGAGTTTTTAATGGGCGCTTTACCTTTGCCTTACATTCCGGCGTGGCTGCCAGGGGCAGAAAAGGAGAGCCTCCCGGGGGAGAAAGCCCCGGGAGGCTCAGGTCTGTATCTCTTTTTTTGAGGAGCTTTTTCCCCGGGCTCAGGCCGGTAGTCCCCTTTTAATAGCCTATGTCTTTTACCAGGAACTGCTGACCGCCCAGGATCTTCTTTTCCCGGCTGCCGCATTTGGGGCAGCGGCCCTGGAACTTCATCACATTGTACACGCTTTCACAGTCCCGGCACAGGGCCTGGCCTCTCACGGTCTGTATTTTCAGCTCCGTATCCCGGAACACCGGCTTGCCCTCGGTGACTATGGGGAAGTACTTTTCAAAAAACACCGGCACATAGCCGCACAGCTCCCCTACCTCCAGGGTGATATGCTTCACCCTTTCTATGCGGTTTTCTGCGGCGATGCCCTCCACCATTTTGACTGCCTCGGTGAGAACGCCTATCTCGTGCATATCAGATGTCCTTCTTTACTATTCTGCGGCCCACCTTTTTCACGGTTTCCGCCGCCACATGGCCCACCAGCTTCTCATAGGGCACGCCCCAGCTGTCGTACTTACGGTGCAGCTGGATGGCGTCGAACTTGCAGCGGGTGGTGCACAGGCCGCAGCCTATGCAGATGTTCTGATCCACCACTGCCGCGCCGCATCCCAGGCAGCGGGCAGCCTCGGCCTTTACCTGTTCTTCGGTAAAGGGCAGTCTGTCGTCCCGGAAGCTCTTGACCTTGCTGACGTCGGTGCCGTGCTGCTGACGGCCGGCAGTGTCGTAGGAAGAGATGGAAAGGTTGTTCTTGTCGATGTACTTGTAGTTGTCCCGCTTTACACGGCCCAGAGTCAGGCTGTGGCCCTCCCATACATAACGGTGCAGGGAGTCGGCCCCTTCCTTGCCGGCAGCGATGGCGTCGATGACGAACCTGGGCCCGGTATAGATGTCTCCGCCTACAAAGATATCCGGCTCGGCGGTCTGGTAGGTCCAGCTGTCCGCCTGGGCGTAGCCCTTCCTGTCCAGCATCACCTTGCTGCCTTCCAGGATGTTGCCCCAGCGGGGGACCTGGCCTATGGCGCTGATGACGGTGTCCACGGGTATGGTCTCGTACCTTCCGGTGCCTACGCTCTTGCGGCGGCCCTTCTCGTCCGGCTGGCCCGGCTCCATCAGCTCCACCTTCAGGGCGCTGAGCTTGCCGTCCTGCCCTATCAGCTCCACGGGGGCGCTGAGGTACCTGAACTGAACGCCCTCGGCCATGGCCTCCGCCACCTCCTCCTTGTCTGCGGGCATATCGTCCTTGCCGCGGCGGTAGACGATGCAGGCCTCCTGGGCCCCCAGGCGCAGCGCCGTGCGCACCACGTCCATGGCCACGTTGCCGCCGCCGATGACGGCAACTCTCCGGCCCGTCTCCACCTTCTCGCCCTGGTTCACCCTGCGCAGGAAGTCCACGCCGCCTATCACGCCCTCCAGCTCCTCGCCGGGGATGTTCAGCTTTGCGGAGCTCTGGGCGCCGATGGCCAGATAAAAGCCCTTATAGCCCTGCTCTCTCAGCTGCCGGATGCTCAGATCCCGTCCTATCTCCACGCCGCACTTTATTTCCACGCCCAGCTGGCGCAGCACATCTATCTCTGCGGCCACCACATCCCGCTCCAGGCGGAAGGAGGGTATGCCGTTGACCATCATGCCTCCGGGCAGCTTTTCCTTTTCAAATACGGTGACGCTGTGGCCCAGCACCGCCAGGTAATAGGCGCAGCTCAGACCCGCAGGCCCGGCGCCGATGACTGCGATCTTGTGGCCCTGCTCGTTCAGCTTCTGAGGGACGTACCGGTTTTCCGCCTTCAGCTCCTGCCGGGCAACGAATTTCTTTATTTCATCTATGGCTACCGGCTGGTCGATGTCTCCCCTCGTGCAGACCTGCTCGCAGAAGCGGGCGCATACGTCGCCGCAGACGGCGGGGAAGGGGTTCTCCTTCTTTATCAGCTCCAGAGCCTCCATATACTTGCCCTCCCCGGCCTTCTTGACATAGCCCTGGACGGCTATGTGGGCCGGGCAGTTGGTCTTGCAGGGGGCCGTGCCTGTCTCCGGCACTACGTTCTGCCGGTTGGTGAGGAAGTCCGTCTGCCAATGCTCCTTGCCGAATACCACCTTGTTTTCCGGTATGACGGTTTTCTTTATCTCCACCGGGGTTTTCTGGCACAGCTTCTGTCCCAGCTTCACCGCGTTCTGGGGGCAGACTTCCACACAGCCGCCGCAGGCCACGCAGTTGTCCTTGTTGACCTCCGCCACATAATTGGACCGGGCCAGGCTGGGTGACTGGGTGTACCAGCTGGTTTTCAGAGCCATGCAGCTGTCCCAGGAGCAGTTGCAGATGAACAGGGAGAAGTCCGGACCGTCGATGTTGGACAGCTGGTGCACATAGCCCCGGCGCTCCGCATCCAGCAAAATGCGCTCCGCCTCCTGGCGGCTTATGCGCCGGGCCTTGCCCACCCGGATGCAGCTCTCGGCATACTTGCCCAGGTTGATGCACCAGTCGCCGTTTAGGTCGGCGGTGCCCTCGTCCGCCATTATCCGCAGCTTGCGGCACTCACAGGGGGCTATGCCTATGCTGTCCCCTGCCTTGTCCAGCCAGTAGGATATCTCCTCGTACTTGGCCCGGCGGGGCTCATGCTGTATGGCCTTTTCCACAGGGATGGTGCGCATCAGGGCCTGGCCCATGGGCACGGCCCAGGATATCTTCTTCTGCAGCTCCAGCACGTAGTTCAGAAAGGCGGGGGCGGTCTCGGGGTATTTGTCCGTGCGCCACTTCTCCATCACCGTGCTCTCCATGCAGCCGGGAGCAAACACCGGCAGCTGCACCATGTCCACGCCCTGCTCGTCGCTGGTATACTCCAGTATGCCGATGTGCACCATCTCGTCGGCCAGCCTGGCGGCGTCCTCCACACTCATGTTCTCTATCTTTGCCAGGTCCTTTATATAGTAGGCCACCCGCAGCTTCATCTTCAGGGCAAAGTCCACCATCTCGTCCGTCAGCTGGCGGTCAAAGAATATGTACTCCCAGGACTTCTCGCTGGGGAAGGGGTTGAACATATTGATGTGCCGCACCAGCTTTATCAGGTTCTTGCGGGGTGTCTTGCTGCACTCTCTCCAGTACTCTTCCAGGCATCTCTTTTCGCCTTCGGTGAATATGTGCTCTGCCATAGCCGTCCTCCATAATTGATATTTTTTTTGGCATCTTATGGGGAAATTATAAAGGCTGAGGCAAAAACCGTCACGGAACATTATTGACTTTTTGTCTCATTATGATACAATTTATCAAAATTGTCTCAGGAGGTTTTTATGGAGCGTACTGAACGGGACATACTCATGGCCTTCAACCGGCTCATAGCGAAATCGGGCATAGAGAAGATAAGCATACAGATGATTGCGGAGGAGGCGGGAGTGGGCCGCTCCACATTTTACCGCTATTTCAAGGACAAGTATGACGTGCTCAACCGCAATTACAAAGAGCTGCTGGACAGTTATCTCAGCCGCTGCAAAAGCTATCCCGAGGTTTTCTTTTACATGTACCGCTACGCCCGGGACCGCTGGTCCAGGTTCCACCGGGCCTTTGCCACCACCGGCGTCAATTCCTTTGAAAACTACATCTTCCGCTATTCCAAGGACGTGATCCTGGAGATCACGGCCCAGAACCGGGGCGGAAAAGAGCTGACGGTAGAGGAGCAGCTCCAGCTGGACGTGTTCTGCTACGGCATAAGCTATATGTACAAGAAGTGGACTCTTGGAGGCTACGATCTGGACCCTGCCGAAGCTGCCCAGGCGCTGTATGCAATAATGCCGGAGAGCCTGAAGCACTATTGGTTTTTGGAATAGGCTATATAAAGACCCCCTGTGCAGTTTGTGCACAGGTCCAGTAAAAACGGACAATAGACAAATCCCCCCTGATGTAGTTTTCTTTTCTGCACAGGGGGTCTTTTGATTTCCGCCCGTTTTTGCCGGTCCGGTGCACGGGACCGGAATATTCCGTGTTTTCAGCCTATTACACAAACACATATTTCTTCAGCCGCTCCATGGCCTCCTCCGCCAGGGAGCGGGGCAGGGCGAAGTTCATGCGTATGGAGTCCGGCAGCAGGAAGTCCTCCCCGTTCTGCCAGATGACGCCGCAGCGCACTCCCCTCTCCTGGAGCTGGGAAATGCTTATGCCCCGGCTGCGGCAGAAGTCCCCGCAGTCCAGAAACAGCATGTAGGTGCCCTGGGGGCGCATCACCTTCACTCCGGGGAAATTGTCCCGGATGAAGCCGCAGGCGTAATCCAGGTTGCCCTTTACCACCTGTATCATCTCCTCGGCCCAGGCCTCCCCCTGGGGGCTGAAGCCGCCGATAAGGGCGTGGACGGAGAGAACGTTGCAGTCGTTGTAGTGGCTGAGGCAGCTCTGTCTCAGCACCCGGTCCCGGAGATATTTGTTGTAGATTATGTGGTAGGAGCCCACCAGCCCCGCCAGGGAGAAGGTCTTGCTGGGGGCGTAAAAGGCGAAGGTGCGCATCTTTGCGTCCTGGGATATGCTCTGGGTGGGGATGTGCTTATAGCCGGGCATGATGATGTCCGACCATATCTCGTCGGAGATGACCAGGCAGTCGTTGGCGGCGTAGACCTCCATGGCCTTCTCTATCTCCCAGCGCTCCCAGACCCGGCCGCAGGGGTTGTGGGGGGAGCAGAAGATGGCCAGGTGGATGTGGTTCTCCTTGAGCTTCCTGTCCATGTCCTCATAGTCCATGCGCCATATGCCCTCCTCGTCCCGCTTCAGGGGGGAGTGGACGGCCACCCGGCCGGTGTCGCTGAAGGTGTGGGTAAAGCCCACATAGGTGGGAGAGTGGACCAATATCTTCTCCCCCGGGGCGGAGAAGGCCTGGAGCACGGAGCTGACGCCCCCCAGCACTCCGTTTTCGTAGCCGATGTGCTCCGGCAGCAGGCCCTCCACGCCGTTTCGCTTCTGCTGCCAGCGGATGATGCTGTCAAAATAGTCCTTGGGCAGGGGTAAATAGCCGAAGTTGGGCATCTCCATGCGCTTATATATGGCCTCCAGCACAGGAGGGGCAGCCTTGAAGCTCATGTCCGCAATCCACATGGGGATGGTGGAGAAGCCCTCGTCCACTTTGAAATTCTTGAAAGGTATCACATCCGCTGCGGTGGAGTCCTTGCCCCGCCGGTCCAGGACGGTGGTAAAATCGTATCTCATATGTATTTCCTCTTTCTCTCTGTATGTAGCACGGGGCCTGCCCCAGAGACAGGCCCCTTAAAAGCGGAATGTCTGTTCAGTTCAAAAAGTCTCTCAGCTTCTTGGAGCGGCTGGGGTGGCGGAGCTTTCGCAGGGCCTTGGCCTCTATCTGGCGGATGCGCTCACGGGTGACGTTGAACTCCTTGCCCACCTCTTCCAGAGTGCGGGTGCGGCCGTCCACAATGCCGAAGCGCAGCTCCAGCACCTTCTTCTCCCTGGGGGCCAGGGTGTTCAGCACCTCTTCCAGCTGCTCCCGCAGCAGGGAGAAGCTGGCGGCCTCGGAGGGCTCGGAGGCGTCCTCGTCGGGGATGAAGTCCCCCAGATGGGAGTCCTCCTCCTCGCCTATGGGGGTCTCCAGAGACACCGGCTCCTGAGCTATCTTCAGGATGTCCCGGACCTTTTCCACGGGCATATCCATCTCCCTGGCTATCTCCTCGGCGGAGGGGTCGTGGCCCAGCTCCTGTAGCAGCTGCCGGGAGACCCGGATGGTCTTGTTTATGGTCTCCACCATGTGCACCGGGATGCGGATGGTGCGGGCCTGGTCGGCTATGGCACGGGTGATGGCCTGGCGTATCCACCAGGTGGCGTAGGTGGAGAACTTGTAGCCCTTGGTGTAGTCGAACTTCTCCACGGCCTTTATAAGGCCCAGGTTACCCTCCTGGATAAGGTCCAGGAAGAGCATGCCCCGGCCAACATAGCGCTTGGCTATGGACACCACCAGACGGAGGTTGGCCTCGGTCATGCGGTGCTTGGCCTCCTCGTCCCCCTGGGACATGCGGGTGGCCAGCTCTATCTCCTCCTCCGGGGTGAGCAGGGGGACCTTGCCTATCTCCTTGAGGTACATGCGCACCGGGTCGTCGGTGGAGAAGCTGTCCACCAAGGCGTCGGTGTCGTTTATCTCCTCCTCGGTGACCTCCTCGATGTTGGCCAGGTCCTCCACCTCCGGCAGCACGTCGTCGATGGGGGGCAGCAGGTCGGCTCCGGCTATGTCGATGTCCACACCGTTGGCCTCCAGAGCCTCGTAGAACTTGTCCACCACCTCGCTGTCCAGGTTCAGCTCCTCAATGCACTCCAGCTCCTTGGCGGTGAGCTTTCCGGCCTTTTTGCCCTTTTCCAGCAGCTCGTGGAGTTTCTCCTCCGGGCTCTTCACCGGCTCTTCGCTCTCTTTTTTTTTGCCGGTCTTGCGGCGGGCCTTGGCCTTGTCGCCCTGCTCGGCCTGGCCCTCATCCTCTTTCAAAAGCTGGTCTGCCATTTCTTCCAGTTCCTTTTCGGTGTAAATATGTTCTTCTGCCATAGTCTTATCCCTCATATCCTTTTTTCTCTCTGTATTTATTGGCCAGCGCCCGCAGGTCGGAGCTTTGGCTGCTCTCCTCCCGGCGCTCTTTTATTTTGCTTATGTAGTCCTGCATGCTCCGGCGGCTGCGGCTGAGGATCTCCGGCTTTTGCAGCAGGGACACCAGCAGGCTCATCTCTTCTCCGCTGAGGTCCTGGCCCAGGGTGGCGGTGCTCACCGAGTCCCCCCGGCGCAGCTTTTCCAGGAAGAAGTCGGGCAGTTCGTCGGCAACGTCCAGCCGATAGCCGCCGATGCCGTGCTGCAGCCAGTGGCGGAGCACGCCGTTTTCCCGGATTACGCTCTTTATGCGGTGGCTCTGGGCGCGGCGATATACGCGTCAAAGCAGCAGTTTACCACGGATTTTGATTCTCTTACCGCAAGTCTTGAATCCGCCGCGTCAGCAGGGACGGAGATCTCCCACTCATCGCCCCTCTTTTCCTCAAAGGAGGAGTATGAGGAATTCAGGAAACGGCACGACGCCGCAGCGGTTCCTGTTTTACCCATAGAGGAATATTCCGGTGACGCGTACCTCGGCATCGACTCGGGCTCGACGACGACC
>CASFJB010000064.1 GCA_949294945.1 uncultured Eubacteriales bacterium
AAGCGATGTCTACAGGGAAAAGCGCAAGGCTCTGGACCGGAGTTTTGCGGATAAGCTGGAGGGCACGCTTCAGCTCACCGCCAACGATAAGGCCAAACTCCGGTGGGGCGACAGCCTGAGTGCCACGCTGTGGTATTCCGACAGCGTGGACGGAGAGCTGCTGGACAGGATCAATAAGCTCCTTTCGGACAAAACCGAAGGGCACTTCAGCCTGGAGACACAGCAGGATGCCAGCCTCATCGGAGGACTCCGCCTGAAGCTGGAGGACACCGTATATGACGGCACCCTGAGACATATGCTCGGCCGGCTTAAAAACGATATTGCCACCGACAAAGCCCCCATGGATGACCTCGCGGCCTATTTCCAGGATAAGTTTGACAGCTTTTCCACCGACCTGGACTGCTACCAGACCGGCGTGGTGTACAGCCTGGGTGACGGTATCTGCCATATAAAGGGCCTGTCCGACGTTATGGCCGGCGAGCTGGTCAGCTTTAAAAACGGCCAGCTGGCCATGGTAATGGACATAGAAAAGAACCGGGTCAGCGCCATGCTCCTGGACAATTACGAAGAGATCCACGAGAACAACCAGGTCCGCCGTACCGGCAGAGTCATCGAAGTGCCCGTGGGCGAGGAGCTTATAGGCCGTGTTGTAGATGCCATGGGCCATCCCATAGACGGCAGAGGCCCCATCCGGACTACACAGACCAGACCTGTGGAGAGCCCCGCTCCCGGCATCATAGCCAGAAAGCCGGTCCATGTGCCTCTCCATACCGGTATCAAGGCCATAGACGCCCTGGTGCCCATAGGCCGAGGCCAGCGTGAGCTTATAATCGGCGATAGAAAGACCGGCAAGACCTCCATCGCCATAGATACCATTATCAATCAGAAGGGCAAGGACGTCATCTGCATCTATGTGGCCATAGGCCAGAAAGACTCTACCGTTGCCGGCATCGTTGCAAAGCTCAGGGAGCTGGGCGCCATGGACTACAGCATAGTTGTCAGCGCCATGGCTTCCGAACCGGCGTCCATGCTGTACCTGGCGCCCTATACCGGCGCCTCCATGGGCGAATACCTTATGTATAAGGGCCGCCATGTGCTGATAGTATATGACGACCTGTCCCGCCATGCAGCGGCTTACCGCGAGATCAGTCTGCTGCTCCACCGCCCCCCAGGGAGAGAAGCCTACCCCGGCGACGTGTTCTATCTCCACTCCAGACTGCTGGAGAGAGCAGCCTGCCTCAACGACGAGAACGGCGGCGGCAGCATGACTGCCCTGCCTATAGTGGAGACCCAGGCCGGAGATATCTCCGCCTATATCCCCACCAACGTCATTTCCATTACCGACGGCCAGATATTCCTGGAGGAGTCCCTCTTCAACTCCGGCGTACGCCCGGCTATCAATGCGGGACTTTCCGTCAGCCGTGTGGGCGGCGACGCCCAGCCCAAGGCCATGAAGCAGTTTGCGTCCCGCCTGAGGATGGACCTGGCCCAGTACAGAGAGTTGGAGAGCTTCTCCCAGTTCGGCTCCGATCTGGACAAGGCTACCAGAGACGCCCTGAACCGGGGCAAAAAGCTTACGGAGCTGCTCAAGCAGAAGCGCTTTGACCCCCGTACCGTGGCCGAAGAGGTGGTGGCTATCTTTGCCGCCAACGAGGGCTTCATGGACGATCTGGAGACGGAGCAGGTAGCCGATTTTGAATTGGAACTCACTTCTTATGTCAATGTCATGGCTCCGGAGGTATGCAAGGCCATTGACGGCGGAGCAAAACTGGACAAGGGTCAGATAGAGCAGCTGCGCCGGACCATAGAGAATTTCAAAACTGATTACCGGCCCTGAGCCTAAGCAGATCCAGGAAGGGAGGTGCGGCCTTTGTCGAGCATCTACGAAATAAAAGCCAGAATAAAGAGTGTTGAAAGCACCGAAAAGATGACCAAGACCATGAAGCTGGTTTCTACCTCAAAGATGCACCAGACCCAGAGCAGACTCTACAAGATAGAAGGCTTTGCGGAAAAATGCCGCCAGGCTATGGGCATGGTTGTCTCGGACATCAGCGGGGAGGAATGCCCCCTGATGGCCAAAAGAGAGATACAAAAAACCTGTTATGTGTTGTTTGTAGGCAACCGGGGCTTGTGCGGCGCCTACAACACGGATGTGGTCAAATATCTGTACTCCCTGATAGCCTGCGAAGAAAAGGAATACTGCACCGTAATATGCGGCCGTTGGAGCGGCGAGTACGGGCCGGCCAAAAAGCTCAATGTCCTGCGTTTGTTTGGCGATATGGAGGATGTGCCCTCCCAGGAGAAAACTACGGAGCTGTCTGCTTTCCTGAAAGAACTGTATATCAGCGGCCAGGCGGACCGCATAGTCCTTGTGTATCAGAAACGGGCTGCCCTGAGCCAGCGCCCCCGGCAGCTGCAGCTGCTGCCTATAGAGGCAACGGAAGAGGGAGCAGCAGGGGAGTTTATTTTTGAGCCGGATAAACTTAGTCTGGTGAACACCATCACCAGCATGTATGTGGACAGCACGGTGGCAACCACACTGTTGGAGGCCAAGGTCAGCGAGCATTTTGCCCGCATGACCGCCATGACAAATGCCATAGACAACGCCGACGAGCTGCTCCATGAGCTGAACCTGACTTTGAACAGGACCCGTCAGGCTAAGATTACCACGGAGATCTCCGAGATTGTGGGCGGGGCCAACGCTCTGCGGAATGGAGAATAGAATGGAAAAAGGAACTATATGTAAAGTTGTTGGACCTGTGGTGGACGTCCGCTTCCCTAAGGGCAAGCTGCCATCCATCTTTGATGAGGTGGAGCTGGAAGGACCTAACGGCGCAGTAGCTGCAGAAGTGGTGCAGGAGCTGGGCGGAAACACCGTGCGCTGCATCGCCCTTAGCTCTACCGACGGCCTGTCCAGGGGATGCCTGGTCACCGCTACAGGCCAGCCCATAGAGATGCCCGTGGGGGAAGAGACCCTGGGGCGCATGTTCAATGTGCTGGGCCAGCCTATAGACGGCAAGGGCGAGGTGAAGGCCAAGGAATACAGGCCAATCCACCAGAATGCCCCCGGCTTCGTGGATATCGTGCCGGCGGACAACATGCTGGAGACGGGCATCAAGGTGGTGGATCTGCTGACCCCCTACGCCAAGGGCGGCAAGATCGGCCTCTTCGGCGGCGCCGGCGTGGGCAAGACCGTGCTTATCATGGAGCTTATCCGCAACGTTGCCTACGAGCACGGCGGCTACTCCGTCTTTGCCGGCGTGGGCGAGCGCAGCCGTGAAGGCAACGACCTGTGGAACGAGATGACCGAGTCCGGCGTGGTGGAGAAAACCGCCCTGGTCTACGGCCAGATGAACGAGACCCCCGGCGCCAGACTTCGGGTGCCTCTGTCCGCCCTGACCATTGCCGAATACTTCAGAGATGTGCAGCATCAGGACGTGCTGCTGTTTATAGACAATATCTTCCGCTTTATTCAGGCGGGCTCCGAGGTGTCCGCCCTGCTGGGCAACATGCCCTCCGCCGTGGGCTACCAGCCCACCCTGGCTACGGAAATGGGCTCTCTGGAGGAGCGCATAGTGTCCACACGCAAGGGCTCCATCACCTCCGTCCAGGCAGTCTACGTGCCTGCCGACGACCTTACCGACCCGGCGCCTGCCACTACTTTTGCCCATCTGGACGCCACCACCGTGCTGTCCCGCTCCATCTCCGAGCTGGGCATCTACCCGGCTGTGGACCCCCTGGCCTCTTCTTCCCGTATGCTGGAGGCTGATATTGTGGGCAACGAGCACTATCGGACCGCCCGGGCCGTCCAGGAGGTATTGCAGAAATACAGGGAGCTTCAGGACATCATCGCCGTGCTGGGCATGGACGAGCTGAGCCATGAGGACAAGCTCACCGTGAACAGGGCCCGGCGTATACAGCGCTTCCTGTCCCAGCCCTTCCATGTGGCGGAGAACTTCACCGGCATGCAGGGCAAGTATGTGCCTTTGAAGGAGACTATAAAGGGCTTCCAGGCCATACTGGGCGGAGACGTGGACGACCTGCCGGAGCAGGCCTTCCTGCTGTGCGGCACCATCGACGAGGTCATTGCCAAGCGGAACAATTACTGAGGTGACGCCATGGCCAATGAAATCCATCTCAGCATCAGCACCGCCTACGGCGACAGCTTTGAAAACTATGTGGACTATGTGAATCTGCCCACAGCCTTCGGCAGCCTGGGTATACTCCGGGGCCACTGCGACATGCTCTGCGCCGTTTCACCCGGCAAAGTCTGCTACTCCGCCGGAGAAGAACGGGGCAGCATAGAAGTGAGCGAAGGCGTGGCTACCGTCTCGAATAATGAAGTGATACTGCTGGTATCCGGCATCAAACATGAATAGGAAATCATCCCCCGATCCCAGATAAGGGACCGGGGGATGCCTTTGCATTCAGAAGTTATTTTTGAATAATCAAAAAAATGCATTTAATCTAAAACAATCATATATTTATTTCGTCATTTTGCAATTTGCAGCCTGGTAAATATCGGCACTATTGTTCATTGACGGACTTCTTGCCAGGGTGATAGAATATAAATGCGGGAAAACCGCAACAGGAAGGGGTGCTGGACGTGAAAAAGGTCTATGTTCTGATAGGTAATTACGGCAGCGGAAAGACTGAGCTGGCTTTGAATTTTGCCTTTCAGGCCGCCGAACAGGGCAAGCGCACCGAGCTTTTGGACCTGGACATGGTAAACACATACTTCCGTCTTGCCGAGCACGGCAAGCTCACAGAGATGAAGGAGATACGGCTGGTATCTCCCAACTTTTCCTGCTCCGGAATAGAGACCCTGTCCCTGCCGGCGGAGGTGGCCTCCGCCTTTGATATGGACTGGGACACGGTGGTCTTTGACGTGGGCGGAGATGCCGTGGGCTCCACGGCCCTGGGCCGCTACCATCAGGACTTCATGGACCTGGAGGAGGGAGCGCTGGAGGTGCTCAACGTCATCAACATCCGACGTCCTCTCTCCGGCACCGTGGAGAAGATAATCAGGCTCCAGGAGGAGATGCAGGCCCATTCCCGGCTGAAGATCAGCGGCATGATAAACAATACAAATCTGGCCGAGGCCACCGGGCCGGAAGAGCTGAGAGACGGCTATGAGATGATACGCCAGGTATCCCAGCTCACCGGGGTCCCGGTGCTCTACACCTCGGGGAAAAAGCAGCTGCTGGACCTCTTCCTTGCCGAGGGCCACGACCCCAAGTATATAGGCAGACCCATGTATATAGACACCTATATGGCCCGTGACTGGAACAGCTGGATCAGGAGCCTGGACTAAAGAGTATATCCCGGCCGCCGCAGGGCGGCCCTGTTAAGACAGTCAGTAATAACTGGAAAATCATAAAAGAAAAGAGGTAGAATCATGGTAAAGGTGACAATCAACGAGCTTGTTTGTAAGGGCTGCGGTCTGTGCGTCAGAGCCTGCCCCAAGAGCGTCCTCGCCCTTTCAAAAACCAAGCTCAACGCAAAGGGCTACCACCCCGCAGAGGTAGTGGAACCTGAGGCATGCATCGGCTGCGCATCCTGCGCCCGTACCTGCCCGGATGTGGCGATCCACATAGAAAAGGATTAAGGAGGAAATTAAAATGGCACTGACCCTTATGAAGGGTAGCGAAGCTATAGCCGAGGCCGCCATCCGCGCCGGCGCACGCTTCTTCTTCGGCTATCCTATTACTCCCCAGACTGAGATCCCCGAATACATGTCCGCCCGTATGCCTGAGGTGGGAGGCTGCTTCCTCCAGGCAGAGAGCGAAGTGGCAGCAATAAATATGGTCTACGGCGCAGCCTCTACCGGCGCCAGAGTCATCACCTCTTCCTCCAGCCCCGGCGTCAGCCTCAAGCAGGAGGGCATATCCTACTGTGCAGGCGCTCAGCTGCCCTGCGTCATCCTCAACGTCATGCGCGGCGGCCCCGGCCTGGGCAGCATCCAGGCTTCTCAGGGCGACTATAACCAGGCCGTCAAGGGCGGCGGCAACGGCGACTACCACCTGATCACCTATGCCCCCGCTTCCATTCAGGAGGCCATCAATATCTTCGGCTTCGCCTTCGACAAGGCGGAGAAGTACAGAGTACCCGTCCTCTTCCTGGCCGACGGCATCATGGCCCAGATGATGGAGCCTGTGGAGATGCCGGAGATGGTGGAATACAAGGTGGACCCGGAGAAGAAACCCTGGGCCGCCACCGGCTGGAAGCCCGGCGATGACCCGGCAAAGAGAGCCGTCATCAACTCCCTGTACATCAACACCGAGGAGCTCACCGTCCACAACAACGAACTCCAGGCCATATACCGGGAGATAGAGAAGAACGAGGTCATGTACGAGGCCTATCTCACCGAGGACGCAGACTTCGTCATCACCGCCTTCGGCACCGTGGCCCGTATAGCCAAATCCGCAGTCAATGAGCTGAGAGAAAAGGGCATCAAAGTGGGCCTCTTCCGCCCCATTACCGTGTGGCCCTTCCCCTATAAGGAGCTGAAGGAGGCTACCGTCAACGCCAAGGCCCTGCTGGATGTGGAGGCAAACGAAGGCCAGATGTGCATGGATGTGAAGCTGGCCGTCAACGGCACCAAGCCTGTTGAATACTTCGGCCACTGCGGCAGCCTTATGCCCACTACCGGAGAGATCGTAGCAAAGATCCTCGAAATGAAGGAGGGTAAGTAAATGTCCGTCGTATTTGAAAAGACTAAATATCTGACCGATAAGCCCTTCCACTACTGCCCCGGCTGCAACCACGGCATCATCCACCGCCTGGTGGCTGAGGCTCTGGAGGAGTCCGGCATGGGCGGCAATATCGTGGGTGTGGCTCCCGTGGGCTGCTCCGTTTTCGCCTACGACTATTTCAACGTGGATATGCTGGAGGCTGCCCATGGCCGCGCTCCCGCAGTGGCCACCGGCGTGAAGAGAGCTAAACCTGACGCTCTGGTCTTTACCTATCAGGGCGACGGCGACCTGGCCTCCATCGGCACCGCCGAGATCGTCCACGCCGCCCACAGAGGCGAGAAGATATGCACCATCTTCGTCAACAATGCCATTTACGGCATGACCGGCGGCCAGATGGCTCCCACCACCCTGGTGGGCCAGCGCACCACCACTTCTCCCTATGGCCGTGACGAGGCCTGGTGCGGCGCTCCCATAAAGATGTCCGAGATGCTCGCTCAGGTTCCCGATTCCTACTATATCGAGCGCTGCGCCGTGAACAACAATGCCAATATCATCAAAACCAAGAAGGCTATCAAGAAGGCGTTCCAGTACCAGATGGAAGGCAAGGGCTTCTGCATGGTCGAAGTTCTCTCCACCTGTCCCACCAACTGGGGTCTCAGCCCTGTTGAGGCCATGAAATGGCTGGAAGAGAACATGATCCCCTACTATCCTCTGGGCGTGTATAAAGATAAGGGGGCAAATAAATAATGACGAAACAGTTTATTTTTGCCGGATTCGGCGGCCAGGGCATGCTGCTTATCGGTAAGTTCGTCGCCATGGCCAGCATGCTGGACGGAAAGCATGTCTCCTGGCTTCCCTCCTACGGCCCCGAGATGCGCGGCGGTACTGCCAACTGCTCCGTCATCGTCAGCGATGAGGACGTGGCCTCTCCCATGGTGGATAAGGCCGACGTGGTTGTGGCCATGAACGCCCCCTCTCTGGATAAGTTTGAAGGCAGCGTCAAGCCCGGCGGGCTGCTGGTCATCAACAGCTCCATCATCGACCGCAAGAGCGTCAGAGACGACATTAAAGTGGTCTACTGCGACGCTATGGGCATAGCCGAGGGCGTGGGCAACCCCAAGGGCGCTAACGTGGCTATCCTGGGCGCTATGCTGGAGAAGGAGCCCATCGTCAGCCTGGATACTATGGTGGAGGCTATACGCATAGAGCTGGGCGAGCGGAAGCTGAAGTTTCTGGAGGGCAACAAGAATGCCCTGGTAGCGGGTATGGAGTCTGCCAGAGCCTGATAAAAACAAAAGTTAATCCCCGAGTCCCCGGACCATTCAGGTCCGGGGACTTTTTGCGTTCATGCTCCGGATGAAGCCGGCAGTGTCAAAGCCGGGAGCTGAGACATATAATGCAGCGTAAAGCGGGTGGAACATTGTGGAAAGTAGTTTTGGTCTCCACAGTCTGCGGCCCGGGGAAACGGCCTTTATAAAATGCCTCAGCAGCAGCGGCGCTCTGCGCCGGCGCCTGCTGGACATGGGCATGGTGGAGGGCACAAAAGTGGAGTGCCTGGGTATAAGCCCGGGGGGAGACCCCAAAGCCTTCCTGGTCAGGGGAAGTATGCTGGCCATCAGGGACAGAGACTGTAGGGACATCATAGTGGATAAATGCTGACAGCGTATGCCGGGGCGGCCCTCAGGGACCGCCCCGGTGAAAAATGGGAGGGAGCTGACATGGGCCTGACCCTGGAATCCACAGGCAGAGGCATAGGCCGGGAGGAGCTGCGGCTGCAGCGCCCCAGGCCGGAGGACAAAATAATAGCCCTGGCGGGCAATCCCAACGTGGGCAAGAGCACCATATTCAACAGCCTCACCGGCATGAGGCAGCACACCGGGAACTGGCCGGGCAAGACCGTGAGCAATGCCCGGGGATTCTGCCGGGGGAAGGATAGGGGATACGTGCTGGTGGACCTGCCGGGGACTTACTCCCTGCTGGCCGACTCCCCGGAGGAGGAGCTGGCCCGGGACTTCATCTGCTTCGGCGGGGCCGATGCTGTGCTGGTGGTCTGCGACGCCACCTGCCTGGACCGGAACATGAACCTGCTTTTGCAGACTATGGAGACGGGCAGACCGGTGCTGCTATGCCTGAATCTGATGGATGAGGCCCAGGCCAAGGGCATACATATAGACCTGGAGAAGCTCCGGGAGCGCCTGGGACTGCCGGTGGTGGCCACGGTGGCCAGAGACAGAAAAAGCCGGGAGAAGCTGCTGGAGGCCCTGGACAGAGCCTTTGAAAAGGCACCGGAGGGAGAAAAAGTTTGCGTTGTATATCCGGAGCCATTGGAAAGGGCGCTGGATCAGCTGCTGCCTCTGGCTGGGGAGATAGAGGGCCTGTCTCCCAGGTTTATCTGTCTGCGGCTGCTGCTGGGTGAGATGGAGAACCGGGTGGGCCCGGAGCTGCGGAACGCGGCAGAGGAACAGCGCCGGCAGCTCTATAAGCAGGGCATAGACCGGGACCGGCTCCAGGATATGCTGGTGTCCAGTCTGGTAAAGACAGGGGAGGAGCTCTGCCGGGACACGGTAGAAAACGGCAACGGGGGCTACAGCCAGAGGGACAGGGCTTTGGACCGGCTGCTCACCTCCAAGACCTTCGGCTATCCTCTGATGCTGGCCCTGCTGGCTCTGGTGTTCTTCCTCACCATAAAGGGGGCAAACTACCCATCCCAGTGGCTCAGCGCCGGGCTCTTTTACATATACCGCCGGCTGCTGGAACTTTTTGCCTGGCTGGGGGCCCCGGCCTGGCTTACAGGCCTTGTGGTGGAAGGGGGCTATAAGACCCTGGCCTGGGTGGTATCGGTGATGCTGCCGCCTATGGCTATCTTTTTCCCCCTGTTCACCCTGTTGGAGGACTCGGGCTATCTGCCAAGAATAGCCTACAATCTGGATAGGCCCTTCTGCCGCTGTTCCTCCTGTGGCCGCCAGGCCCTGACCATGGCCATGGGTTTCGGCTGCAATGCCGCCGGCGTGGTGGGCTGCCGGATAATCAAGTCCCCCAGAGAGCGGCTGCTGGCCATAATCACCAACAGCCTGGTACCCTGCAACGGCCGCTTTCCCACCATCATCGCCCTGATAAGCATGTTCCTTATAGGCGGGGGAGAGAAGGCCCTGCTGTCCGCCCTGGCCTTAACGGGGCTTGTACTTCTGGCCGTGGCCCTGACGCTCATGAGCACAAAGCTCCTGGGCATGACGCTGCTGAAAGGGGAGAGCTCCGCCTTCGTCCTGGAGCTGCCTCCCTACCGGCGGCCTGAACTGGGAAAGGTGATAGTGCGCTCGGTGTTTGACCGGACTCTCTTTGTCCTGGGCCGGGCAGCGGCAGTGGCTGCCCCGGCAGGAGCCCTGCTGTGGCTGCTGGCAAATGTCCGCCTGGGCCAGGGGAATGTGCTCACCGCCCTGGCCGCAGGGCTGGAGCCCGTGGGCAGAGTGCTGGGTATGGACGGCGTGATACTTTTGGCCTTCATCCTGGGCTTTCCCGCAAACGAGATAGTTCTGCCTATAGCGGTGATGATATACAGCATGGGCGGCAGCCTCACTGAGCTGGGAGAGCTGACGGCGCTGTCCCCACTTCTGAGGGAACAGGGCTGGACGGCGGTGACAGCCCTGTGCGTCATACTCTTCTCCCTGTGCCACTGGCCCTGTTCCACCACGCTGCTGACTATAAAAAAGGAGACGGGGAGCCTGAAGTGGACGGCAATTTCCGCCTTGCTGCCCACGGCCATAGGACTGCTGCTGTGCCTGGCGGTGTCCACTCTGGGGCGGCTGATAATATAAGAAGTCCGGCGCAGGCAGCGCCGGACTCTTTTAGCTTGTCGAAGAAGGCCAAGCCTTCTTCGACAAAAGGGCTTGCACTTCGCTCCATGCCTCGGTTGTACGCCAGAAGCGTACAATTCGACACTTCGCTCCGTGAGAAGTGTTTTCTGCGACGTACACGCCGCCGCAGAAAACGATTGA
>CASFJB010000065.1 GCA_949294945.1 uncultured Eubacteriales bacterium
CCTGCCATATTTTCTCTCCAGCCTATTGAGCAGGGATATCCTGCTCTCCAGCTGATCGTATTCCTCAGGAGAAAAGTCCAGAGAATCCCTGAAATCTCTCAGAGTCTCCAGAGCGTCGGCCAGGGAGTAGACTGCGGAGCGAATGCTCTCGGCAGCTTCTTCCAGTTCTCCGGATATGGCTGAAGCCCTGTCGGTATAGTAAGCGGCATTCTGGGCCATGGACAGAGCGTTATCATCGCCGCCGTCCAGCAGTTCCATTGCCTGGTCCACAGCCTCTCTAAGCTTCTCCGAGTTTCTCAACAGGTCCCGGCGGGAACAGAGAGCGTCGTACTCCCCTGCTTTCAGCCCCGCTTTTTCCAGCTCTTCTATCTGATATTTCAGGCTTTCGCTGAGCCGGGCCTTTTCGATCTCATCCATCTGCAGGCTGTCCAGCTCTTTTTTCGTGGTAACATAGGCGGAATAGGCCTCACCGAAGGCTTTCAGTTTCCCGTCCATGGCACCAAATCGGTCAAGATATTCCCGGTGGCGGCTCTCATCCATAAGCTGCCGGCCGTCATTCTGGCCATGGATATCAACCAGCAGCAGAGCCAGTTCCTTCAGCTGGGCTGCGGTGACAGGCATGCCGCAGATACGGCAGCTGCTCTTCCCGTCGGCACTGATACGCCTTTGAAGGATCAGCTCGTCTTCAGCCTCAATGCCGTTATCCTCCAGCCATTTTTCGCTGCCTTCCAGATCAAATACCGCAGTAACAGTGCCTTTTTCGGCGCCGCGGCGCACCAGCTCCCGGCTGACTCTCCCGCCCAACACGGCGCCGATGGAGTCGATAACAATGGATTTACCTGCGCCGGTCTCACCGGTAAGCACGTTGAATCCTCTGCCGAAGCTGATATCTGCTCTCTCTATTACTGCGATATTCTCAATGTGAAGTTCGTTAAGCATGTTTAAAACTACCTCGTGCTAAGGGGTCTGTTACAAAAGCTGTTCTATCTCATGGTATAGCTTTACTGCGGATTCGGAGTCCTTCAGTGCGAGAAAGGCCGTGTCATCTCCGGCAATGGTCCCTACCAGCCCGGGAATGTCCATCCCGTCCAGAGTGGAGCCGGCTGCCTGAGCCAAGCCGGGCAAGGTCTTGATCACCAGGATGTTTTGAGCCAGGTCATAGGACAGCACACATTCCTTGAAGATCTTCTTCAGCCTTGCGTCGGTATCCGCCGTGTCCTGGCTGGCCGCCATGACATAGCGGTAGGTCCCGTTTGGCCCCAGCTCCTTTATGAGCCGCATGTCTCTGATGTCTCTGGAAAGTGTCGCCTGTGTGCTCTTGACGCCTCTTTCCGCCAGAGCTGCCAGAAGTTGATTCTGTGTCTCTATATCCCTCTGGGATATGATCTCCATTATCACATTCTGCCTGTCCAGTTTCATTGTGTCACCTCCGTTTATCTTAGTTTTTCGTATGTGGTCTCATAAAAGCTCCTCAGTCCCACGTCTGCCATCAGCGTGTAGTTTTCAGAGCGTTTCACAAGAACAATATCCTCATTTGCCAAGTCTAAAACGGAATTACCGTCCAGGGAGAGATATGCCCTGCGTCCGTGGAGCTTCTGCATCTCAACGGACACAGTCCTGTCCGGCCCCAGAACGAAAGAGCGCAACCCCATCACATGGGGACAGATAGGACTTATTATTATGTTCTCCGCATCCGGTTCCACTATCGGACCGCCTGCGGACATGGAATATCCTGTAGAGCCGGTGGGGGTGGAGAGGATAATGCCGTCTCCGGAGAAGGAACTTATCCTGTCCCCATTGCAGAAAACAGTCATCCTGATACAGTCGCCGTAGCCGTGCATCACCGCATCATTCAGGGCGCTGTCTCTGAGGACGCATTCCCCTCCTCTTATAACGGATACGTCCAGCTTCATCCGGCGGCTCAGACGCATGCCTCCGCTTATCGCCGGGACAAGACGGTCAAGCTCATTTGGTTCCAGAGCCGTCATGAAGCCCTTGGTGCCAAGGTTCACGCCAAGAATCGGCACCGGGATGTTGTGCAGCTGTCTTGCAGCGGCAAGAACCGTGCCGTCCCCTCCCACTACGATAACGGCTTCACAACCGGCTCCCACTTCAGACAAGATGCTGGGACGGATATTCTCCGGCAGATTAATTTCATTTTCATCTGCAAAGAGCGGGCACAGGCAGGTATTGAAGCCTGCACTCTCCAGTTTCTCCTTTATATCCAGCGTAATGCGATAATCTATGTCTCTGAAGGGATTCGGACAAATAGCGATCATAAGGACGCTCCTATCACAAAGCCTGGTGAGAGGCCTCCACAAGGGCCTCCACATCAGGAGTAGCCCCTTCAAACAGGCCGTTTTTCATATGGCATATATATTCTATGTTCCCCTCAGGCCCTTTTATTGGGGAATAGTCAAGCCCCATAACAGTAAGTCCGGCCTGAGGAGCAAAATCCAATATATTGTGAATTACTTCACAATGCACTTTGCCGTCACGGACAACGCCTTTTTTCCCCACTTCTTCCCTGCCGGCCTCAAATTGGGGCTTTATAAGGCAGACGATATCAGCTCCCGGCAGCAACAACTCTTTGACGGCCGGCAGTACCAGCTTTATGGAGATAAAAGATACGTCCATTACTGCAAGCTGAATATCTTCCGGTATCTGCTCTCTGGTGACATAGCGCAGATTGGTCCGTTCCAGATTGACCACCCGCTCATCGGTGCGCAGTTTCCAGGCCAGTTGACCGTAGCCAACATCCACGGCGTACACTTTTGCTGCGCCGTGCTGCAAGAGCACATCGGTAAAACCGCCTGTGGAGGCTCCGCAGTCAATGCATATTTTATCTTTAGGGTCCACAGGGAAAACCTTCAGGGCCTTGTCCAGCTTGAAGCCTCCGCGGCTGACAAAGGGCAGAGCCTCTCCACGGACTTCCACCTTGGCGTCCGGCAATACCGGAGTGCCGGGCTTGTCTGCCCGCTGGCCGTTCACAAAAACAAGGCCGCTCATTATGGTGGTTTTTGCCCGCTCCCGGCTCTCTGTAAAACCGAGCTCATAGACCAACTGGTCCAAACGTATTTTCTTCATTACTGTTTGATTCCGCTCCCGCAGAGTTCCTGGGCCTTGTCCGCAATGCCGGCGGCATCAAGGCCTTTTTCTTCCAGCAGCTCGCTGACCTTGCCGTGGCTGACTATTCCGCTGCCCAGGTTGAGAAGCCGGACAGCTTTAAGCTCTATGCCCTCCGTTACGGCAGCGGCGACTAATGCCTCGCCTACGCAGCCGGACTGACAGACCTCCTCGGCCACAAGCAGACGCCCAGTTTTCCTAAGGGATTCCAGGCAGAGCCCGAACTCATTGGGGCGCAGCATACCCAGCTTAAGCACCTGGGCGGAGATGCCCCGGGCCTCCAGCTTGTCGGCGGCTTCCAGCACCTCATTGACAAGGGTACCGTAGCAGACAATGGTAATTTCCGAACCTTCCCGCAGGACGGACTCGGCGGCAACCAGGGAGTCTTTATAGGCGCCCTCGCCGCACCTGGGATATCTAACGGCTACCGGTCCCTCTATATCATGAAGAGCATAGGCCAGCATATCGTGGAGTTCCTGAAAGCTGGCCGGAGCAAGGATGGTCATTCCCGGCACGGAAGAGAGAAAGCTGACGTCAAACACGCCGTGATGGGTCTCCCCGTCGCTGCCCACAAGCCCTGCCCTGTCCACACAAAAGACGGCATGGAGTCTTTGCAGGGCCACGTCGTGGATAAGCATGTCGTAGCTGCGCTGGAGGAAGGTGGAGTATACGGCAAAGACCGGAATGAGGCCCTGCTTTGCCATGCCGGCGGCCATGGCTGCAGCATGACCTTCGGCTATACCGGTGTCAAAAAATCTGTCGGGATATTTAACGGAGAAGCATTCTATTCCTGTTCCCCCTGCCATGGCGGCAGTGATGGCGACTATGCGTCTGTCATCCTCTGCATACTGGCAGAGATATTCTCCCAGCTTGTCGGAAAAGCTGATATCAGAGGCTGCCAGGACTCCGGTCTCTGCATCAAAGCTGCCAACACCGTGGTACTTGTCCGGGTGAGTCTCGGCGTAGCTGCATCCCTTGCCCTTTTTGGTTATTACATGTACCAGCACCGGCTCCTGCATGTCCTTGGCCAAAGCTATTGCCTTCTCCAGGGAATCCAGATTATGTCCGTCTATAGGGCCCAGATACTCCAGACCCATTTCGCTGAAAATATTGTCCGGGAGCATCCAGGATTTGAGCCACTCCTTAAAACTATGGCTGAGTTTATACATCAGCGAGTCTTTCTTGAAGAGAGCTCTATACCATTTCTTGAAGCTGATATATCCCGGTCTCATGCGCAGCATCTGCAGCAGCCGGGAAGTTCCGCCAACGTTCTCGTTGATGGACATGTTATTGTTGTTAAGGATTATCACCATAGGCTCGCCGCTGGCTGCAGCGTTGGACAGGCCCTCAAAAGCAAGGCCGCCGGTAAGAGCGCCGTCGCCGATAAGGGCGACTACGCTGTAGTTCTCCCCGTTCAGGGTTCTGGCCCGGGCCATACCCAGAGCAACGGAGACGGAGTTGGAGGCGTGACCGGCAATAAAAGCATCGTCAACAGCCTCCCGAGGCTTGGGAAAACCGGAAAGCCCGCCGTACTGACGGAGGGTGGAAAAGGCTTCTCTGCGCCCGGTTATTATTTTATGGGTATAGCATTGATGGCCCACATCGAAAACGATCCTGTCCACAGAGCTGTCGTATACTCTGTGCAGGGCGACGGTGAGCTCAACAGTGCCTAAGTTAGAGGCCAGATGACCTCCTGTTTTGGCAATGCTCTCAATCTCAAATTTTCTCAGTTCGCTGCAAAGGAGCTCCAGCTCATCCCGGCTCAGGTCCTTCACATCATTTGAACAGTTTATCTTTTCTATTATACTCAATAATTACACTCCAAAGCGCAGAGCCGGAGCTCTGCCTTTTTATTTGTTTCTGCTGGCCATGGTATCGGCCAGACGGCAGAGAAATCCCGTATCCTCAAAAGCTTCGCTGAGAACATTTTTTGCAAACCCGGTGAGCTTGTCAATGGTCTTTTCACAACCCTCTTTGCCCATAAGCACCATATATGTGTTCTTGTTCTCCTTTTCGTCGGAGCCCACAGGCTTGCCCAACTCCTCGTCGGTACTGAGCACATCAAGCATATCGTCCCTTATCTGGAAAGCCATTCCTATGGCGGCGCCGAAATGGCCGGCAGCATCCAGCATCAGCTGAGTTCCGCCGGCAGCTGCCACACCCATCTGGCAGGCGGCGACAAGCAGCGCGCCGGTTTTCCGGGAGTTGATCTCCGTCAGCTCCTGCTCCGTCAGCTTACGGCCCTCCCAGTTCATGTCCAGATACTGGCCGCCGCACATGCCGTCGATCCCGGCGGCTCCGGCCAATATCTCGGCGCAGCGGGCCTTGTGCTCGGCGGGAAGCTGGGAGCGCAATATCGTACCGAAGGCTTCCGCCTGAAGGGTATCCCCAGCCAGAACTGCGGTGCATTCTCCGTATACAACATGGTTGGTGGGACGTCCCCGGCGCAGATCGTCGTTATCCATACAGGGAAGATCGTCATGGATCAGGCTGTAGGTGTGGAGCATTTCAATGGCGCAGGCCACAGGCAGCGCTTTCTCCACATCCCCGCCGGAGATACGGCAGAACTCCAGCACCAGCATGGGCCGTATGCGCTTGCCGCCGGCCATAAGGCTGTAGCGCATGGCCTCCCCCAGTCTGGCCTGGGGGAACTCCTCTCCCATAAGAAAATACTTATCCAGGGCCGAGTCTATTTTTGTTTTGTATTCGTCAGCAGTCATTTCAGTTTTCATCCTCAAAGGGAAGCTCTATGGGCTCCCGGTCGGGCCCCTTTTTTAATTTGACAACTTTCTGTTCCGCTTCGTCCAGCATCTTGCTGCACTGCTTTATAAGTCCCGTTCCCTCTTCATAGAGGGCCAGAGACTCGCTGAGCGGCAGGTCGCCTTTTTCCAGGTGGCGGACAATCTCATCCAGCCTGCTGAGGGACTGCTCAAAGCTAAGCTTTTTAACGGCCATCACGGCCTCCCTTCTGCCGCCTCCGAGAAAATATGGCTCAGCTCCGAAGCGGCAAGAGAAGAGCCGTATAAAAGCCGCTGGCTAGGAGCGGCAAGCTAAGATCGAAAAAGAATATAGACGCACCAGCTATTTCTCAGGCCGTTTTGACACCGAGGATACCTGACATTGAGCGCTTCCGTCCCATAGCTGGAGGCGAAGAGAATCGCCGGTTAAGAGCATATCCACAGTTTTCACGGTGGTCCCGTCCTCTTTTTCGGCTATGGCATAGCCCCGGCTCAATACACGAAGCGGGCTCATAGCGTCCAGCGCGGCGGTGAGAGCCACAAAGCTTTGCCTGCAGCGGGAGAGGTTTCGCTCCTCCGCTGCCGCCAGTCTGTCTCTGGCGTGGTCCAGCTCTATGCGCCGGTTGTCGATATGGGCAGCCGGGTCGGTAATTACCCGCTTGTTCTTGTAGGATTCCAGTTTATCGCTGAGGCTGATGAGTTTCTTCCTCATGGCCTGGTCAGCACGGATGCTGTAGCTATCAAGAGCATCTCTGATATCACGTTGGTCTGGAACGGCGATTTCAGCGGCGTTGGAAGGGGTAGACGCCCTTCTGTCCGCCACATAGTCGGCAATGGTCACATCCGGCTCATGGCCCACGGCAGAGATCACCGGCAGCCGGGACTCATATATGGCCCGGGCCACTCTCTCATCGTTAAAGGCCCAGAGATCTTCCATGGAGCCGCCGCCCCGGCCTGTAATTATAAGGTCGGCCACATTGAATTCATTGGCATAGCGGATAGCTCCAACGATTTCCGGCGGAGCTTCCACCCCCTGAACACGCACAGGCAAAAGCACCACCTGAGCCATGGGCCAGCGATGCCCCAATATGCGGATCATATCATGGACTGCTGCCCCGGCGGAGGAGGTGATGATTGCTATGCGGTTTGGAAATTGAGGCAGGGCTTTCTTATGGCTGCGCTCGAAAAGGCCTTCGGAAGCGAGCTGGGCTTTCAGCTGCTCAAAGGCC
The DNA here is from genome assembly GCA_949294945.1 of uncultured Eubacteriales bacterium. GTDB lineage: Bacteria > Bacillota > Clostridia > Oscillospirales > Oscillospiraceae > Limivicinus. Next base: position 7,094 of record CASFJB010000065.1, read on the forward strand.
AGCTGGAGATCCCCGGCGCCTTCCGGCATTATTGCACTGCAATAGAGCTGATAGGCTCCGTCCCGGGGATAAACGGCCACCCGTCCGTATACAGTGACGCCCATGCCGTTTTCCGGCCGGAAACGCAGTTTGGATGCGCTGCTCTTGAACATGACACAGCGCAGGCTGCTCTCACTGTCTTTCAGGGTGAAATAGTGGTGACCGGAGGGATATATCTTGTAGTTTGACAGCTCACCCCGGACACAGACATTGGAAAGGCTGGGCTCCTGCTCCAGAAGCCCTTTTATGAGATTATTAAGCTCGGTTACGCTTATGCTCTGGCGTTCCATGCCTTACTCCTGAGCGGGGACATCTTTGTGAAGCTCGCCCCTCATGAAGCCGCCGAGAACGCCGTTGACAAAGGCCACGGTGTCCGGCTCGTCATAGCCCTTCGCCAGCTCCACCGCCTCGTTGATGGCGGCGGCGTTGGGTATCTCATCCATGTAGAGTATCTCACAGATAGCGCAGCGCATGACGGCAAGAGCCGTGCGGGAGATACGCTCCAGCTTCCAGCCCTTGGAATAGCGCTCTATGTATCCGTCTATCTCGCTGCGGTTTTCGGCGGTGAGCTGCACAAGGCGGCGTATGTATGCCATCTGCTTTTTGTCGGGCAGCTCTTTATAGAGCTCGTCCTCCTCCTGCAAGCTGGCATAGTGCTCAGGGGAAAAGAAGTTGTCCATCAGCTGGGAGGGCTCCACTTTGCGCAAAGCCGCAGCAAAGCCCAGCTGTATGGCAATTTCCCTGGCTGTAGTTCTGGTCATAAAATTTACCCCCGGAGCTTATTTCTCAAAGGCTACGCCGGAAACATGAACATTTACTTCCGCGTTGTCAATACCGGTGGTAGACTGCACCACAGACAGGACCTTTTCCTGCACAGCCTTGGCCACGCTGACAATGTTCCTGCCGTACATAACGGTGATGATAGCGTCCACAACGATTTTGGAATCCACGAACTGGACCTTGACTCCCTTGGCAACGGTCTTAAGGCCAAAGAGCTCGGCCAGCTCAGCGCCGGCGGTATTGGACAAACCGGCGACACCGTCCACCTCAGTGATGGCGGCGCGGACCATGCTGTAAATGACGTCCTCGGAAATATTGATGCTGCCAAGCTGTTCGTGGCAGGTGATATAATTCTCGCCCATAGTTATCCTCCTAAATGATTTCGTTATATTTTAACACGATATACTCAAAAAATAAAGTACAATATTCAAATTTCGGAGAGACGCCTGAAATTTATTCAGGCTCCCCGGTGTCAGGGAGCCTGAAAACTTTCAATATTTTTAAGCTTTTACCTCAATTATGCTCAGCTGAGCGGCAGTATACTGGGTCTCGCTGCAAATCACATCAGTAATTCTGGCCACTGCCTCTTCACTCAATCCCTCTGCGGGAGCGGGTACGGCCACAGTGACCGTGTCGTTTCCTATGTACACCACGCACTCGTCAAAGTCCTTGGCAATCAGCAGGTTCTCAATCTGAGCCTCCTGCATGGTGCAGGTGGCCATAGCGGAAATGGCATTCATGGCGCTGTCTATAGTCTCCTGGGATGCCGTTTCTGAAGTGGCCGCAGTCTGCAAAAGCTCCAGAGCCTCGTCTCTGGACACCTGCCTTGTTAGACGGGCCTCTGCAAAGTATTCTCCCCCCGTGCTTACGAGACTGTCCTCAAACTCGGCGTTTGCCTCCATCATGGCTTCATCCTCGGCAGATACCATTTCCGAATCCGGTGTGCCCCACCGGTTGTTATACGACCAGTTCAGGGCCACTGCCGCACACACGAACATAAGCACAGCCAGCATTGTAAGGTTTCTTTTACGGTTTTTCATATTAGCATACTCCCCCTAAGCTTTAATCTGCCATTTTCAGAATCGTGATCTTATCCGATGTAAAACCAGTATATGAACTCACCGCCCGGATAATATCCAGTCTGACCCGGGCATTTTCCGCTCCCGTACAGGCCACCACCACTCCGTTTTCCGATATGAGCACTCTTGCCTCACCCACCCCTTCGGTCTGGGACAGTATCACCGCCACCTGCTCATCTCTGTCCGTAGCTTCCTTTGCCTGAGAGCTTCCCGTGGGCAGCAGCATCAGCGCCACGCCTATCACCAGCACCACCAGGGGATACTTGAATTTTTCCAGCTTTTCAGCTTTTGCTTTCAGGCTATCACTCACTGTTCCACCGCTGCCTTTCGTATGGTATGCCCAGGTCGGATTCCAAAAGCCGGGAGAGCCTTTGCCTGTCCTCCTCACTGCATCCGGAGCTCAGCTCGGCTCCCCAGGGCATCCAGAACCCCTCCATGCTCCACTGTACCTCCACCTCGGCAGAGCTGAGGTCTATGTCCAGTTCCTTGGCTTTGTCCAAAATATATGCCTTGTATTCCTGTTCTATGACTAGGCGGTTTAGCCTGTCTCCCGCCTCCTGTCCCTGCTGGGCCAGGGCGCTCTCCAGCTCGTGGAGCCTTGCGCTCTCCAGAGCATAGCTGTCCATATCCAGCTCCTTCAGGGGGCTGATGACAGCCAGGATGAGGCTTGCGGTACACAGTATTTCCGCTACACGTTTCACTCCGCCCTCAGGCAAAATGCTCAGCGCCGCCCCGCACAGCAGGGACACGGCGCACAGCTCCCGAATTCCCTGGTACATCAGAGGCTCACCGCCTTTATGCCGGCCGTTATGGAGATGAACAGCATTATTCCGCAGCAGCCCAGCAAACCAAGCAGCAGGCCCATGGCGGTGCTGACGCTGGCAATCAGGCCGGAGAGGCGGCTGTTGGGGGCCATGTCCGAGGCTGCGGCAGCTGCTTTCAGTACCAGCATTCTTACCGACAGAAGGGCAAAGGGGCCTGCGCACATGGCACAGACGCCGATAAGCCCGAACACCCCGGCGGAATTTTTTATTACCGAGGCAGCCGACAGCACTGCTCCGGAGGCGTCGGAGATGATTCCTCCTACCACCGGCAGGCCGGTGGATATCACTGTGCGTGCGGTCTTTAATGCAGCAGCATCGATGCTCCCCGTCACCAGGCCCGTCATGCCGATATAGGCGCTGAAGGCAATGGTCATTCCCGTCATTATTATTCCCGCCATCCATTTGGTGAGCTTGGCGGTATTGCTGAGCAGGGAGTTGGGAAAGACGCTGCCTGCTACCGCCAGGGCCAGATAGGAATACACAAGAGGTATCACAAGTTTTTGGGATGCGCTCATGAGCACGTCCAGGGCCAGACATGTAGCGGCATATTTGGCTGAGGCCGACCCCACCGCTCCGCAGGTGGCGGCAGCGGTGAATATAGCCGGCAGGGCCGCCTTGGAATAGTCCGACAGCTGGTTAAGTGCCGCTACCGTCTGCTCAACTATGCTGTCCACATTTCCCAGCAGGCTGACGGCGGCGGCGCAGCAGCCTGCGATATTTATGTATTCCTTTATGGGTTTTCCGCTGCACAGAGAACCTGAGAGGGCGCACAACATTGAAATTGCTATGAGAGAGCAGGCAGTTTTTACAGCCTCGCCCAGCTCTCCCCTGAGCTT
>CASFJB010000066.1 GCA_949294945.1 uncultured Eubacteriales bacterium
TGTTCAACTGGATAGCCTTCTACCTGTCCAACTTTATCGCCGGCATCCCCGCCATCCACAGTGACGGTACTGCCGAGGCCACAAAGAACATCTCCGACAATGCCAGCACCCTGCTGTCCAAGGACCTGATAAGCCAGCTGGGATTGTGCCCCACGGCAAACTGGGGCATACTGGTGGCCATAGTGATGATGTTCCTGGTCTGGCTGGTGATCGACAAGACCACCCTGGGCTACCGGCTGAAGGCCGTGGGCGCCAACAAGTCCGCAGCCGAGTACGGCGGTATCAACGTCAACCGCTCCATACTCACGGCGCTGGCCATCTCCGGAGCCCTGGCGGGCCTGGGCGGAGCCCTGCAGCTCATGGGCATGGGCAGCCGCATCAGCGTGTTCTCCAGCCAGGAGGGCTATGGCTTTGCAGGCATAGTGGTGGCCCTGATGGGCTGCTCCAATCCCTTCGGCGTGTTCTTTGCCGGCGTGTTCTACGGCGCACTGATCTACGGCGGCAGCAAGCTGAATCTGGTGGGCGCACCCACCCAGCTTATAAACGTCATCGTGGGCACCGTGGTGCTCTTTATAGCCATCTCCGTTATATTTGAACGGCTGAAATATGTGCACATAGGTAAAAAGCCCAAAGCCGCCGGAGCACGGAACGGAAAGGAGGAAGCAGGGAAATGACAGCCTTTATGAATGAGTTCGGCATAATCCTCTATGCCACCCTTATCTATACCCCGCCGCTGCTGTACGCCGCTCTGGGCTCCTGCTTCTCGGAAGTCTCAGGCGTTGTGAACATCGGTATCGAGGGCATGATGACCGCCGGCGCCTTTACCGGCACGGTGGTGGCCTACTTCACCGGCAACCCATATCTGGGCTTCATCTGCGGCGGCCTGGCCGGAATGCTCTTCGGAGCCATCCATGCCTTTGCCACGGTGAACCTGGGGGCGGACCAGACCATAGCCGGTACCGCCATCAATATGCTGGGCCCCGGCATCGTCATAATGATAGCCCGGGTGCTCTTCAACTCCACCGACACCATACCCCTCACCCCGGACCAGAAGATACCCACCCTTTTCAAGGGCGTCTTTGACACCAGCACCGTGTTCGGCCGCTTTATGGACAATGTCTTTGCCACCTATGCCTCCACCTACCTGGTGTTTATCATGGTGATAGTGGTGTGGTTCGTGTTCTACAAGACCCGCTTCGGACTGCGGCTGAGAGCCTGCGGCGAGCATCCCCAGGCCTGCGAAAGCCTGGGCATCAATGTCATCGCCACCCGCTTCATCTGCGTGTGCCTGTCCGGCTTCCTGTCCGGCCTGGGCGGAGCCTGCGTCACCATGGCCACCTCCAACCAGTTCAGACCCATATCCATCGTGGGCCAGGGCTTCATCGCCATTGCCGCCGTGCTTTTCGGCAAGTTCCGGCCCCAGGGAGCCCTGCTGGGCTGCCTGCTCTTCGGCTTCTGCTCAGGTCTGAAAGTGGTGCTGGGCGGCTCTTCGGGAGTAAACATGCACCTGATCTCCATGATCCCCTATGTGGTCACGGTCATAGTGCTCATACTCTTCGTGGGCAAGTCCCGTGTCCCCGCCGCCAACGGCAAGCCCTATCTGAAATCCAAGTAAATCCAGTGGCCCCAGGGGCGCCGAAAATCTTTCGGCGCCCCTGGCTGAGCCCAGTATGTTAAAAGGAGAATGCATCATGAACAAGTATCTGGACATATCCCCGGAGGTGCAGGAGGCCCTTGCCACCGGTAAACCGGTGGTAGCTCTGGAGAGCACCATAATCTCCCACGGCATGCCCTATCCCAAAAATGTGGAGACGGCTCTGCTGGTGGAGCAGACCATAAGAGACAATGGGGCCGTGCCCGCCACCATCGCCGTCATCGGCGGCAGACTGAAAGCGGGCCTGAGCCGGGACGAAATAGAGTACCTGGGCAAGACCGGCCGGGCAGTGGCCAAGGCCAGCCGCCGGGATCTTCCCGCCCTGGTAGCCCGGGGAGCCGACGGGGCCACCACCGTCACCACTACCATGATGATAGCCTACATGGCGGGGATAAAGATCTTCGCCACCGGAGGCATCGGCGGCGTGCACCGGGGGGCCGAGGTGACCATGGACATCTCCGCCGACCTGGAGGAGCTGGCCCAGACCCCGGTGATGGTCATCTGCGCCGGAGCCAAGTCCATATTGGACCTGGGTTTGACCCTGGAGTACCTGGAGACCAAGGGCGTGCCCGTCATCGGCTACGGCACCCAGGAGCTGCCCGCCTTCTATACCAGGAAGAGCGGCTTCGGAGTGGACTACCGGGTGGACAGCCCGGAGGAGCTGGCCGCCATGTTCTCCGCTCAACGGGAGCTGGGCTATAAGGGCGGCATGCTGGTGACCAACCCCATCCCCGAGGAGTACTCCATGGACAAGGCCGTCATCGACGCCGCCATAGAGGAGGCCCTGGCCCAGTGCAAGGCCCAGGGAGTCCACGGCAAGGAGACCACGCCCTTCCTGCTGGCGAAGGTGGTGGAGCTCACCGGCGGGGACAGCCTGGAGAGCAACATCAAGTTGGTGCTCAACAACGCAAGACTGGCGGCCCGCACCGCCGCAGAGCTGGCCAAGTGAGGCTATAAATATAATACCGCAGACTACCGGGCGTCCGAGAGGACGCCCGGTTTTGCCGTGTGCAGCCATCTTTTGGTTGAAATACGGGGGCTTTGGGAGTATAATAATTTGAATTGGAATGTCCGCCCGGAGGCAGAGACCCCGGCGGCATGCCCTGAATCACGATTTCCGGGAGGCCAAATGGAAAACAGAAGCTGCCTGGTGTCCGTACTGTGTACGGCCTACAACCATGAGGAGTATATCCGCAGCGCCCTGGAGGGCTTTGTAAATCAAAAGACCGACTTCGGATATGAGGTGCTGATAAACGACGACGCCTCCGGCGACAAAACGGCGGAGATAATAAGGGAGTACGAGGAGAAATACCCGGATATCATCCGGCCCTTTTACCAACAGGAGAACCAGTTTTCCAAGGGCATAGGCTATCTGTACGAAAACCTCTTCTTCCCTCAGGCCCGGGGGAAGTACCTGGCCTTCTGCGAGGGAGACGACTACTGGACCGATGATACCAAGCTCCAGCAGCAGGCCGATTTTATGGAGGCACATCCGGACTACAGCGCCTGCGTCCATAATACTCTTCTCCACTACTGTGACGGCTCCCTGCCCGACCAGCCGCTGATACCCCCTGCCCAGGACAGGGACCTGGGTTTTGAACAGCTCATCCACGGCCCGGTGGCCTCCTACCATACCAGCTCCCTTTTCGCCCGGAAAGATATTATCACCCAGAGACCGGATTACTACTATGTGGCCACAAGCTACGGCTTTGCGGACTATGCCTGGTGCCTGCTGCTGGGCATGGAGGGAAAGATACATTTCATAGACAAGCTGATGTCCGTGTACCGCATATGCAGCAATCCCGCCTCCTGGAGCTCCGGAGTGGGGGGACAGTACGGCAAGCTGAGAAAATTCATCCTGGGCAAGCGAGAGCTGCTGAAGGCCTTCCTGCCCCAGGCCCCGGAGGAGTACAAGGCCCTCACGGAGCAGGTGATACGGGAGAGGGAGTTTGAGCTGATGTATATAGAAGGCCGGGACCGGGAGCAGCGCCGGGAGCCCTACCGCAGCATCCTGCGCCGCCAGAGCTTCTCTTACCGGCTGAAGAACTTTGCCAAGAGCTATATCCCCGGCCTCCAGCGGCTGTACAGGAAGAGCCGGGGTTATCAGGACTGAGCAAGGCGGCTCAGTTAGGAGGATATATACATGGAAAAGGAATGCATGGTCTCCATACTCTGCACGGCCTATAACCATGAGGAGTACATTGCCCAGACTCTGGACAGCTTTCTGGAGCAGGAGACGGACTTCCCCTTTGAGATACTGGTCAGCGACGATGCCTCCACCGACAAAACGGCGGAGATCATCAGGGACTATGCCGCCAGGTATCCGGATATAATACGGCCGTGGCTCATGGAGGAGAACATCTTCTCCCAGGGCCGGAACTTCTACACGGAGTTTTTCTTCCCCAACTGCCGGGGGAAATATGTCTGCCTCTGCGAGGGGGACGACTATTGGACGGACAAGAGCAAGCTCCGGCGGCAGGTGGACTTCCTGGAGAGCCACCCGGACTACAGCGCCTGCGTCCACAATACCCTGCTCCACTACTGTGACGGCTCCCAGCCGGACCGGCCCCTGCTCAGCCACGGACAGGACAGGGACCTACCCATGGAGTTCATGATATCCGGCGCCTCCCAGGCTTTCCACACCAGCTCTCTCATGAGCCGCAGGGAGGTAATAACCAATACCCAGCCCTTCTACCACGTGGCCTACAGCCACGGCTTTACCGACCAGGCCAACGCCATCTGGTTCCGCCTCAACGGCAAGGTCCGCTACCTGGACCGGCTCATGTCGGTGTACAGGATAAACAGCAACTCGGCAGCCTGGAGCAGCGGGGTGGACGGGCAGTACGACAAACTTAGAAATTTCATTATCGGCAAGAGGGACATGCTCCGCAGCCTTCTGACTCAGATCCCGGAGGAATACCGGAAGCTGGTGGAGGACGCCATACTGGAGCGGGAATTTGAGCTGATGTATATTGAGGGCCGAGACCGGGAGCAGCGCCGGGAGCCCTACCGGAGCATCCTGCGCCGCCAGAGCTTCTCCTACCGGCTGAAGAATTTTGTTAAAAGCTATCTCCCCGCTGTCCAGCGCATCTACCGCCGGCACCGGGGCTATGGGGACAATTGATGGACAACAAAAGCAGATCCGTAATATCCAACTTGATATGGCGCTTTATGGAGCGCTGCGGCTCCCAGGTGATATCCTTTGTGGTGTCGGTGGTGCTGGCCCGGCTGCTGGCCCCGGAGCTCTACGGCTCCATTGCCCTGGTGACGGTGATAACCTCTATCCTCCAGGTCTTTGTGGACAGCGGCATGGCCAACGCCCTCATACAGAAAAAGGATACCGACGATCTGGACTACTCCTCGGTGTTCTATTTCAATCTGGTTTTCTGCCTGATATTGTATCTGGGGCTGTTTGTGGCCGCGCCCTTTATCGCCCGGGGCTATGAGGATGCCTCCCTGACTCCGGTCATCCGGGTGCTGGGATTGACCCTGGTGATGTCCGGGGTGAAGAACGTGCAGCAGGCCTATGTGTCCAAGACCATGCAGTTTCGCCGCTTCTTCTTCGCCACCCTTGGGGGCACACTGTTTTCCGCCGTGGTGGGCATATCCATGGCCTACCTGGGCTACGGGATCTGGGCCCTGGTGATGCAGCAGCTGCTGAATGCGGCAGTGAATACGGCCATACTCTGGCTCACCGTGGGCTGGAAGCCCAGGCTGGCCTTCTCCTTTGCCCGCCTGGCCGGGCTCATCTCCTACGGCTGGAAGCTGCTGGCCTCGGCCCTGCTGGACACGGTGTATAACAAGCTCTATCAGCTGGTGGTGGGCATCGTCTATTCCTCCGCCGACCTGGCCTATTACAACAAGGCCGACCAGCTGCCGGTGCTGGTGGTGGAGAACATCAACTCCTCTATTGACAGCGTGCTGCTGCCGGTGCTGTCCGCCGAGCAGGACAAGCGCCTGGTGGTGCGGGAGATGACCCGCCGGGCCATAAAGATGAGCACCTATGTGATGATGCCCATGATGGCGGGGCTTGCCGCCTGTGCCGAGCCTCTGGTGCGGCTGCTGCTGACGGAGAAGTGGCTGCCCTGCGTGCCCTATATGCAGATATTCTGCATCTGCTATGCCTTCTATCCCCTGCATACCGCAAACCTCAACGCCATAAAGGCCATGGGCCGCAGCGACATGTTTTTATATCTGGAGCTGATAAAAAAGGCCATAGGCATCCTGGCCCTGGTCATCACCATGCGCATAGGGGTGTTCTATATGGCCCTGAGCCGGATATTCACCGGCATACTCTCCCAGCTGATAAACGCCTTCCCCAACAAGAAGCTGCTGGACTATCCCTACCTGGAACAGCTGAAGGACATGGCTCCGGCCATAGTCCTGTCGGCAGTCATGGGCGGGGCGGTGTATACGCTGAACTTCCTGGGCCTGAACGATTTCGTGACTCTTGCTGTGCAGCTGACCGGGGGAGTGGCAGTGTATGTTGCCCTGTCCCTCCTCTTCAGGATAGACAGCTTCAGCTATATCCTCTCTGTGATAAAGAACATCCTGCACCGCCGCGGGGCAGAAAAGGAGTGACTTGCCACGGCTGATGTGAAAAAGATACTGATCTTTCCCGCCGGTACCGAGATAGCCTTTGAGATACACCACGCCCTGCGCTACAGTAAGTTCGTGGAGCTGTACGGAGGCGGCAGCGTCCGGGACCACGGGGAGATGCTGTTTAAAAACTGCCTGGAGGACATCCCCTATGTGGGCCGCCCCGGCTTTGTGGAAAAGCTGAACCAGGTGACAGATAAGCTGGGCATAGACTATATATATCCCGCCCATGACAGCGCCTGCCTCAGCCTGATACAGGAGCAGGAGAGGCTCCACGCCCGGGTGGTGAGCTCGCCCCTGGAGACGGTGGAGATCTGCCGCTCGAAAAACGCCACCTACCGCCACCTGGAGGGGGCGGACTACCTGCCCCGATTCTACTCCGGGGCGGAGGAAGTGGAGAGCTACCCGGTGTTCGTCAAGCCCTCCGTGGGCCAGGGGGCCCAGGGGGCAAGACGGGTGGATGACCGGGCCCATCTGGAGGAACTGCTGGCCTCGGGAAGGGAGTATGCGGTGTGCGAATATCTCCCGGGCAGGGAGGTGTCGGTGGACTGCTTCACCGACCGCCACGGCGTGCTGCGCTTTGTGAGCCCCCGCTCCAGAGACAGGATAAAGGCGGGCATTGCGGTGCGCTCCCGTTTTCTGCCCAGGGACGAGGGCATAGAGAGAATAGCCCGGGATCTGAACAGCCGCTTCGTTTTCAACGGAGCCTGGTTCTTCCAGCTGAAGGAGGACGGGAACGGGGAGTACAAGCTCATGGAGGTCTCCCCCAGAATAGCCGGGACTTCCGGCCTGACCAGGAACCGGGGAGTGAACCTGCCCCTGCTGACGCTCTACAACATGTGGGGCTACGACGTGGACATCATAGACAACGGGGGGCAGCTGCTGCTGGACCGGGCCTTCATCAGCCGCTTTGAGTCGGACATCAGCTATGACAAGGTGTACGTGGATTTTGACGATTCCCTTATCGTAAAGGGGCAGGTCAACCTCAGCCTCATAGCCTTCCTGTACCAGGCCCGGAACCAGGGCAAGAGCGTGTACATGCTCACCAAGCACAGAGGGGATATCCGGCAGGAGCTGGAGCGCTATAATATAGCCCCGGGCCTGTTTACCCGGATAATCCATTTGGAAAACAGCGAGAGCAAGGTGCCTTATATAGAACCGGGCTCCATATTCATCGACGACTCCTTTGCCGAGCGCAAACGCATCCGGGAGGCCTGCGGCATACCGGTGTTCGACCTGGACATGGTGGAGAGCCTGCTGGACTGGCGGGCCTGAGCTTATCACAGAGATTCTGGAGGGAATTATGAACAGTTTTTACAGCCCCGAAGAGCTCAAGACTCTGGGCTTGAAGGAATACGGAGAGAACGTGCTTATCAGCCGCAAGGCCAGCATATACGGCGCGGGGAACATCTCCCTGGGCAGCAATGTGCGCATTGACGATTTCTGCCTGCTCAGCGGGAAGATAAGCCTGGGCAACTACGTACATATAGCGGTGGGCTCCATGCTCTTTGCCGGGAGCGAGGGCATAGTCCTGGAGGACTATACCGGCATCTCCTCCCGCTGCGCTCTCTACGCCCGCAGCGACGACTATACCGGGGAGCACATGACCAACCAGATAGTGCCTGCGGAATATACGGGAGTGCACGGCGCCCCAATACTGATAGGCAAGCACAGCATAATAGGCACCGGCTGCACCGTACTGCCCGGCGTGACCGTAGGGGAGGGCTGCTCCGTAGGCGCCATGAGCCTTATAAACAAGGACCTGGAGCCCTGGGGCATATATGCGGGCATCCCCGCCCGGCGCTTCAGGGAGCGCAGCCGCAAACTGCTGGAGCTGTGCCGGGAACTGGAAAGCAAGAACTGATGGCCACAGCGGCCGGATTGGAGATAAAATGAAGGACATAATCAATGTGACCCGCTCTTCCCTGCCGGATTTTGAAGAATATTGCCGGGAGATAGCGGATATATGGGACAGCCACTGGCTGACCAATATGGGCGAAAAGCACCAGCGGCTGGAGGTTGAGCTGAAGGAGTACTGGGGAGTGGAGAACGTGGCCCTGCTCACCAACGGGCACCTGGCTCTGGAGAACGCCATCCAGGCTCTGGACCTCCACGGGGAGATAATCACCTCCCCCTACACCTTTGCCTCCACCACCCACGCCATAGTCCGCTGCGGCTGTACCCCCGTGTTCTGCGACATCGAGCCGGAGCACTATACCATGGACCCGGAGAAGATAGAGGCCCTCATCACGGACAGGACCGTGGCCATCATGCCCATCCATGTCTACGGCAACCTCTGCGACGTGGAGGCCATAGAGGCCATAGGCAAAAAGCACGGCCTGAAGGTGATATACGACGGGGCCCACAGCTTCGGTGTGAAGAAGGACGGAGTCAGCTCCGCCTGCTTCGGGGACGCCACCATGTTCTCCTTCCACGCCACCAAGGTCTTTAATACCATCGAAGGCGGCGCCATCTGCTTTAAGGAAGCGGAGCTGAAGCAGAAGATCAACGACCTGAAGAACTTCGGCATCCACGGGCCGGAGTCGGTGCCCTTCGTAGGGGGCAACGCAAAGCTCAACGAGTTCTGCGCCGCCATGGGCCTGTGCAACCTGCGGCATCTGGACCGGTGGCTGGAGCAGCGCCGGGTGGTCTATGAGCGCTATATGGAGCGGCTCTCCGGCGTGCCGGGGCTGAAGCTGAACAAGGGCCAGCCGGGGGTGGAATCCAATTATGCCTATTTCCCCGTGGTCTTTGAGAACTACAAGTATGACCGGGATGAAGTCTTTGCCCGCCTGGGCAAGGAGAACATAGTCGCCAGAAAGTACTTTTACCCGGCCACCAATGAGCTGGATTGCTACCAGGACAGAGAGGACATCCGGCCGGAAAGCACCCCCGTGGCCGCCAGGATATCCCGCCAGGTCCTGACCCTGCCCCTGTACCCGGAGCTGCCTCTGGAGGATGTGGACAGGATATGCGATATAATACTGGGATAAGGGAATTAAAACTGAGGCATCAGGGAGAAGCAAGCGCTTCTCCCTGATGCCTTTTGTCAATCGATTTCAGTTTTGGGTTTGCTGCCGGGTTTGCCTGCCTCCTCAAAGCTCAGGCGGCTGCGGTGGCAGAAGTCCCGGTTGCCGCAGCGGGCACAGCCCCGGCCGCAGCCCCGCTTCTTCACCTGCTTGGTGTACAGCACGGCAAAAGCCGCCGGAACAAAGCATATGAGAAGCATCAATATCAGAGAGACGATTTCCATGGCTGCCTCCTCAGACTCAGGCGGGACGGATTCGTACAGGCAAGGGCCCGGAGCTCACTGGGCCAGGGTCTGGACCATGCCCCGCAGGCAGTCCACGGAGACCAGCAGCCCGTCCTGAAGGCGCTGGGTGGCTCCGGTGGCCCCTACGATGACGGCCTTGCCCAGGGTCAGGCCCACGGTGGCAGCGTGGCTGTTCACCCCCGCCTCCTCGCAGATGACTGCGGCTGCCTGACGTATGTAATCCAACATATCGTTGGTGGTGTGAGGAACCACCAGCACGTCGCCGGGGCGGAACTTGGCGGACACGTCCTCCAGGCTGCGGCAGACGCAGAGAGGACCGGAGGCATTGGTGCTGCCTATGCCCACTCCGTTGAGGAGAAAGTCGCCCACCAGGCGCACCCGCACCATGTTAGTGGTGCCGGCAATGCCCACGGGAACGCCGGCAGTGACCACCACCAGGTCGCCCCGGTGTACCAGCCCGGCCTTTTCCGCAGTCTCCACGGCAAAGTCCACCAGCTCGTCGGTGTTGGCGGCATAGGGCATGGTGAGGGGCATGACGCCGAAATAGAGACTCATCTGACGGCGAACCTGCTCGTCGATGAGGCAGGCCACCACGGGAGTGGCGGGACGGAAGCGGCTGACCATCTGGGCGGTGGTGCCCCTCTGGCTGACGGTTATGATGGCGTCGGCGCAGATATCGGCGGCAGTGGTGCAGGCGGCGTGGGCGGTGGCGGCGGCAATGGACATGCGGCTGCTGCCGGCCAGACTGCGCATCTGCCTGGTGTAGTCTATCTCGGCCTCGGTGCGCAGGGCGATGGCGTCCATGGTCTTTACCGCCTCGATGGGGTATTTGCCTGCGGCGGTCTCACCGGAGAGCATTATGGCGGAGGTGCCGTCAAAGATGGCGTTGGCCACGTCGGTGATCTCCGCTCTGGTGGGCCGGGGATGCTCTATCATGGAGTCCAGCATCTGGGTGGCGGTGATGACCGGCTTGCCGCAGGCCATGCACTGGGCGATCATCTGCTTTTGCAGTACGGGGATCTCGGTGAAGTCTATCTCCACGCCCATGTCGCCCCGGTGTACCAGCCCGGCCTTTTCCGCAGTCTCCACGGCAAAGTCCACCAGCT
>CASFJB010000067.1 GCA_949294945.1 uncultured Eubacteriales bacterium
GAGCTTTCTGGTTTTCACTCTGCTGTATACCCCCTGCGTGGCCTCCATTGCTACCATCCGCCGGGAACTGGACTCCGGGCTGAAAGCCTTCGGCGTGGTGCTGCTGCAATGCGCGGTAGCCTGGGTGGCAGCCTTTATAGTTTATAACATAGGTGCATTACTGATATGAATTTTCTGGACATACTCATTCTCCTGCTCATAGCCGTGCTGGTTGTCATGGCTTGGCGCAGCGCCCGCCGCCACGGCGGCTGTTCCGGTAATTGCGAAAGCTGCGGCAAAAGCTGCTCCCAGCGGGAGCAGGACGGACAGGAAGGATAAGCCTTGCTGAACAGGCACCCCGAATCCAACGATTCGTGGTGCCTGTTCAGCTTGTCAAAAAAGTCCTCACAGGCTTTTTTGACTGCGCTTCTCCCGCCAAGCATTTTGCCAAAGGCAAAATGCTGCTGCGCCCGAAAAGCCTTGAAAAATCAAGTCTTTTCTGTGGCGGGTTATTGTACTGCGAGGCGGGCCTTGCCCCCTCGCGCTCCCCCGCTACTCTATTAAGTTTAAAATATAGCATAGCTTTTTCGACAGTCTGCAAGGGGAGGGCTGAAAAGCCCTCCCCTTTCTTATTAAAAACACATTTAAGGGAGCTGTTTTTATGAGTATGTTCCTCACCCTTGCCTATCTGTTTTTTATCGGCTCCGTTTTCGGCTGGTGCCTGGAGCTGGTGTTCCGCCGCTTTTTCTCCTCCGCCAACCCTGAGCGCAAATGGATAAATCCCGGCTTCTGCGTGGGCCCCTACGTGCCCCTCTACGGCTTCGGCCTGTGCATACTGTTTCTCCTGGCCTACTGGGGCCAGGCCGGCGGTATGGACGGCAGCACCCTGGGCAGGCTGGTGATGTTCCTCTTCATGGCTATAAGTATGACCGCCATCGAATACATAGCCGGTATCCTGTGCCTCAAGCTCATGAAGCTGCGTCTCTGGGATTACAGCAAAATGTGGGGAAACATCCAGGGGCTGATCTGCCCTCTCTTCTCCGCCTTCTGGGCCATCCTGGGTGCCATATACTATTTTCTGGTCCATCCCCATATACTTTCCGCCCTGGCATGGCTGTCCAGAAACCTGGCCTTCTCCTTCGTCATAGGCTTCTTCTTCGGCGTATTCACCATCGACGTGGTTTATTCCAGCCAGCTGCTGGCCAAACTGAAGAAGTATGCCGACGAAAACGGCGTTGTGGTCAGATACGAAAACCTGAAGGCAGAAATACGCAGCGCCCAGGACCGGGCCTCCAAGCGGGTCTACTTCATGTTCGCCTTCCGCTCCGACCGGGCCCTTATCGAACACCTGCGGGAGGGCCGCCACTCCATCGAGGAGATACGCCGGAAAATCAAGGAGCGTTGAGTCCCCCTTTACCCCGTTTTCGGCTACACCAGCCGGTGTCCTTGTTATGTATATCAGATTATGTAAACTATACTGTGTTAAAAAACTCCCTGCCCGGTTATGGGCAGGGAGATGATACTGTCAAAAAAGCCTCGCAGAGTTTTTTCAACCCAGCAAAAAATAAATTTAATCGTTTTCCGCGGCGGCATGTAAGTCGCGGAAAACACTTCTCACGGAGCGAAGTGTCAAATTGTACGCCTACGGTGTACAATGAGGCATGGAGCGAAGTGCAAACCTTCTTGTCAAAGAAGGCTTGCACTTCTTTGACAAGCTGAACTCCCTGCCCGGTTATGGGCAGGGAGTTTTCGTCATATTTCAGTTTTCGAATACAGGGCTCAAAGTTCCGGATAGAGGGGGAAGCTGCGGCACAGCTCCAGCACTTCCTCTTTTGCCTGGGGGACGGCGGCCTGTCCCTCCTCCACCAGCCTTGCAATTATGCGGCCGATGGCGTGCATCTCCTGTTCCTTCATGCCCCGGGTAGTGGCGGCAGGTGAACCGAAGCGCATGCCGGAGGTGAGCTTCACGGACTGGGTGTCAAAGGGTATGGTGTTCTTGTTGGCGGTGATGTGGGCCTCGTCCAGCAGCTCCTGGACCTCCATGCCGGTCTTGCCCTTGCTCATCACGTCGCAGAGCATCAGGTGGTTGTCGGTGCCGCCGGAGACCAGGCGCAGGCCTCTGGCCTGGAGCTCGTCGGCCAGGGCGGCGGCATTCTTCACCACCTGCTGCTGGTAGTCCTTGAACTCCGGGGACAGGGCCTCCTTGAAGCACACTGCCTTGGCGGCAATGGTATGCATCAGAGGGCCGCCCTGGGTGCCGGGGAAAACGGCGCTGTTTATCTTCTTTTTAAGCTCATCCACGCAGAGGATGAGGGCGCCTCTGGGGCCTCTCAGGGTCTTGTGGGTAGTGGTGGTGACTACGTGGGCATAGGGCACAGGGCTGGGGTGGACACCGGCGGCCACCAGGCCGGCGATATGGGCCATGTCTACCATCAGGTAGGCGCCCACCTGGTCGGCGATCTCCCGCATCTTCTTGAAGTCGATAAAACGGGGATAGGCGCTGGCCCCGGCGATTATCAGCTTGGGGCGGCATTCCTCCGCCCGGCGCAGGATCTGCTCATAATTTATGGTCTCGCTGCCCTCGTCCACGCCGTAGAAGCAGGCGTTGAAATATTTACCGGAGATAGAAGCTCTTGAGCCATGGGTGAGATGTCCGCCGTGGCTCAGGTCCATGCCCAGGATAGTGTCACCGGGCTGGAGCAGGGCCAGGTATACGGCCATGTTGGCCTGGGAACCGGAGTGGGGCTGGACGTTGGCATGCTCTGCGCCGAAGAGCTCTTTTGCCCTCTCGATGGCCAGAGTCTCCACCTCGTCCACATACTGGCAGCCGCCGTAGTATCTGGCGCCGGGATAGCCCTCGGCATACTTGTTGGTGAGGTGGCTGCCCATAGCCTCCATGACTGCCGGGGAGACAAAGTTTTCAGAGGCAATGAGTTCGATATGGTCTCTCTGCCGCTCCAACTCCCTCATCATAGAGGCATAGACCTCCGGGTCCTGCCGCCTTATCTGTTCATAGCTCATTGGGGATATACCTCCGCTGTTTCGATAATATTCCCGATTATTATATTACAGGCCCTTTCTTTTGGCAACATCCATTATCTGCCCAAATATACTTGCCCTCATGGTGAACAAATGGTAATATTAGATATATTTCATCGGAAATGAGCAGTTAGGAGGTAGAGCCTTGAAGAGTTTTTTAAAAGGGCTGGGCCTGGTGCTCCTGGTACTGGTGCTGGCTTTGGCCGGGCTGCTGATCTGGCTGACGGTGACGGAATACAAGCCTGAGGCCATAGAGCAGCTGGAAGTCAGCTCCGGTTCTGAAACGGAGGCGGCCGCCCTTGACCGGGAGTTAAAAATACTCAGCTGGAACATAGGTTATGCCGGTCTTGGTGAAGAGAGCGACTTCTTCATGGACGGGGGCGAGGACTCCCGCTCCGCCGACAAGGAGCAGGTTCTGGAGTATCTGTCCGGCATCCGGGAGAGTCTGACGGCGGCGGAGGCGGACCTGGCCCTGCTCCAGGAAGTGGATATCGACTCCGGCCGCACTTACCGCATAGACCAGAGAGATTATCTGTCCCTGGGCTCAGGGGTCCACGCCCTGAACTATGCCTGCGATTTCGTGCCCATACCCCTGCCGCCTCTGGGCAGGGTATACAGCGGCATATACACCACTTCCCCTTCCCTGGACATAAGCGACTCCCAGCGGGTATCTCTGCCCTGTCCCTTCAGCTGGCCGGTGAGCACCGCCAACCTGAAACGCTGCCTGCTGGTCTCCCACATTCCCATCCAGGACAGCGACAGAGAGCTGGTCATTGTGAATCTCCACCTGGAGGCCTATGACGACGGCGAGGGGAAAATAGCCCAGACCAACATGCTCAAAAGCATAATCGAAGGGGAATACGAAAAGGGCAACTATGTCATTGCCGGCGGGGACTTCAACCAGATTTTCCCCGGCGGCCTTGAGGCCTGGCCCAACACCCATCCGGAAAACTGGCTGCCCGGAGTTCTGGAAGAGGATATGCTGGAGGAGGGCTGGAGCTTTGCCTATGACCTGGATGTGCCCAGCTGCCGCCTGCTGAACCAGCCCTATGAGCCGGAGGATGTCCAGGACACCCAATACTACGTCATAGACGGTTTTATAATTTCCCCCAATGTGGAACTGCTGGCTGTGGAGACGGCGGATCTGGGCTTTGAAAACTCCGACCATAATCCGGTCATGCTCACCGTGTCCCTTGCATCCGAGGCCGCCTGAACCGGCTGCGTCTGCGCTCACCTTATAAAATCCTCTGCATTTTGGTTATACCATGTATGACACCCTTGTTGTTCTCCCCCACGGGGGGTGTGATTTCGGAGATGTGGACTATAACATGAAACCTCGCACCAAGCTCATTCTTCAATTTATTCCCGGTATTCTGGGCGGGCTGCTGATAATCCTGCTTTTTGTCACAGGCCGGGAGATAGAGCCGGAATTTATCCTACGCTATATTCCTGCCGGGCCCATAGTGGCGCCGCTGATGCTGCTGGCCATGTACGCCGTGAAGAGCGTCTCGGTCTTTCTGCCTATGCTGCCCTTGCAGCTGGCGGCAGGCTATCTCTTCCCTGCGCCGCAGGCCATCGCTGTAAACGCCGCAGGCTATGCCCTGGGGGCCTGGATATCCTACCGCCGGGGCCGCAGGGCCGGAGCCCAGGCCATAGAGCGGCTTATGGAGGAGCATCCCCGTCTGGCCGGGATGGTCTATGACAGTTCCGACAGCCACATCTTTCTCTCCTTCCTGCTGCGGGTCATCGGCATGATACCAATGGATGTGACCAGCATGTATCTGGGCTTCACCGGCGTGCCGCTGCTTCCCTACATGCTGGCAAGTATCGCCGGCGCCCTGCCCAAAATAGCCGTCATCACCCTCATGGGAGACGGCATTAGAGACCCCTCCTCCCCCGCCTTTATCATCTCCGCCGTCCTTACGCTGGGCCTGAGTCTGCTCTCCGCCCTGCTCTTCTATATTTATAAGAGACGCGGCGGAACCGAGCAGGACGGCGGCAAAAGCCTGCCCTGAAATCTTCTGTAAATATGACGGCCCGTTCCCGATTTCCCGGGAACGGGCTGTTTTCGTTCTGTCCTTTACATAGGCTTATTTGCTCTGGGTCCAGCCGGTGTTTCCGTCGGTGAACTGCATATTTCTCAGGTTGGTGGGGTAGGCTGTGTTCACCGTAGCGGGGGATGGGAAGCCGGCGCTGCCCCCGGTGGCGCAGCCGCCCACATACTGCACCACGCTGTCCCATATGGGTTCGCTGCTGCTCTCGGCGACTTTGCTGAGTCCTGAGCTCACGGCGCCGCTCTCACACAGGTCGGTGCACTCATGGAGGTACTGGGCTCCCCGTGTCAGGGACGTGGTGACCTTATATCCGCCGCCCTCCTTCAGCTTCCTGGCTATGGTGAGCAGAGTGCCCAGGGCCAGAATGAAGCCGGGGAAATAGTCCAGAGGCACGCCGTTGAGGTTCACCGGCTTCTCCAGACTGCCGTTTCTCACCGACAGGCCGGTTATGTCCTCCGCCAGGGGCGCCCAGCCCGGGCGATCCTTCCAGACAGTGTCGGAAAAACACATGAGGTTGGAATATATCACATTGGGATTTAGGGCGCGGATATCCTTCTCGGACAGACCGAATTTGTCCAGAGCGCCGTTCTGATAGGAATAGGTGATGACGTCTGCTTCCTTTATGAGCTGTTTGGCCCGCTCCAGCTGCTCCGGGATATTGAAGTCCAGCTGGATGGACTGCTTGCCCGCCCAGCCGTCAAACTCCAGCATGGCCTGTTCCTGCTCCACGTACCTGCCCCGGCGTATCATCAGCACGTCGGCGCCGTACTCCGCAAGGATGCGGGAGCAGGCTGGGCCGGCTATAATATGGGTCAGGTCCAGCACCTTTATGCCGGACAGAGGCCTCCGGGAATTGGGCTTGCCCCAGACGGGCGCCGGGCCCTCCGCCTCCTTGTCCTGGCGGATAAGGGGCATGGCTTTAACGGCCTTGCCCACCTCGCTGCTCTCCCACTCCTCCCGGCTGCGGATCATGCAGCCGCAGGTGTCGCAGTCGAAGGCCAGCTCCTCCAGCTCCAGAGAGGTGGAGCGGGCGGTGACTTCCGCTATCTCCTTCCTGTCCTTCTTGATGGACAGCATGGCATATTTCTCCGAGGGCTTGGAAAGACCCAAGGCCTTCACCAGGCGCTGCTGCTGATTCTGATAGTACACATGGAAGGACACATCTCTTCCGTCCTTGGCCCTGTATTTATAGAATGAGCCGTTGAGGGCGTTGTTCACCATGGTGGCGGACTTGACCCTGGCCTTGGTAAACTCCTTGCCCTTATGGTCCGCCATGTACAGGCGGATGGCCTGGAGGCCGGCAAAGGACACATCGCAGAAGGTCTCCGCCCCGGTGACATCGTCCCCCCGCAGACGGCCTATCTCCGTAGCCACGCTGCTGCAGGCGGAGAGCACTCCGGCTATGGCGGGCGTCTGGAGTATCTTTTCGTCCTTGAAGAGCTTTTTCACCCCGGGCCTGCTCTTGGCCAGCAGAGCTACCGCCAGAACTCCGGGAAAAGGATTGGATTGGAAACAGGACTTGTTGATCTGTGCCTCCCGCCGGGAGTCGGCAATAAAGGTGGTGGGTATGGCTTCGATGCCGAAGCGTTTCACCAGGTCCTCAAATATGACCTGGGCCTGCCGGGCTTTTTTTGTCATTACTTCCTGAGTGGACATGTGCTTTGCCTCCTTGCTTGTTTTTGTTTGTATACCGGTGCTTTGAATTATACCATTATACACTGTCTAATTCAAGAGCGGCGCTCTCTCCCGTCAGGGCCGGCTCCGGCCCTCTGTCCGGGGCCATTTAACCTTTCAGGCCCTGAATTTTTCCCACTTATTAATAAATCTGAAGACGCAGTTTTTCCGGGAACAAAAGGCTTTTTTAACGGTCATATAAGTGAAGGCCAAAATACCGGCCAGTGCCTTCCGGCCATTAAATAATTTCCGGTTTTAAGAAAAAATTAAGGAACTTTCTTTTCACCATAACGTCTATTATGGTAAACCGGACAACAGAGGTCAGACAGAGAAAAGGAGACCGGATATGACACGCTACAACAATGAAAATTACGGGCGGCACCTGAGCCCTTCCCCCAGCCGTAAAAGAGTCCGGCGCAAGCGCCGGAGGAGCTCCTCTATTGCCCTTTCCATGCTTATCATATGCACCGTGGTAATGGTCTCCGCCATTGCTTCCGCTCTTGAACTTTACATGCCCGATGCCTTTGCTGCCGGCAGCCAGGAACTGACGGATCTTGTTCCGGCTCAGGAGCTGTCCGCCTATGAGCTTCCCTCCGAATCCCCCGCCCCGGAGGACGGCGCCGCCGGGAGCTATGACTATTCCCAGCCGGTGCCCCAGTCCACCGCCGTGGATGACAGCTATTTCAACGACGCCGTATTCATCGGCGACTCCCGCACACAGGGCCTCATAACCGCCACCGGCCTTTATAACGCCACGGCCTTTACCCACCAGGGTCTCACTGTTGACACTGCCTTCAAGGACCTGATCGTTGAGATCGACGGCCAGTATTACACGGCTATAGACGCCCTCAGCCACACACAGTTCAGCAAGGTATACATCATGCTGGGCATCAACGAGACCGGCTGGATATACAGCAGCAAGTTCATCGAGGGCTACGGCCGTATAATCGACGCAGTTCGCAGCGCAAACCCCGAGGCCCAGATCTATATTCAGGAGATACTCCCCGTCTCCAACAGCGTATCCAATAGCCACGACTACATAAAGAACAGTAAGATAGATGAATACAATCAGTTGCTTCAGCAGCTGGCTCTGGAGAAGCAGGTATACTTCATTGATACAGCTGCCTCTGTTGCCGAGGCTGACGGCAGTCTGCCGGAGGATGCGGCAGTGGACGGTATACATCTTAAAAATTCCTACTGCCAGCAGTGGCTGGACTATCTTAAATCCCACACCGTCAGTTGAGAAACCAACAGGAAAGAGAGACAGGAAAAATGAAAAAGCTGAAAAAAGCCCTTGCCCTTGTGTTCATCCTTACCATTTCCACGGCCCTGGCCGCCTGCGGCAGCAGCTCCTCCAATGAGCTGGACGCCCAGGCCCTGGCAAATGAGCTGATGGAGAAGGTGGAGTTTGTAGACGAGCTCAGCCCCGTTAAAAGCGAGATGGTCCCCAAGCTCTACGGTATAGACAATGCCCAGGAGGCCTATGTGTACATGGGCAGCGGAGCTACCGCCGAAGAGGTTGCAGTGTTCAAGTTCTCTGATGAGCAGGCTGCAAAGGACGGCCTGAGCAAAATCCAGGACTACCTCTCCGCCCGGAAGGACAGCTTCGCAAACTACATTCCCGGGGAAGTGTCCCGGCTGGACAACGCCGTAATAAAACAGAACGGAGAGTATCTGGCACTGTGCGTCTCCGAGGGCAGCACCGCCGGGGAGATAATCTCCCGGTATATGGCTTGAAAATATCTCAACAAAAAACAGTCTGTGAATTGGATGCTCACAGACTGTTTTTTATGACAGCGCCTCCTTACTGAAGCGGGCAGTTATTGCAAACACGCCCTCATAGCCCAGCTTTTGATATTCCTCCGGATGGGCAAAATATTCCGGGCAGTCCCCTGCCCCTCACATGAACAGGGACACTGCGCAGTAGACCAGCAGCAGAGCCATGATGGTGTTCACCAGCTTTGCGTGGCGGGAGAACAGCAGTTTGAACACCGAGCCGAAGGCCGACCAGCACAGAGTGAACACAAAGCCAATGAAGGCCAGCAGCAGGGCAAAGCCCGCCAAAGGCAGGGCCTGGCCTTGGTACACAGGCAGGATGTAAGCCTCCATGGACATTATGCCGTATATGTAGATCTTGGCGTTGACAAACTGCAAAAACAGCCCGGAGAGGAAGCCCTCTCCGGCCCGGCCCTCCTGGATGTCGCCGCTGCTGCGGAAGGTCTCCCAGGCCAGATACAGCATATAGGCCGCCCCCAGCAGCAGCATGGGCAGCCTTATCTTTGGTATCAGCGTCCCCAGCAGTTCACACAGGGCCGTACACAAGAGCATTACTATGGAAAAGCCGGTCCATATGCCCAGGTTGAAAGGCAGGGCCGCCCTGAAGCCCTTTCTGGCCCCGTTAGTCATGGACATGATGTTGTTTGGCCCCGGAGTGGCCGCCGTTATCACGGCGTAGGTGAGAAAGGAAAACCAGTTGAACATGATTGACAAAGCCTCCCGCTCATGTTAGCATAATGCAACAATAGTACAGTATATTGTTTTCCTGTATATAATACTATTAGTCCAATATATTGTCAATATCCGGGAGGTAATAAAATGGATGTCACCGGCGCCGTGGCCGCCAACGCCAGGGAGATACGGGAGAGCAAGGGCCTGACCCTGGATAGGGCCTCCGCCCTCACCGGGGTATCCCGCAGCATGCTGGCCCAGATAGAAAAGGGGGAGGTCAACCCCACCATTTCCGTGCTGTGGAAGCTGGCCAAGGGTTACAAGGTCTCCTTCACCTCCCTGGTGGAAAACCGGAACGGGACGGCCTCCGTCCTGCGGGAGGCGGACTCCGCCCCTCTGGAGGAGGACGGGGGCCGCTATCTGAACTATCCCCTCTTCCCCTTTGACGAGAGCCGCCTCTTTGAGACCTACCGCATAGTGATAAAGGCCGGGGGCTCCCTCAGCGCCCAGGCCCACCTGAAAGGGGCGGAGGAATACATCACCGTCTTTTCCGGCCGGGTGGAGATATACGCCGGGGAAGAGAGCTTCCTGCTCTCCAAGGGGGACTCCATACGCTTTGCCGCCGACCAGCCCCACGGCTATAAAAACGCCGGGGAGGACACGGCGGAGCTGAGCATGATAATATATTACAAACCATAAAATACCTGTGAAAAAACCGGCCTCTGAGGGCCGGTTTTTTCATAGGAATTTACCAGTCTTTTTCCCGAAGGGCACAAAGAGCAGCAGGCGCAAGGCAGCTGAAAGCATATCCGGCCGGCGGCAAGGCAGTATACGGGAACTCTCCACCAGGTTTTTTCACGTTAATGCCCCCTTATTCTAAACCCCTTTTATCTGAAAACTTTCCAGCCCTTGGGAGGTGCGGAGATGTAGCCGCTGCCTTTGAGCAGGAAGCGCCAGGGGTAGTCCGCCGCCTCACCGGCATAGTCGATGTTTATCCGTTTGTCAGCCACCAGCTCCGTCTCCTCCCCTTCCACAGTCTCGATATACAGTTCGTCTCCGCACAGGTCCATGCCGTAGTGCTCCATGCCTATGCCCAGGGCTTGGCAAAGGTTCCCCGGCCCCTTGCAGAGCTTGGCAACATCCGCCGTTCCCCGGCGCCCCGTCATCAGCTCTATACCCTCCACAGGCTCCAAAGCCCGAATCAGTATGGCCTCCGGACGCTCCTCCGGGGCGGCCACCACGTTCATGCAGCTGTGCAGGCCGTATATCCGGTACACATAGGCAAAGCCCCCGGGGTGTCGCTCCCCGCCGCCCTCTGTTCAGATCGTTATTCACCCCCTAACCATCTGAACGGAGGAATTACAAATGACGACCATCAATCTGAAAGACTTTTATCCGTGGTACACCCACGACGAATACATAGAGGTTAGGCCGCCTACCAAGTCCGGCGCACAGGTCGGATACGATGTCGCCGTACAGGTTCGGCAGCACCATCACGTCGAAGGCCTCCGGCTTCTGCACCAACTGCATGCAGGTCGCGTCCACGATCTTGTCCTCGAACTCTATCTGCGGGTACTCCGATACGACGCCGCGCGCTACTTCCAAAAACAGGCCATCCGTGCATTTCATGATGTTCGCCTTATGCACTGCCGTGACCTTTTTCCGCCCGTTCTTCACAGCGTAGTCAAATGCGTACCTTATTATCCTCTCCGAGCCTTTGCGCGTGATGAGCTTGATGCTCTCCGCCGCGTCACGCCCGCCGTGCTCACCTTCGACACGCACCCGGACACGCTCGTCAAGGGCGTCGAGGTGCCCCTCATCAACTCGCCCGAGGGCCGCGCGGAGATAATCCGCCGCGTTTTCGGGATTGACAGCATCATTTTCATCCACTTCAACCGCGCGGTCATGCAGATGCCTTGGCAGGACTTCATGGGCTCGCTCGTAAACGAGCTGCACGCCGTCCACGTCGTGGTCGGCTACGACTTCAGCTGCGGCTACCGCGGCGAGGGCAAGGCACTCAAGATCGCGGGCTGGTGCTCCGAACACGGCATCGGCTGCGACATTATGGACGCCGTCAAGCTCGACGGCGACGTCGTGAGCTCGACGCGCATACGCAAGCTGATCGCCGATGGCGACATGGAGGAGGCCAACCGGCTGCTCGGCCACCCGCACTGCCTCGTGGACACCGTGCATTACGGCTTCCAGCTCGGCGGCAAGCTCGGCACTCCGACCATCAATATGCGCTTCGCCGAGGGCGTGCTCGTCCCGCGCCACGGCGTCTACGCCGCGAAGGTCTTCCTCGACGACGGCGCGGAGCACATGGCGGTCACGAATGTCGGCGTCCGTCCCACCGTCTCGGGCAGCGACCGTGTGAGCGTCGAGAGCTACATCCTCGACTTCGAGGGCGACCTCTACGACCACACCGTCCGCGTCGAGTTCCACCACTTCATCCGCGACGAGCGCAAATTCAGCGGCGTCGACGAGCTGAAGGCGCAGATACTTCGTGACGCGGAGACCACCCGCGAATACTTCGCCAAAGCGTAAATTTGGCCCGGGCGGCCGAAAATTCGGCCCGCCCGGGCTTTTTGCGCGCCCGCACGGAAAAAAGCCCCGGTCGCCCGGGGCTTTTTCGCGCTTATGCGCTCTCGAGAGGTGATGTTTAAAGCTTGATGGAAAGCTTGTACGCGGTGTAGATGGCGTCCATGATCTTCGCCGGGCCTTTCGCGTCGCCGACGAGGTAGACCTCCTTGCCGGAGCCCTTGAGCTCGTCATAGAGCGCGTGCTGCGCCGCGGCGCCGAAGGCGTAGACGACGGTATCGGCCTCGATCTTGCGGACCTTGCCCTTGAATTTGACCATCACGCCGCCGTCGACTATCTCGAGCGGGGTGGTGTTGGTGCAGACGGTCATGCCGGCCTTGGCGATGCGCTCGCTGTAGGCCAGGGCGTCAGTGGAGGCTACGCCCTTCATTATCTGCGGGCCGCGGCCGACGAGCGTCACGTCGTGGCCGTTCTCGGCCAGCCAGAGCGCGGTCTCGCTGCCTACGAGTCCGACGCCGAGCATTACGACCTTGTTGCCGACCTTGACCTTGCCGTTGAGGACGTCGGCGGCGTCCACGGCGTGCTCGGCGCCGGGCAGGTGGCAGGCCTTGGGCTTGCTGCCCGTGGCGCAGATGACGGCGTCGTAGCCGTTCAGGTCGTCGGCTGTCGCCTCGCGGCGGACGATGTTGACGCCCTGCTTGTTCACGGCGGTGATGAGGTAGTCCTTCAGGCCGCGGATGTCGGCCTTGAACTCGGGGACGGAGGCCTCGTTGAGCTGCCCGCCGAGCTCGCCCTTCTCAAAGACGGTGACGGAGTGCCCGCGCAGGGAGAGGACGCGCGCGGCCTCGAGGCCGGCGGGGCCGCCGCCCACGACGGCGATGTTCTTTTTCACCGCGGCGGGGGTGATCTCCAGCTCGCCCTCGCGGCTGATCTGCGGGTTGAGCGCGCAGCTGACGGCCTTGTAGCAGTAGAAGGTGCGCTCGAGGCAGCCCTCGTTGCAGCGGATGCAGGGACGGATGTCCTCGGGGTGGTCGGCCTCGGCCTTCTTAG
>CASFJB010000068.1 GCA_949294945.1 uncultured Eubacteriales bacterium
GCCGCCCTGGAGGCGGGGCTGGAGGAGATAAACTATACCCAGCTGTTGGGCACCATTGAGATGCCGGACTTCCAGGCCATATATGATGAGCTTGCCGTGGACCCCCAGGATGCCCAGTTTACCGAGACCTTCGAGATCATACCGGAAGTGAACGGCTGCTGGTTCGACACCGTGGAGGCGGCGGACCTGTGGAAAGCGGCGGAACCTGGCGACCTGGTGAAGATACCTCTGACCCTCACTTATCCCGAGACCACTGAGGAGACCCTGAGCTCCATGCTGTACAGGGACAAGCTGGGTTCCCAGACAACCTATTACACCTGGAGCACCGACAACCGCATCAGCAATATCGAGAAAGTGGCCGAGAAGATCAACGGACACATCATGATGCCGGGAGATGTGTTCTCCTATAACGAATACGTGGGACAGCGCACCGCCGAAGCGGGCTTCCTGGAAGCCGGCGCCTATGACAACGGCGAGGTGGTGCAGGAGATAGGCGGCGGCATCTGCCAGGTGTCCTCCACCCTGTATTGCGCCATAATGTACGCCCAGCTGGAGACGGTGGAGCGCACCAACCACTACTTCAAGGTGGACTACCTAGACTACGGCCTGGACGCCACGGTGAGCTGGCCCAGCCCGGACTTCAAGTTCAAAAACAGCCGGGATTACCCGGTGAAGATAGTGGCCTACTGCAATGATGAGGACAAGTCCCTCACCATAGAGATCTGGGGCACCGATGTGGACGGCAGCTATGTGGAGCTGAGAAGCACCAAGCTGGTGGTATATGACAGCGTATATGTCAACACCGCCATAGGCTACGGCGTCAGCGCTTACAGGACCGTGTACGACGCAGAGGGCAACTTCCTCTACGAGGTGGAGGAGCCCTACGGAGTTTATTACCGCCACGACGAAGACATCCAGTGGCCGCCGGAGAAATATGCGGCGGACGCTGCCGCCGGCGGATGAAATAATCAGCATGGAGACAGGAGAAAAGAAAATGGAGAAAAAGACATTCTATATCACTACGCCTATCTACTACCCCTCGGATAAGCTGCACATCGGCCACACCTACTGCACCGTGGCTACCGACGCCATCGCCAGATACAAGCGCCTGTGCGGCTATGACGTGATGTTCCTCACCGGCACCGACGAGCACGGCCAGAAGATAGAGGAGAAGGCCAAGGCCGCAGGGCTCAGCCCCAAGGAGTTCGTGGACCGGATAGTCACCGGGGAAAACGGCATCCTGGATCTGTGGAAGCTGATGAACATCTCCAACGACCGATTCATCCGTACCACCGACGACTACCATGTCCAGGCCGTGCAGCGCATCTTCAAGAAGATGTACGACAAGGGAGATATATACAAGGGCGCCTACAAGGGCAAGTACTGCACCCCCTGCGAGAGCTTCTGGACCGAGAGCCAGCTGGTGGACGGCAAGTGCCCCGACTGCGGCAGGGAAGTCCATGACGCCCAGGAGGAGGCCTACTTCTTCCGCCTCTCCAAGTACGCAAAGCCGGTGCAGGAGCTGCTGGAGAGCGGCACCTTCCTGGAGCCCGCCTCCCGTGTCAACGAGATGATAAACAACTTCATCAAGCCGGGCCTGGAGGATCTGTGCGTGTCCCGCACCAGCTTCAGCTGGGGCATCCCCGTGGACTTCGACCCGGGCCATGTGGTCTACGTGTGGGTGGACGCCCTTTTCAACTACTGCACCGCCCTGGGCCTGCTCAACGACAAATACGATGACTTTGAGCACTACTGGCCTGCCGACGTGCACGTGGTGGGCAAGGAGATCGTGCGCTTCCATTCCATAATCTGGCCTGCCATGCTCATGAGCATGGAGCTGCCCCTGCCCAAGAAGGTCTACGGCCACGGCTGGCTGGTCATAGACGGAGGCAAGATGAGTAAGTCCAAGGGCAACGTGGTGAACCCCTATGTGCTGGCCGAGCGCTTCGGCGTGGACGCCCTGCGCTTCTTCCTGCTGCGCACCTTCCCCTTCGGCACCGACGGCAACTTCTCCAATGAGCTGCTGATAAGCACCATCAACACCGACCTTGCCAACGACCTGGGCAACCTGGTCTCCCGCACCACCGCCATGGTGGAGAAGTACTTCGGCGGCAAGCTGCCGGTGGAGCGCCAGAGCGAGGACGTGGACGGCGAGCTGGTGGAGATGATAAAGAGCGCCAGAGCCAAGTATGAAAAGCAGATGGACGCTCTCCAGCTGCACCTGGCCCTGGAGGACATTTTCAAGCTTATCCAGCGGGCCAACAAGTACATCGATGAGACCGCACCCTGGGTGCTGGCCAAGGACGAGAGCAAAAAGACCCGTCTTGCCACCGTTATGTACAATCTGCTGGAGGCCCTGCGGGTCTCCCTCATCCTGCTGACTCCCTTCATGCCGGAGAGCTGCCAGAAGGCCTTCAGTCAGATAGGCGCCGACGAGAGCTGCCGCAGCTGGGAGAAGGCCGCCGAGTACGGCGCCCTGCCCGCCGATGTCAGCGTCACCAAGGGAGAGACTCTCTTCCCCCGCCTGGATATGGCAAAGGAGCTGGAGGCTCTGGAAAAGCTGGAGCACCAGGACCGGCAGGAGCCCAAGACTCCCCCCGTGCTGCCCGATGTGAGCATCGACGATTTTGCAAAGTGCGACATGAGAGTGTGCAAGGTCATAAGCTGCGAGGCCGTGAAGAAGTCGGACAAGCTTCTCAAGTTCATGCTGGACGACGGCAGCGGCACCCCGCGCCAGATACTCTCCGGCATCCACAAGTTCTATGAGCCGGAGCAGCTGGTGGGTAAGACCCTTGTGGCTATCCTGAATCTGCCCAGCCGGAAGATGATGGGCCAGGATTCCAACGGCATGTTGCTCTCCGCCGTGCGTGAGGTGGATGGTAAGGAGGAGCTGCACCTGCTCATCCTGGACGACTCCGTCCCTGCCGGCAGCCAGCTCTGCTGAGAGCAGAAGAGATACACAAGCTATACCCCTGCATGAGAATGCAGGGGTGTTTTTTACCTAATTTTTTTGGATACCATGCAAAATATCCCGGAATACTGCGTCTATATAGACAGAAACATAAAACGGGGAGGAGTTTCCATGCTTGACAGCCAGATAGTGGAGCTCTACTGGCAGAGAGACGAGAGCGCCATAAGCCAGACGGATCAGAAATACGGCGGCTACTGCCGCAGCATATCCAACAATATTCTGGGAGACCCGGGGGAGAGCGAGGAATGCCTTAACGACACCTATCTCCGGGCCTGGAATTCCATGCCCGCAGAGCGGCCGGAACGGCTTCCCGCTTTCCTTGGGAAGATAGTGCGCAACATCTCCATCTCCCGCCTGCGGCAGAGGAATGCGGACAAGCGGGGCGGGGGAGAATACCCCCTTTGCCTTGAGGAGCTGGCGGGCTGCACCCCGGGAGGGCAGGGGCCGGAAAGGGAGCTGGAGCTGCGGGAGCTGACGGAGCACATCGACGCCTTCCTGGCGGGACTGAAGGAGCTGGAGCGGGATATCTTCGTCAGCCGCTACTGGTACATGGTCCCGGTGGACAGAATAGCGGAAAAGGCGGGCTACAGCTACAGCAAGACCGCCTCAATGCTGCACCGTACCCGGCTGAAGCTGGGAATGTATCTTAGAAAGGAGGGCTTGCTGTGAAAGAGGAAAAGCTCATGGACGCCATGAACAACATAAGGGACGAGTATTTGGAGTCCGCAGGAAAGTTTCTGGGACAGTTGGAGCCGGAGGGCGGAGAGAAAAAGCCCGGCGGCAGGCGCCGGGGTTGGGTGAAGATTGTGCTCATCGCCGCCGTCATAGCATCCCTGCTGTCTTTCCCGGCCTATGCCCTGACGGAGTATCTGCTGAATTCCCCGGAGCAGGCTCTGAAGCAGGCCCTGAAGGAGATAGAGCGGCTCAACCAGCTGGGGATAATCCGGGCAGAGGTGGAGCCCGATGCGGAGGTCAGGAGAATTGACAAGCTGCCGGGGGGCGAGCTGGGGGAGAGCTACTTCCACCGCATCCTCTATCCCCGTTACCAAGTGGGAATATCCGGAGAAAAGTATACCTTTATAGCTCAGCTGGATATGGCCACGGGGAAATTTCAGCTTATAAGCGTTAATGCTCATCCCGACGAGGATGACGAGCCTATATACCGTGAGGAGATAAGCCAGCCGGGGGGAAACGTACAGATACTGGAATATTACGACAACACCGACGACATAGTTTCCCCGGAACTCACCATAGGAGAGCTTTGCCAGGCGCTGGCGGAGTACTGGGGCTTTGAGGGCTATACCCTCAGCGGTACGAAGAATGAGGACTATAACTGGGACACTGCTGCCCCCGACGAGGACAGCCTGGTGAAAGATATCTGCGACGGGCCCTACATCACCGTGTACTTCCAGGGAGATCAGGAGGGCGTGCCAATGTATATAGAGATAAACCGTTTTTCCAGCTACACCTCAATGTCCATAGGCACAAACCATATGGTGGGCTGATAGCCCGGATAACATGCAAAATAAAACTGAGGCGGCTTTATAAGCTGCCTCAGTTCTATTTTCAAGGATATTCATTTCAGGGTCTCTATCTCCGGGTAGCGGGAGAGGAGCACCTGGATGTTGGCCCTTATCTGCTCCTCGGTCTCCGCCATGCTCTCATCACTGGCCAGGTATTCGCCGCTGGCAAAGCAGGAGACCATGAAGTCGTTTATCTCCGGGGAGTAGTGGCTCATGTCCATGTAGTTGTCCAAGTCGGAGGTGAACTCAGCCCCTTGGAAGTCAAAGACCTTCACATTGTCGTAGCCGCTGACCTTCTCCAGAAAGTAGCGTTTCAGGGCCAGAGTGGAGTCCAGACTGCCGTCCTGCTCCATGTCATACCAGAGCAGGGAGGAGTAGGGGGGAAAGAAAAAGACGATGTTGCCCCGGCTCAGGTCCATACTCTCCAGGAAAGCGTCGCAGTTGGCTTCCGGGTCACCATAGGCCTGGGTGGCATCCACATTCACCGCCGCGCCGTTGTCGCTTTCGGAATAGACCCTCAACACTCTGTCGGCATTGAACTCATAGAGGTATGCCCATTCTCCCATCATGTCTATGCTGCGGGCCTCGTTGAAACGCTCAGGCAGTTCTATGCCCAGCTTGTCTGCCGCCACCAGGGCCAGATTCAAGGGGATGAAACGCATCCAGGCCTCATAGCCCCAGAAATACCGGTAGTCGTTGAACATATTGAAATCCATCAGATATTCCGGAAAGCGCTGCTCAGTGCTGCCGGCGGCCAGGGTGGAGTTATCAAGGCAGATATAATAGGTCTGGGCATGACCGGAGCCCTGGGCCAGATTGAAGAGCGCGGATATCTCCTTGCCGGTTATGCCGCCCAGGGTGGCCTTTATTGGGTTTTGCCCCAGCTGTTCCCGGAAGCTGTCCATGTCAAAGTTCTGGGTCATGGAGGAACCTATGACTATGGCGTCATAGTCGTAGTTTTTAACCACGCCGGGGACGGAGAATATCTTGTCCAGCTTGTATCTGTGGTCATAGGCCCGGTAGTTGTAGTAGGGGTCTATAATGTAAACCAGCACTGCCAGCACTGCCAGCACTGCCAGGGCCAGGGCCAGGAAACGCCTGAGCCACTGGGCGGAAGAGAGATTTTTTTTCATAGCTCAGACCTCAGAAGTTAAAGTATATGAATATGCTCTCCCGGCTGAGATGCAGTACGGAGAAGCAGAAGAGGAACACGGTAAAGGCCAGGGTCTTTCCGTTGCAGGAAAAGCTTTCCAGCATCTCCTTGGAGTTCTTGCAGCGAAACACCACGAAAAGCAGGGCCGCCAGCAGGGAGAAGAGGTAGACTATATCCACCGCGGTGGGGAAGTCAAAGGAGTTATCCAGCACGAGAGCGGATATCTGGGAGATGTTGAAGTTGCCGAAATCTACCAGCCCGCTGAACACCGTTCCCACCTGGGTGAAGTTCTCCGCACGGAATATGGTGGCCAGAAGGACAAAGATAACAAAGGTGGTAAACACCCGAAGTGTCCTGGGTATCCTGGCAAGCTGTTTTCTCAGGGGACGCTCCATGGCGATGAACAGACCCTGTATGGTGCCCCAGAGCACAAAGGTCCAGGCGGCTCCGTGCCATAGGCCGCTTATGAAGAAGGTGAGGAAAGTGTTTATGAATGTCCGCACGGCGCCCTTGCGGCTCCCCCCCAGGGGGATGTATATGTAGGTGCTCAGAGCCCGGCCCAGAGTGATGTGCCAGCGGCGCCACAGCTCGCCGAAACTCTCTGACTTGTAGGGGGAGAGAAAGTTGTAGGGGATGTCTATATTGAACATGCGGCCCAGGCCGATGGCCATATCGGA
Organism: uncultured Eubacteriales bacterium; assembly: GCA_949294945.1. Classification (GTDB taxonomy): domain Bacteria; phylum Bacillota; class Clostridia; order Oscillospirales; family Oscillospiraceae; genus Limivicinus. The sequence goes on from CASFJB010000068.1 coordinate 6,325, forward strand.
ATAGCCGCTAAAGTCAAAGTAGATCTGCAGGGCGTAACTGACGGAAGTGGACCAGGCGGCGGCCATTCCCAGACTGCTCTGGGCAAAACCGTTGTCCACGAAGAGGGCCAGAGTGTCGGCTATGACGGCCTTCTTGAAAAGACCGATACAGAACATGTAAAGGCCGCTGGCCATATTGTCGGCATTGAAGCGGCTGCGGCTCTGGTCGTTGAACTGGGGTATCATCTCACTGTAGAGCACGATGGGGCCTGCAACCAGCTGAGGGAAGAAGAGGACAAAGATACAGTAGCTTATGAAGCCCTCCACCTTTTCGTCCTTTTTGTACACAGAGACAAGAAAGGACAGTTGCTGGAAGGTAAAGAAGCTGATGCCAAGAGGCAGCAGCAGGTGCTTGAGAGCAAAGCTGCTGCGGAAAATGAAGTTCACGTTTTCGATGAAGAAATCGTAATACTTGAAATAGCCGATAAGGAAAACGTTGAAGAGTATGCCAAGGATGAAACAGGTCTTTGCCAGAGCCGGACGGCTCAGATCAAAGCACTGCATGGCCAGGGCCAGGAGGTAGTTCACCAGGATGGATGCAATAATGATGAACAGATAATACACATTGTAATAGCCGTAGAAAATGAGGGATGCAGCAATAAGCAGCAGATTCTGGGCGGTCCTCAGTCTGCTGCCTGAAGATATGAGCCTGGGCAGCAGATAAAAACCCAGCAGCACCAGGGGCATAAAGACAAAAATAAAAACATAGGATGAGAAAACCATATATCAGCCTCGAACGAAAAAACATAATAACATATTATGCCTGATTTTATTATGTTTGTCAAATAGGATTTTCACCGGAGGCGGAGCGTATTGCATATATAAGAATCAAGTATCCCGAAGCGAAAGCTCCGGGATACTTGGTGATCCGACTCAGAGGTCTATAGACGAGCTGTCTGTATCATCGCCATATCCCATATAAGAACGGGCGGGATTAGGGCGCAAAGTGTCTCCAACTGTTTCCAGCGTTTTCATGCTGCCGGCGTTGGTGTTGACTACGAAGCGCCAGGCGATAAAGATACCCAGTATCATAAACAGGAACATGGAGCCGCTGTTTTAAACGATGAGCATCAGGCCCCCGGCCGTAAGCAGCAGATCGGAGGCGAACCACATGGCTTCACCCAGGCTCAGGGCGTAGTCCTGCATGTAAAAGACCGCAATGCTGAGGTAATTCATAATAAATATGCTCACAAAAGACAGCAGCACCACCAGCACCACGGAGACCTTGTCCATCCTGCCGTTAAATTTCCTGTAGCCCCAGGCGGAGGCTATGGGCACCAGAGCAAAGAGCAGAGCGTATATTCGATCGGCAAAAACTATGCTCAGGACGCTGGCCAAAGAGCCCACCAGCATGCCCAGCAGTGCCCCCACAAAACCGGTGAGATAGCTGCCGTTGGCCTTGTTCTGCTCTATCTTCTGCCGGGAGTTTTCCAGGCTCCTCTGGATACAGGCCCTGTGTACCGGCTGGTAACTGTCGCCGTAAAGGCACAGGCTGTCGGGATCGCTGCTGCCGCAGACAGCGCAGCTGTGTGGGGGATATATCCCATTTTTCTTAAAGGCGGAGCTTATTGCCGTCATGTATGAGCCAAACTGCTCGGTAAATGGACTCTTCCGATTGAAGGCAACAACAAACCTGAAATATTGGCCGCCGTTGATGCAGCCCAGGTTTTTGCCGCAGGCTTCCTTTACCGAGGCCTTCACCCTCTTTAGCAGACCCTTGGATGCCTTGTCTGCCCTCACAGCCACATCCAGATAATAGTAGCGGCCGTTATAGGGGCGAAGCGTTACGGTATATTCCTTCCATGTGCCCATGCACAGCTGCCCGGCGCTGAAAAAACCCATGGGCTCCAGCGCCTGATAAATGACATTGCTTTTCATTGCGCTTATCCCTCCTGTATTTTCCCCTTAGCTGTTTTAATTATATCATCTGCGGAAGAAAAAACAAGAGATAGGTAAAACAGGGGAAAATATTGGCTGAAGCCGAAGCCCCATGCCCAAGCCCGGAGCCATGCCCCGGACCCGGGCAAGAGACTTCAGCTTTTCACCTTCAGGACCCGCAGCCGTTTCAGCGGGTGGCCTGCTTGCGGCGCAGGCTGAGACAGTCGGCTATCATGGCTATGAACTCGGAGTTGGTGGGCTTACCCTTTATGTTGGATACGGTGTAGCCGAAGAACTTTTGCAGTACCTCGATGTCGCCCCGGTCCCAGGCCACCTCTATGGCATGGCGGATGGCCCGCTCCACTCTGGAAGGGGTGGTGTTGAATTTCTTGGCCACTTCGGGATACAGCACCTTGGTTACCGCATTTATCATGTCCATATCCTTGATGGTGAGTATGATGGCTTCCCGGAGATACTGATAGCCTTTTATGTGGGCCGGTACGCCAATCTCATGTATTATATCGGTGACTACCGCCTCCAGATCCACATCCTGTCTCCGGGCGGCGGCCTGCTGGCGGCAGTCCACTCCCGCCGGAGGCACGCTGCCGGCATTGGGGCTGCCGCTGAGCTGGCGGATGCGGCTGAGCAGGGCGGGAATGTCACAGGGCTTGGGCATAAAATAGTCTGCGCCCAGGGCGGAGCAGTCGGCTATCACCTTGCTGTTGACAAAGGCGGAGAGCACTATAATGCTGCTGTGGGCTCCGGTGTCTCCTGCACGGCGCAAAAGCTCTAGACCGTCCAGCTTTGGCAGGACCAGGTCCATCAGCAGAAGATCCGGCTTCTGTTCGGCCAGCAGGCTGAGGGCTTCAATGCCGTCGCCGGCCACACCGACCACCTCCATGTCCTTTTCCCGGCTGAAGGTATCGGTCATCAGCCGGCAAAAATCCTGGTTAGAATCGGCGACAAGAATGCGTGTTTTGGTTTCCATAATTTTTATCCTCCCGTTATGCGATATACGGAGCAATTCGATACTCTAATATTATCTACACCGTCATGTCGCAATAAAATTACCATAGTTGACACATTAGGAACAAGAATATTTTGTCGAACAACCAAGAAAATTTGTTGACATAATATACGATAAATCCAAAGCTTTCAAGAGGGTTCGACAAAAAAATGACACAAAATTTTTGTACAAATGTCGAAATTTATCGAATTCCCAAAAGATAGAAATGTTATGCTGTAAAAGAAACAGAAAAGGGAAATAATGGAAAATATGCAGCGCAAGCCCCGGCCCGATGAAAACCGGGCCGGGGCTGCTCAAGAACTTATGGAAACCAACGGAGAAGGTTCAGAGGCTCCGATTTTTGTAGGAGGCGATGGACACACGCCAGGAGATGAGATAGGCAGCCACCGGGGGCAGCAGCAGGATAAGGGACAGCTCGTCGGGGATGACAAAGGCGCCCTGGTCCATCAGACTCACTCCGGCGGCAATGGCCGCCATGGCGGCGAAGATGAATATGAAGTAGGCTAAGCGGCCCTTCTCGCTGCCCAGAGCAAAGATGAAGGGATAGATAACGGCGGGGAAGAACAGGGCCATGTACATGCAGATGCAGACTGCCTGCAACGGACTGCCCAGGTTTGGGGCCTGGACCAGATAGACTGCCAGCACTACCGGGGACCAAATGAGCAGCAATAGCAGGGTCAGCAGGTATTTCTCCGTCACCGCGGTGGAGCGGGAGACGGGGGTGGTCTCCAGGAAGCTGTCCCAGTGGCTGCGCTCGTCATAGGATATGAGGCTGATATTCACTATGGGCAGCATTATAAGCCCGTAAAACATGAAGAAGCTGTTGTTTTTCCCAACAAAGGAAAAAGCGGTGAAGAACACTATTATAAAAAGAAAAGCCCGCATCTCCTTTTTTATCACATAAAAATCCTTTAAAAGCAGACCCTTCATTCTTTATCCTCCTTGACCATAAACACGAACAGTTCCTCTATGCTCACCGGCTGTGTCTTTGTGCCCCTGGGCAGGGAGTCCTTGCGGACTATCAGGCGGCAGCCGTAGGGATTGTCCCGGCGGCCTATGACGGCGGAGGGCTCCAGCCTGTCGGCCTCCTCCCGGGAGCACTGGAGCAGGCCGTATTCCTCCAGCAGGGCGTCCTTCTCCTCCAGGAGCATCAGCTTTCCCTTGTGGAGAAAGGCGATGTAATCGCATACCTTCTCCAGGTCCGAGACTATGTGGGAGGAG